>NZ_CADCWT010000105.1 GCF_902806485.1 Candidatus Frankia alpina | reverse complement strand
GCCGCCGCGTCGCGCCGCCGCGTCGCGCCGCCGCGTCGCGCCGCGGCGCCGGGCCCTGCGGCGGTCAGGCGCTGACCACCCTGCGACGCAGTGCCATGCCGGCAGCGACGCCGCCGGCCAGTGCGCCGGCGCCGGCCGCCGCCGGAATGCCGATCTTGATCGCCTTTCGGGCCGTGCGGAAGTCCTTGATCGGCCATTCCCGCTCCCGGGCGACCGTCTTCAGGTCGGGATCCGGGTTGATCGCCATCGGGTGGCCGACCAGCGAGAGCATCGGCAGATCGTTGATCGAGTCGGAATAGGCCCAGCACCGGGTCAGGTCCAGCCCCTCCCGTTCGGCGAGCGCCTGCACCGCCTCGGCCTTGGCCTGGCCGTGGAGCAGCCCGCCGACCAGGTGACCGGTGTAGGTGCCGTCGGTGACCTCGCTGACCGTGCCGAGCGCGCCGGTCAGATTGAGTCGCCGGGCGATGACCGAGGCCAGCTCCACCGGCGTCGCGGTGACCAGCCACACCCGCTGGCCGGCGTCCAGGTGCTGCTGGGCCAGGGCGTGCGCGCCGGAGTAGATCTGCTCGGCCATCCGCTCGTCGTAGATCTCTTCGCCGTAGCGGACGATCTCGGCGACCGAGCGTCCGGCCACGAAGGCGAGCGCCGTCTCTCGGGCGTCGCGCATCCCGTCCGGGTTCTCGTGGCCGCGCAGCCGGTAGGTGACGTGCTGCCAGCCGAACCGGAGCAGGTCACGGGAGTCGAAGAAGTCCCGCGCGGCGAGACCGCGGGCGAAGTAGAAGATCGAGGCGCCGGCCATCATCGTGTTGTCCACGTCGAAGAACGCGGCGGCGGACTCGTCGAGCGGGGGCCGGGGAACCTCCTCGGCCGCGACCTTCAACGCGGCTATGGCGGCCGCCTCGGCCGCCTGCCTGATCTCGGCCACACCCCTGCGTCGCACCCTCATCAGTCATCTCCATGCAGTTCGCGGTGGAGCGAGGGGCACGGCCCGGACGATGACGCTCGGCCCGGGCGGTGACAGGCCCACCGCCCACTCGTCGTCACCACCTCGGCGCGTCAGGTTCCACACCTCGGTTCGTCGGCACGCCGCCAGACTACGGCTCGACCCCCACCGCTGGTTGCAGGCGGCTCAGATCCGGCAGCGCAAAAGTGCCGGTGAGGTGAGAAAGACGGCGTGGTCCAAAGGCGATCCGCAGATCCTTTTGCACTGCCGGTCCGGAGGCGATGCCGGGTCAGGCCGGCTCCGCCGCGGGCAGGCTGCGGGCGAGGGCGCGCAGGGCACGTAGCTGCAACGCCCGCACGGCGCCCTCGTTGCGTCCCATCGCGAGCGCCGTCTCCCGGACGGAAAGGCCCTCCAGGAACCGCAGCGCGATGCACTCCTGCTGGTCCGGGCGCAGCCGGCGGACCGCGTCCAGCAGCTCGCGGCGGGTCAGCACGGCGAGGATCGACTCCTCCGGGCCAGGCATGACGAGCGCGGTGGCACGCTCGTCCGCCGCAGTGAGGATGTCCGCGGTCGGGATCTCGAACCGGCGCCGCGCCGAGCGGGCCTGGTCGATCAGCAGGTTGCGGGCGATGGTGACGAACCATGCGCCGATGTCGCGACCCTGCCAGCGGAACGCGCCGATGGTGCGCAACGCCCGCAGGAACGTCTCGCTGACGATGTCCTCTGCCGCCACCGGGTCGCCACCCAGCCGGTACAGCGCGTACCGGAACACCAGCTCGGCGTAGTGGTCGTAGAGCAGGCCGAAGGCCTCGCTGTCGCCGTGGCGGGCCCGCGCGACGAGCGCGGCCCGCTCCGACTCCGTCGGGCCGTCGGGGGCGGCCGCGTTGCGGTCCTGGGTGGGGGAACCCGCCCCGAGCCCGCCGGCGGCGGTCCGGCCGCGGCGTGCCGCGGAGCCCCGCCGGATGGCGTCGGTGTCGACGGTGGCCGGGTGCGCGGGCGCCGTCGCGGTGGCCGGCCCGACCGCCGGCAGAGGAGCGGCCAGCGCCGTGATCGCCAGCCAGAACCGGCTCAGGGCGGCGCGGATCTGGGCGCCGGTGGGCAGCAGGGGGACCGGTGGACGCGACCACGTGTTTGGATTGCGCCGTACCGCGGCGAGGCCGGCGGCGAGGTCGGCGAGGTCGGCGAGAGTGCAGTCGGTCACAGCCCGGCTCCGGAGGATGCAGTCGTGACAGGACGGGCCGGCGGGCCCGGTGCACGTGAGGGCGCAGGTAGCTGAGTGTAGCCGCAAGACGAACGCGCGGCAGTCGTAGATCGTGGTCGTGCCGGTCCGGGTCACCGTCATACCGCCGGAATGCCTTGCGCGGCCGACTTACCATCGGGAGATGGACGACGACGGGGCGGGACCGGCGGAGCCCGGCGGCGGGAGCGCTCGGATCACCCTGCTCACCCGGGCAGGCTGTCATCTGTGCGACACCGCGCGGGCCGCGATCATGCGGGTGGCGCAGCAGGAACGGGCCGGATGGCGCGAGTTGGACGTCGATGCCGATCCACGATTGGCCGACGAGTACGGCGACCGGGTGCCGGTCATCCTGGTCGATGGGCGGGAGCACGGTTACTGGCGGGTAGAGGAGGATCGGCTGCGGCGGGCGCTGGCCGGACGCCGGTGGTCGTGGCGTCCCAGCGAGGGTCGCTGATCCGCAGGTCGGGCTCTCCCAGGCACTTCGTGAATCCCTTCACGAAGTCGTACACTGCCCGTCGACAGCCGACTTGTGGCGCCGGCAACCGCGTGCCGGGGCCCGGCGGGGCCACGGATTCGGGCGCACAGCTCCGGGCCACGACGCGCGCCCACAGATCGGAGCCGCGGATGAGCCAGCCCCGGCGTCGCCCAGCGGTGATCCGGCGACGAGCCCGCAGTGAACCGCTTTCCGACCGCTCCGCGGTGCCGGAGGCCACGGTGGCCCGGCTGCCCCTTTACCTCCGGGTACTGACTACGCTGGCGGAGGGTGGGGTTCACACTGTGTCTTCGGACACCCTGGCCGCCGCCGCCGGCGTCACCCCGGCGAAGGTTCGCAAGGACCTGTCGCATCTCGGTTCCTACGGCACGCGGGGCGTCGGTTACGAGGTCGACGTCCTGCTCGACTGCATCGCCGCGAAGCTCGGCCTCACCGAGGACCGTTCGGTGGTGCTCGTCGGCGTCGGCAACCTCGGTCACGCCCTGGCCGGCTACGGCGGTTTCCACGCCCGCGGTTTCCGTATCGTGGCGTTGGTCGACGCGGATCCGGACCGGGTCGGCGAACGGGTCGGTGCGGTCATCGTCCGACCCGTTGACGAGCTGGAGCAGGTCATCGCCGAATGCGCGGTCACGATCGGCGTGATCTGCACTCCGGCCGCCGCGGCGCAACAGGTGTGTGACCGGCTGGTCGCTGCGGGGGTCACGAGCATTCTCAACTTCGCCCCCACGGTGCTGTCGGTGCCGGAAGGGGTAGACGTGCGTAAGGTCGACCTCGCCGTGGAACTTCAGATCCTTTCGTTCCATGAGGCACGGAAACGTCCACCCTCGCCGCGCGAGGCGCCGCCCAACGGGTCCACGCAGGCCGGCGAGACGTCCCTCGTCGCGGGCACGACGACGGGCACGGACGGGGCAACGCCCCGAACAGACAGGGTGAGGACCGAGACGGATGGGGTCGTGCGGGTGACTCGTCAAGCCGGACAGACGCGGCCGGTGCAGGCGGTTCCGGCGGAGGGTGGAGCGTCATGAGCCTGCTTGTGGTGGGCCTCAACCACCGTACCGCCTCGACCACACTGCTCGAGCAGGCATCGGTGTCCGGTGACGATACCCCAAAGGTTCTGCACGATCTTGCCGCCGCGGCGCGCGTTACCGAGGCGGTCGTGCTTTCCACCTGCAACCGGACCGAGATCTACGCCGACGTCGAGACCTTCCACGGCGGCGTGGCCGACATCTCCGACCAGCTCAGCCGGATCTGCGGGATCGACCTCGGTGATCTGGCCGGTCATCTGTACGTCCACCACGACGCCCGCGCGGTCGGCCACCTGTTCTCGGTGGTCTGCGGGCTGGACTCGATGCTCGTCGGCGAGTCGCAGATCCTCGGGCAGGTGCGCGGTGCCTTCCGGGCCGGACAGGCGGCCGGGGTCGCGGGCAGCGCTCTGTCTGGACTGTTCCAGGCGGCGTTGCGGGTCGGTAAGCGGGCCCACTCCGAGACGTCGATCGACGCCGCCGGCGCCTCGATCGTCGCGGTGGGTATCCGGCTGGCCGCCTCCAGCCTCGGGATTCTCAGCGAGGCGCCGGCCGTCCCGGTCTCGCCACCGGGCGGGGCCGGGAGCGAGCTCGGGGGTGCTCCGGCGCTCTCGATGCCCGCGGTCGAGCCGCCGCCGCTGGCGGGCGCCCGCGTCCTGCTCATCGGCGCCGGCGCGGTCGGCTCGTTGGCGGCGCAGACCGCCCGCCGGGCCGGCGCCGCACAGATCGTGGTCGCCAACCGGAGCCCGGCCCGGGCGGCCCGGGTCGCCGAGATGCACGACTGCCGGGCCGTCGGCCTGGCCGACCTCCCGCACGAGATCCTCATGGCCGACCTGGTGATCTCCTCGACCGGTGCGTCCGGCCTGGTCGTCGAGCACGACCTGGTCGCCGCCGCGCTGCCCGGGCGCGGCGGGCGGCCGCTGGTGTTCCTCGATCTGGCGCTGCCGCACGACATCGACCCGGGCGTGCGGGCCCTGCCCGGCGTGAGCCTGCTCGACCTGGAGGCGCTGCGGGTCGCGCTCGACGGCGCCCAGGTGGCGCACGACGTCGAGGCGGTCCGCGCCCTGGTCTCCACCGAGGTCGCGGGGTTCCTGGACCGTCGCCGCGCGGGCCGGGTCGCGCCGACCGTGGTCGCCCTGCGTGCGCATGCCGACGCCGTGGTGCACGGCGAGCTGGTCCGGTTGCACTCCCGCCTGCCCGACCTCGACGATCGGGAGTGGGAGTTGGTGGAGGGCGCGGTTCGCCGCGTCGTCGACAAGCTGCTGCACGCCCCGACCGTGCGGGTGCAGCAGCTGGCCGGGGCGCCCGGAGGCGATTCCTACGCCGAGGCCCTACGGGAACTGTTCGATCTTCCGCGCGAGGTGCCCGCTGTGGTGTCCGCGCCTGACCTTGATCTTGTGGAGCATTCGTGACGGCGATGGAGCCGACCAGCACCGAGACCGATTCGACGGCCCCGGGCGCCACGTTGCTGGCCCGGTTCACGGGCCGCCGACTACGGCTGGGGACACGCCGTTCAGCGCTCGCCATGGTCCAATCTGGGATGATCGCCGCGCAGCTGCGGGCGAGGGTGGGCTGCGCGGTCGACCTCGTCCCGATCATAACCGCGGGTGACCGGTCACCCGCGGAGATTAGTCAGATCGGCGGTACCGGCGTGTTCGTCAGCGCGTTGCGTGACGCCCTGCTGGCCGGCGAGATCGACCTGGCCGTGCACTCGCTGAAGGACCTGCCGACGGCCACCCCGCCCGGCCTCGTGCTGGCAGCCGTCCCGACCCGGGAGGACACTCGGGATGTGCTCGTCTCGCCCAGCGGGCGGCGGCTTGCCGCGCTTGGGCCGGGCGCCCGGGTCGCGACCGGCTCCTCGCGCCGCGCGGCCCAGCTGCGGGCGCTCGGGCTCGGATTCGACGTGGTCGCGATCCGCGGCAACGTCGACACCCGGTTGAAGAAGGCCATCGACGGCGAGGTCGACGCCGTCGTTCTGGCGTATGCGGGTCTGGCGCGCCTGGACCGGCTGGACGCCGTCACGGAGATCCTCGAACCCGAGGTCATGCTGCCGGCGCCCGGCCAAGGGGCGCTGGCGGTCGAGTGCGCCGGGCGGGGCCGGGGTCCGCATGTGGGACAGATCGGTGACCAAACGCGGTCAGATCATGGTCAGCCCGTCGATGGCGGCCTTGCCGAGCTGCTACGGTTTGTGCTCGATGACGCATCGTCGTCCGTCGCGGTCAGAGCGGAACGCGCGTTTCTCGCTGGGATCGAGGCCGGATGCACCGCGCCTGTCGGCGCTTTGGCAGTGGCAGCGCCTGCGCCGGTGGCGGCCGTCGGCACCATGGCACCGGCCGGCGATGCGTCCCCCGCGGGTCGACTGCGCCTGCGGGCGGTCGTCGCCGCGCCGGATGGCACCACCGTCCTCCGGCGTGACGTGACCGGGTCCGCCGTCGACCCGGAGGCGCTCGGGCAGCGCCTCGCGGACGACTTGCTGTCCGCCGGAGCACACTCGCTGATGGGAATTCGCTGAGCATGGCCACCCGACGCACGAAAAAGCCTGTCTCCCCGGTCGCACTCGTGGGTGCCGGCCCCCGTGACCCGGGCCTGCTGACCGTCCTCGCGGTCGAGACCCTCTCGTCGGCCGACCTTGTCGTCGCCGACCCCGACGTCGCGCCCGCGGTCGTGGAGAACCTCACCGCCGAGGTGCTGCGCATCGGGGACCTGGAGGCATCCAAGCCGGTCCGCGATGCCGAGGCGGCGACCGCCGCGGTGGTCAGCCGGGCCCGCGCCGGAGACAAGGTCGTCCGGCTCTATGCGTCGGATCCGTGGCTGACCCGCATCGGCGCCGCCGACGCCCAGGCACTGGCGAAGGCCAAGATCCCCTACCGGGTGGTGCCCGGGATCCTCACCGGTGCCGCGGTGGCCACCTACGCCGGCGTCGCGCCCGGCTCGCCGATCACCTTCGCCAGCACGTCCGGTATCTTCTCCTCGTCGGGAACGCTCCCGGCGCCGTCGCCGTTCGGCGCGGGCGAGCCCGTCGGGCCGTTGACCGGCCCGCAGTTTGGCGCCGGCCGGCTCGGCACACGTCCGATGACCGGGCTGGGGGGCAGCCTCGGCGGCGGCCTGGGCACCGGCTTCGGGTCCCCGCTGGGCCTGGGCAGCCCCGGTGGCTTCGGTGGGTTCGGCGCGCCGGTTTCTTCGCCCGATGATGTCGACTGGGCGGCGCTCGCCCAGACGCCCGGCACGCTCGTGGTCACCGCGACCCCGACCGAAGTCGGCAAGGTCGCGGCGACCCTGGTGGAGCACGGCCGCCCCGGCGACACCCCGATCGCAGTGACCGTGGACGGCACCACCACCGACCAGCGCACCATCACCTCGACCCTCGACAGGGTCGAGGCCGACGTCGCGCCGCTGCTGACCGCCGCCCCCAGGCCCATCACCCAGGTCGTGCTCTCCGTCGGCGCCGTAGTCGCCACCCGGGCGAAGCTGTCCTGGTGGGAGACTCGCGCGCTGTTCGGCTGGACGGTACTGGTGCCGAGAACCAAGGAGCAGGCGGCGATCCTGTCCGACCTGCTGCGCTCGCACGGCGCGAGCCCGCTGGAGGTGCCGACGATCGCCGTCGAGCCGCCGCGGACCGCCGCCCCGATGGAGCGTGCGATCGGGGGCCTGGTCACCGGGCGCTACCAGTGGGTCGTCTTCACCTCCGTCAACGCCGTGCGCGCGGTGCAGGAGAAGGTTGAGGAGCGCAGTCTGGACGCCCGGGCCTTCGCCGGAGTCAAGGTGGCGGCGATCGGCGAGGCCACCGCTGAGGCCCTGCGCGCCTTCGGGATCCGTCCCGACCTGATCCCCTCCGGTCAGCAGTCCAGCGAGGGTCTGCTGGAGAACTGGCCGGAGTACGACGAGTCGCTTGACCTGCTCGACCGGGTACTGCTGCCGCGGGCCGACATCGCCACCGAGACGCTGGTCGCCGGCCTGAAGGACCGCGGCTGGCAGGTCGACGACGTGACCGCCTACCGCACGGTCCGCGCCGCCCCGCCGCCCGCCCCCATCCGCGAGGCGCTCAAGGGAGGCAGGGTCGACGCCGTCGTGTTCACCTCCTCGTCCACCGTGCGCAACCTCGTCGGCATCGCCGGCAAGCCGCACGAGACCACGGTGATCGCCGTCATCGGCCCCGCCACCGCCGCGACCGCCCAGGAGCTCGGGCTGCGCGTCGACCTGCAGGCGCCGGAGGCGTCCATCCCGGCCCTGGTCGGGGCGCTCGCCGAGTTCGCCGCCGAGCATCGCGAGGAGCTGGGCAAGATCGGTCCGCTCGCGGCCCGCCTGCCCAAGCCACGCCGCGGCTCGCGGCGCTAAGCGGACTTGTCGGGCCGGCCGCCGTCGGGAGGTACGAGGCTGTTGAACGGGATACCAGGAGCGTCGGCTGCGGGCAGCGGGAACCGGGGCGCGCACGGCGCGGGTCCGGGTGGCCGGCTGCCGGCCGGGTTTCCGGCGGTGCGCCCTCGCCGGCTGCGCCGCTCGCCCGCGCTGCGTCGGCTGGTGTCGAACGTGCGGCTGCACCCCGCGGATCTGATCCTGCCGATGTTCGTCAAGGAGGGCGTGGACGAGCCCGCCGCCCTGACGTCGATGCCCGGTGTCGTCCAGCACACCCGCTCGTCGCTTCTCAAGGCCGCCGTCGAGGCGGTCGAGGCGGGGGTCGGCGGGCTGATCCTGTTCGGCGTACCGGCTGCGAAGGACGCGCGCGGCTCGGCCGCCGACGACCCCGCCGGGATCGTCCAGCTCGCGCTGGCCGACCTGGTCGCCGAGGTCGGCGGGGACATCGTGCTGATGACCGATCTGTGCCTGGACGAGTACACCGACCACGGGCACTGCGGCCTGCTGACCGACGCCGGCGAGGTCGACAACGACGCCACCCTGGCGCGCTATGCCTCGATCGCCGTGGCGCAGGCTCGAGCCGGCGCCGAGGTCGTCGCGCCGAGCGGGATGATGGACGGTCAGGTCGGCGCGATCCGGGCGGCGCTGGACGCCGACGGCTTCACCGACCTGCCGATCCTGGCCTACTCGGCGAAGTACGCCTCGGCGTTCTACGGCCCGTTCCGTGAGGCGGCCGAGTGCGCCCCGCAGTTCGGCGACCGCACCGGCTACCAGCAGGATCCGGCGCGCTCGGTGGTCGAGGCGCTGCGCGAGGTGGCGCTGGATCTGGCCGAGGGTGCCGACGCGGTGATGGTCAAGCCGGCGCTGGCCTACCTGGACGTGCTGCGCGCGATCGCGGACACCGTGGATGTGCCCGTAGCCGCCTACCAGGTGTCCGGCGAGTACGCGATGGTCGAGGCCGCCGCCGCCGCAGGGTGGATCGACCGGGATCGGGCCATCGCCGAGACGCTCACCGCGATCTCCCGCGCCGGTGCCGACATCATCCTCACCTACTGGGCCGTCGAGGTCGCCCGCGGCTTGGCCGCCACCCGCTGACCGACCCTCCCGCCCCCGCCTTGGACGAGTCGCGGTGCGCGGGAAGAGTTGCGGTGCGTTTTGCACGGTCTGCGGGCTCAGACCGTGCAAAACGCACCGCAGTTGGCCCCGCACTGGTTCTGGACTCGTTCCAGCTCTCACGCCTGTCCGGAGAGATAAATCGCCCGCCGAGGGCTCCGGACAGGCAGGGCGCTTGAAGATCGAGCTGGTGAGGGCGCGCGGCCGAATGGTGCCGGGTCATGAGGGCCGGCGCGTCGATGTGAGGCTTGTTCGGCGTGCGTCGATGGTGGCGCCGGGCGGCCGCGTCGCCTGGCCGAACGCGGGTGGCCGACGCGAGCCGCGGTTCGCCGGACCGCGCCCCCCTTGCATCCTCCCCGGCCACCGGGCGGTCATCCCCCGTCCGAGGATCGCCTCGCTCCGGGCGGCCGACGCTCGTCGGCTGGTCAGGGGCGTCACCGGGCGGCTCGGGCCGGGGCAGGGGCCACGCTGCGGCCCACAGGCAGGGACGCTCGGGAGGTGCGGCAGGGGGCGTGGCCCTGCGACCAGGGGTTGACCGGCCGCGTCCAGGTCTGTTCCCGTGACATCCGTCGCCGTGTCGCGGATACCCCCAGGGGGTTATCGTGCACTATACGGGGGAGGGGTACTTGCGGGCTGCCGGACGGACGAGTCCGGGCTGTGGACAGTGGCTGAAGAGATGAGGACCGCGATGACCGCGATCGCCTACACCGTGACCGGGATGACCTGCGAGCACTGCGCCCGCTCGGTGACCGAGGAGCTGGAGCGGCTGCCCGAGGTGGCCAGCGTCACGGTGGATCTTGCGGACGGCCGGGTCACGGTGGTGAGCGAGGGCGCGCTGGCGGACGGCGCCGTCCGCGAGGCCGTCGCGGAGGCCGGATACGAGCTGGTCGGCCGGGTCTGACACCCGCGCGGTACCGCGCGGCGGGGCCAGGGGAGGAACTTCACGTGACGAACGTCGGGATCGAGGCCGGGGAGCCGGTCCGACTCGAGCTCGCGATCGGCGGCATGACCTGCTCGTCCTGCGCCGCGCGGGTGGAGCGCAAGCTCAACCGGATCGAGGGCGTCAGCGCGTCGGTGAACTACGCCACGGAGAAGGCGACCGTCACCCTTGCCCGGCCGGCGCCGGCCGGCGCGGCCGGCCCCGTGACGGTCGACGAGCTGATCGGGGCCGTGCAGGCCGCCGGCTACACGGCGAGCCTGCCCGCCGCCACGGCGCAGTCGTCCGCCACGGCGGGCGGTACGGCCACCGCCGGGTCAAGCGGTACGGCGGGCGCCGAGGGCGGTGCGGTGGGCCTCGACGGCGACGAGGCGGTGCTGCCGGGCGCGGACCTGCGGGCGATGCGCCGGCGCCTGATCATCTCGGCGTTGCTGGCGCTGCCGGTGCTTGTGCTCGCGATGGTGCCCGCCTGGCAGTTCGACTACTGGCAGTGGGTCAGCCTGGCGCTGGCAACACCGGTCGTCCTGTGGGGCGGCCGGCCCTTCCACGCCGCGGCGGCCCGGGGCGCCCGGCACGGCGCGGTCACCATGGACACCCTGGTCTCCCTCGGCACGCTCGCGGCCTTCGGCTGGTCGCTCTACGCGCTGATCTTCGGCGGGGCGGGCGATCCGGGAATGCGGCACTCCTTCTCGCTGACGGGCGGCATGTCCGACGGCGCCGCCACCGGGATCTACCTGGAGGTGGCCGCCGGGGTCACGGTGTTCCTGCTCGCCGGGCGGTTCCTCGAGCTGCGGGCGCGACGCCGCTCCGGCGCGGCTTTGAGGGCCCTGCTGCACCTCGGGGCGAGGGACGTGACGGTGCGTCGCCCGAGGATCGGGTCCGCGGGCTTGACGGTCCCCGCGGGCTTGACGGTCGAGGTGCGGATCCCGGTCGACGAGTTGCGCATCGGCGACGAGTTCGTCGTCCGCCCCGGCGAGAAGATCGCGACCGACGGGGTCGTGCTCGACGGGGTGTCCGCGGTCGACGCGAGCATGGTCACCGGCGAGTCGGTGCCGGTGGAAGTCGGGCCGGGGGATCCGGTGGTCGGCGCGACCGTGAACGCGGGCGGTCGGCTCATCGTGCAGGCCACCCGGGTCGGGGCTGACACACAGCTTGCCCGCATCGCCCGGCTCGTCGAGCAGGCCCAGAGCGGCAAGGCGCGGGTCCAGCGGTTGGCCGACCGGATCTCGGCGATCTTCGTTCCCGTTGTGATCATTGCCGCGTCGGTCACCTTGGGCGCCTGGCTCGTCGCCGGGCAGCCGGCGACGGACGCGTTCACCGCCGCGGTCGCCGTCCTGATCATCGCCTGCCCGTGCGCGCTGGGCCTGGCCACCCCGACGGCCCTGCTCGTCGGCACGGGACGCGGCGCGCAGTTGGGCATCCTCATCCGCGGCCCGGAGGTCCTCGAATCGACGCGGCGGGTGCAGACCGTGCTGCTCGACAAGACCGGCACGATGACCACCGGCCGGATGCGGACCGCCGCCGTCCACCCGGCGTCGGGGGAGAGCGCCGCCGACGTGCTCCGCCTCGCCGGGGCGGCCGAGGACGCCAGCGAGCATCCCATCGCCCGCGCAATCGCGGACGCCGCCCGGGCCGCGGCCGTCGGGTCGTTGCCCCCGGTGACGGACTTCGCCAGCGACGCCGGGCTCGGCGTGCGCGGCACCGTCGAAGGCCACACGGTGGTCGTCGGCCGGCCCCGCCTTTTCGCCGAGCTGCCGGCCGAGCTCGCGGGAGCCCTGGTCCGGGAGCACGACGCCGGGCGCACCGCGGTCGTCGTCGGCTGGGACGGCGCCGCGCGCGGACTGGTCAGCGTCGCCGACACGGTCAAGTCCACCGCCGCCGAGGCCGTCGCGGCCCTGCGTCGACTCGGCCTGCATCCGGTCCTGCTGACCGGCGACGCGGGACCCGTGGCCCGCGCGGTCGCTGCCGAGGTCGGGATCGCGCCCGCGGACGTCATCGCCGAGGTCCTGCCCGAGGAGAAGGTGGCGACGGTCCGCCGGTTGCAGGCCGAGGGGCGGGTCGTGGCGATGGTGGGCGACGGGGTCAACGACGCCGCCGCGCTGGCGCAGGCCGACCTGGGGTTGGCGATGGGCGGGGGGACCGACGCGGCGATTGAGGCGTCCGACCTGACCCTGGTCAACGCCGACCCGCGGCTGGTGGCCGACGCGATCCGGTTGTCCCGGGCCACCCTGCGCACGATCCGAGGGAACCTGTTCTGGGCGTTCGCCTACAACCTGGCGGCGCTGCCGCTGGCCGCGGCCGGCCTGCTCAATCCGATGATCGCCGGCGCGGCGATGGCGTTCAGCTCGGTGTTCGTCGTGACGAACAGCCTGCGGCTGCGCCGGTTCACCCCGCTGCCGCCGGCCGACCACGTGACGTTGCCGTCAACGCGGCCGGCCCCCGCGGTCGGGGCGCGATCTTAGGCCGGCGGCTCCAGGCGGGGGAACACCGGGGCGGGGTCGGCGACGCGGGGGCCGCCGTCGCCGCACTGGGCGGCGATGCGCGGCGCCGCGTCGGGCAGAAACGGGGTGAGATGCGCCGCGATCTCCCGGCAGGTGGCGACCAGCTCGGCGAGCACGGTGTCGAGGGCGGCCGGGGCCGCACCCTCCTTGCGCTCGGCCTTGGCGAGATCCCAGGGGCGCGCGGCCTCCACGTAGCGGTTGCCCTCGTTGCCGATCGCCGTGACGGCCTCGGCGGCGCGGCGGAAGTCGAACGCGGTGAACGCCGCGTCGATCGTCGCCGGGGCCTGCTCCCGGGCCGCCCGCAGCGCCGCGGCCCCCGGGTTGTCCGCCGCGACGGGCGGGATCACCCCGTCCCGATAGCGCTTGACCATCGACACGGTCCGGTTGACCAGGTTGCCGATGTTGTTGGCGAGGTCCTCGTTCGCCCGGGTGAGCAGCCGTTCGGTGGTGTAGTCGGTGTCGCCGCTGCGGGCGACGTCGCGCAGCATCCACCACCGCAGCGCATCGGTGTTGTAGGCGGCGACGATGTCCGCCGGGTCCTCCGCGTTCCCGGCCGATTTGGAGATCTTCTGGCCGTCCGCGGTGAGGTATTCGTGCACGAAGATGGTGTCGGGCAGCCGCACGCCGGCGGAGAGCAGCATCGCCGGCCAGTAGACGGCGTGGAAGCGGATGATGCCCTTGCCGATGACGTGGACGCGGGCGTCGCTGTCATTCCACCAGTACTGGAAGCTGGCGTCGTCGGTACCGTACCCGGGGGCGGTGATGTAGTTGCCGAGGGCGTCGAACCAGACGTAGATGACCTGGTCGGGATCGCCGGGCACCGGGATGCCCCAGCCGCGCGCCCGGCTCATGCTCCGGGATGCGCTGAAGTCCTCCAGTCCGGCCTCGATGAACGACAGCACCTCGCGCTTGCGGGTGGCCGGCTCGATGCGCAGGCGGTCGCTGGAGATGAGCTCGTGGAGCTGGTCGGAATAGCGGCTCAGCCGGAAGAACCAGTTGCTCTCCTCGACGAGGTCCGGCACGGTCCCGTGCTCCGGGCAACGGCCGTCGACCAGCTCGTCGGGGGAGTAGAACAGCTCGCAGCCGACGCAGTACAGGCCGGCGTAGCTCTTGCGGTAGAAGTCCCCGCGCTCGGCGCAGGCCGCCCAGAGCTTCTCCACGCCCGGCCGGTGCCGCGGGTCGGAGCTGGTCTTGATGAAGTCGTCGAAGGAGAGGTCCAGCGGCTCGCGCAGGGAGCTGAACCGGGTGGCCACCCGCTCGACGTATTCCGCGGGCGTGATTCCCTCGGCCTCGGCGCCCTGGACGTTCTTCAGCGCGTTGTCGTCGGTGCCGGTCTGGCACCGGACCTCGTCACCGCGTGCCCGCAGATGCCGGGCGAACGCGTCGGTCTCGACCAGCTCCAGCGCGTGCCCCACGTGCGGCTTGCCGTTGACGTACGGGATGGCCGTCGTCACGAAGTAGCGACCCATCGGTTTCGGATCCTCCCGCCCCGGTGCGCAACCTCGCTGATGAGGCTCCGTCGGGGCCTCATCGGTGGTCTGTCAGGAGGCGCGGAAAAGGCCGGATGGCATGTACATCAGCATCATCCGGGAGCTCGCCGCCTCGGCGGTGACACGTGCCGTCGACACAGGGAAATCCTACCCGCCCGCCCCCGTGACGGTCGCCGGGAGCGGCACCGGGCCGGCCTACGGCCTGCCGGCGACGTCGGCGTCAGTCGCTGGTCGCGACTGGGAACTGTGGTCCGTCGCCTCGTTCGAAACCCAGGAGATTGGCGATCGTGACCTCGCCGATCCGCGTCAGCGCATCGGTGGTGAAGAAACCCTGGTGCCCGGTCACCAGAACATTCGGGAACGTCAGTAGCCGCGCGAACAGGTCGTCGTCGAACGCTCCCCGTTCCGACCGGTCCTCGAAGAAGATGGCGTTCTCCTCCTCGTAGACATCGATCCCGAGATAGCCGATCAGCCCCTTCTTGAGAGCAGAGATGACGGCGGCGGTGTTCAGCAGGCCGCCGCGGCTGGTGTTTACCAGCATCACACCGCGCTTCATCCGGGCCAGCGCATCGGCATCGACGAGGTGGTGCGTGGCGGGAGTCAACGGGCAGTGCAGCGATATGATGTCGGAATCGGCGAAAATCTGGTCCAGCTTGACATAGCTGACCCCGAGCCGTTCGCATTCCGGGTTGGGCCTGACGTCGTGCGCGATCACTCGGCATCCGAATCCCGTCATGCGGCATCCGAATCCCGTCATGATCCGCGCGAAGACGGTGCCGATCGCCCCGGTGCCAACCACGCCGACGGTGCGTCCGTGGAGGTCGAAACCGAGCAGGCCGGTGAGAGCGAAGTTGTACTCACGCACCCGGTTGTAGGCCCGGCACACGTGGCGGTTCAGCGCCAGGATCAGGGCGACTGCATGCTCGGCGACTGCGTACGGGCTGTAGGCCGGCACGTGGGCCACCACGATGCCGAGCGAACGAGCACAGGCGAGGTGGACATTGTCATGTCCAGCCGAGCGCAGCACCACCAGCCGGATGCCGTCCGCGGCGAGCCTGGTCAGCACGCCGGCCGACACCTCGTCCTCGACGAACACGCAGACCGCAGCATGTCCCTGCGCCAGACCCGCGGTCTGTTCGGTCAACCGGTGTTCGAGAAAATTCAGCTCGAGGTCACCGGTCCGGGCGCTGCTCAGGAACCGGCGATCATAGTCCTTCGACGAGAAGACCGCGACCCGCACGTTTCGTCCCCATTCCTTCGTCCTGCGCCGGTGCCCGCCCAAGACGGTACCGGGCGCAGGGAAGGATCTCCGAAGGAGCCACGGTACCCAGGGCCGCGCGAAGGTCACTTTCCGTGC
>NZ_CADCWT010000104.1 GCF_902806485.1 Candidatus Frankia alpina | reverse complement strand
TCGGCACCCACCGAACCTACACAATCAGAACCTAAGTTCCCGGTATTGGGTGTGGGCGCCCGGATCTGCCCGAGCGCCAGCGGCGCCGCCGCTGGCCGGTACACACGATGGCCGTGTCGCAGGGTGGTTCATCGCCGAGGACGCGAGGATGCGCGTTGCGGCACACCGCACAGACAGGCTCCGGCGGCGCGGCGACGAGCGTCGGATTCTCCTTCGTCGCAGAAATGATCTGCCGATAGCTGGAGTGCGGCGTGGCACCGCCGCAGACATCGCAGTCCAGATAGAGATCCGACCTGAGCGTAGGCCGCCACACATCCCGCGCGATGAAGGCAAGCCCCGATACAAACTCGCGCACCGTCATCTCGGGACCTTCTGGTTCATGACCGCGCGAGTTCCGGCTTCTCCGCACGACACACCATGATCCCAGCTGATCGATCAGTCCGCCAGCGAACGACGCCAGATCCCAGCGGAGCACCTTAGGAGTGCGCGCTGGCAGTCGACGTCCCTTGACCGATCAACCCCCTGTCGCTACGCCACGTAGTCGAGACTTGTCGATGCGCCTGGGAATCGAACCAAACGATCAGCGCCCCGAGCTGGACATCTCTATTCGATCAATAATCAAATCTTATAGATTTTAACTATTTGCCCAGCTCAGGGCATCGTTACTCATCGTGGTGGAGGTGGCGGGAATCGAACCCGCGTCCTCCGGCACCGACACAGGGCTTCTCCGGGCGGAGCCTGCTACTTGTTTCTCAGCCCCGTCGGACCCACAGGCAAGCCGACGTAGGCTCAGTCGCTGTTTGATTTTCCGGCTGGCCCCGCGACCGGGTCAGCCGGTGATCCTCCTCGCGACGCCAGATCCTAGGCCGGAGGCATTCCCAGGCTGACGGTTCCCTTACTTAAGCCGCGAGGGCGTAAGCGGAAACAGGCTGCGTCTTGTTGGCAGCTGTTTTTTTGAACGGATCGTTAACGAGATAACCGTTCATCCTCGGCCCGCTTCCCCTGCCTCGACGTCCGAAGTCGAAACCGATCACCCCCAGGTACAGTTGCCTTGCCTGACACTCCATGCTACCGCAGGACGCCGGTGGACGAGCGTGTCCACCCCCCCCCCGGCGGGACGCCGGCCGGGTCGACGGCGAGCGACAGCGCCGGCGGCCGGACGGAGGCAGAATCTGATGTGCGGCAGCGGGCATGTCGGACCCCCGTGGTAGTTGTACGGGCAACGGCATCCCGTCCGCCCGGGGAGAGCACTGTGGAAATCAAGGAACTGGGACATCTCGTCCTCTACGTCCGCAACATCGAACGATCGGCCGCGTTCTACCGGGATGTCCTCGGCTGGCGGCAGGTGCTCCCGGCCCCGGCGGACTCCGCCGGCAACGCGCTGCGCTTCCCCGCGGCGGCCTTCTCCTCCGGCCGCACGCATCACGAACTGCTGCTGATCGAGGTCGGCGAGGACGCGGCGGCCCTGCCGGCCGGGCGCCGCATCGGGCTCTACCACTTCGGGCTGAAGGTCGGCGACACCGATGACGAGCTGCGCGCGGTTCTGGCCACGATCCGGCAGGCCGGCGTCGACATCGTCGGGGCATCCGACCACACGATCACGCACAGCCTCTACATCCTCGATCCCGACGGTAACGAGATCGAGCTCTACGTCGACGTACCGGGCGTCGACTGGCAGTCGGAGCCCCACCTGATCGCCGCCCCGATCCGCCCCCTGCGCCTGTAACGGCACCCGTCGCCACCACCGCGTTCCCTGGCCCCGCCCTTCGCCGCAGACGGTCGATCAGCGGGTGAGGGAGGCGAGGCGGGCGGCCTGGGGCCGGTGACCGGGCTAAGGCCGATGACCGGGCTAGTGTCGATGACACTGTGTCGATGACGCCGCCGACGCCTCCCCCGCCGTCGACCGGCCCCATGCCCCCGACGCACACCACACCGTCGACGACGACCGTGCGGGATCGGCGGCAGGTGGTGTTGCTGGTGGCGTTGGCGGGCCTGACGGGGCTGGTCGACGCGACCAGCTTCCTCGGGCTCGGCCGGGTGTTCGTGGCGAACATGACCGGCAACGTCGTGCTCCTCGCGTTCGCGCTGGCGGGAGCGCAGGGGCTGTCCGCGGACCTGTCCGCGCTCGCGTTGGCCGGCTTCCTGATCGGCGCGGTCCTCGCCGGGCGCATCGGCAGGGCTCCGGCGCTGCGCCGCGGACGCCGGGCTCGGTGGCTGACGGTCGCCCTGGCCATCCAGACCGGGTTGATCATCGCGGCACTGATCGCCGCATCCCTCACCGGCGAGAGTAGGGCGGATCGGCCGTACGCGATCATCGTACCGTTGGCCGCCGCGATGGGGCTACAACACGCGACGGCGCGGCGGGTGGCGGTCCCGGAGGTCCCGGAGGTCCCGACCAACGTGCTGACCACCACCCTCACCGGCTTGGTCGTGGACTCCCGGCTGGCCGGCGCCCCCGGCTTTCACGTGCCGCGCCGGCTCGCCGCGCCAGTCGCCATGTTCACCGGCGCGCTCATCGGCGGCGCACTCCTGCTGCACGTCGACCGGATCGTGCCGCTCGCCCTGGCGGCGGCGATCGCCACCGGCTGCCTCACCGCCGCCGCCACGGGTCGACTCACCGGCCTGACATCCGTCTTCCTTGCCAGATTGCGGTCAAATCGTGCCGAGGGCTAAGAACGGTTTCGGACCGGAAAACCGTGCTCAAGCCTCGGCACGATTCTGTATTTGATCGATTGCGAAAAGATGCGACAGCGGATTTGGGTTCATCCATTGACAGAGGGGCACGGTAGAGGGCGGGCGTCAGAAACCAGTCCAGCGACCCGGTTGTCAGCGACCGGAGTGCAGAGGAAGGCCCAGGGCTCGTCGCGCAGCCTGGTCATCACCAGGGTGATGGCCGGACCGCCGGCGACCAGATCCCGGCGGCGGGGCAGCAGGCGGCGGCGCAGCTCCTCGACGTCGCCCGCGAGCCCACGACGACGGATCTCCAACGACCCGATCCTGCGCCCGCGTAGCTCGCCGACGAGCCGGCGGACGTCGAAGGGCAGGCTCGCGGAAATCCGCAGCAGCCGGGCGAACGGGCTGGCGACGGGCTCGTCCGAGCTGAGGAAGGCGATCATCGGGTCGATCTGCCAGGCACCGAGCCGGCGCGCGAGCTCACCTACCAGGCCGGCCCGGGTGACGGCCGGGCTCGGGTCGTAGAGGAACTGCCCAGGGGCGGCGACCTTGCCGCCGCACTCCGCCGGGTCCGGGATGCCTACCAGGCTGACCGGCCTCCCCCCGGGCAACGCGGACGAGGACAGCGGCACGGACGAGGACAGCGGCGCGGGATGAAGCACGGTCGCGCGGCGTTCGGTCGTAGCCAGGGCCGGGGAGAACAGCACGGCCTCCTTGAGGTCGCGGCCGTCGGCGACGAACTCGATCTCCCAGCCGGGCGGGACCTGGTCGGTCGCGAGGCCCGGAGCCGCCTTCACCGCCACGGCCGCGACCCGGTCGGCGAGGGCGAAGCACCAGGGCAGCGGCGGCTCGCTGGCCCGCGAGGCCAGCCGGCGGTCCCCGGTGCGCCGGGCCGGGTCGACGAAGACCCCGTCATAATCGGTCAGGTCGGCGTCGCGGACGTCGGCGAGCAGCGTGTCGACCCGGTGCGCACCGTGGACGGCGACGTTGAGCGCGGCCATCCGCAGGTGCACCGGGTCCCGGTCGACGAGCAGGATCTCCCGGCCGGGCGCCAGGGCGAGGGCATCCCCACCGATTCCGGTGCACAGGTCGGCCAGCCGGTGCCGCCCGGCAAACCGCGCCGCCCGGTGCTCGGCCGCCGCCTGGGAGGACGCCTGCTCCAGCCCGGCGCGGGTGAAGAACATCTCCTCGGCGCAGGCGAACTTGGCTGCCGCCCGATGCCGCAGCTCCGCCTGGGTGAACGCCGCGGCGACCAGCCCGACGGGCACACCGACGGCCCGCAGCCGCGTGCCGACGGCGAGCTCCCGCGCCGCGATCCCGCCGCCGGCCCCGCCGGTGTACACCGCGGCCGCGGCGGCGAGCACCGCACCGCCGTCGGCGGTCAGCAGGGCGTCGAGCTGGGCCAGGCGCTCGGAATCGGGGCCGGTCAGCGGTAGCGGCCCTTGACGCGGCGGCCCATCTCCCGGCTGATCTCCCGGGCGGCATCCCGCTCGGCGAGAGCATGCCGCTTGTCATAGGACTTGCGGCCACGAGCCAGCGCAACTTCGATCTTGGCGCGGCCATCCTTCCAGTACAGGCTGAGCGGCACGAGGGTGAGGCCGCCCTCTTGGGTCTGGCCGATCAACTTCTCGATCTCGGCACGGTGCAGCAGCATCTTGCGCTTGCGCCGCGGGGCGTGGTTGGTCCAGGTGCCCTCGGTGTACTCGGGGATGTGCACGTTGTGCAGCCAGATCTCGCCGTCGCTGATCTGGGCGAACCCGTCGACCAGGGAGGCCCGCCCGGCGCGCAGCGCCTTGACCTCGGTGCCGCGCAGCACGAGCCCGGCCTCGTACGTGTCGAGGATGTCGTAGTCATGCCGGGCGCGCTTGTTCTGCGCGATCGACTTGCGCCCCGTCTCCCTCGGCACCGTCTGCGACCCTCTTCCCACTTGCCGCGCATTCGCGGAACGTCCCCGAACCTACGTCCTGCCGACGCCCCCGCCCAACCGGTTGTTGGGCGCCACAGCCGTCCACGATTGTATCGATCATGCGGTGGCTGTATCGATCATGCTGGCCGCTCAGACGCGCAGGTGCCGGCGCAGCGCGATCGACGCCATCACCGCGGCGGCCAGCACGCCGGCGGCGAGGACCACGACCGCCGACTCCCAGACCGCGGCCCAGCCGAACAGCGGAAACATCGTCTGGCGGGCGAACTTACCGTCCACCAGGAAGACCTTCGCGGCGACCAGCACCCCGGCGACGAGCAGGCCGCCGGCCAGCCCCGCCACCGCGCTCTCCAGCACGAACGGCGCCCGGATCGTCGCGTTCGACGCCCCGACCAGCTTCATGATCGCCGTCTCTCGGCGGCGGGCGTGCGCCGAGATCCGGATCATCGTGTAGATCAGCGCGAAGGAGGCCAGCGCCTGCACGGCGGCCAGGGTGAAGGCGCCGACAGTGAAGGCGTCGAGGAAGCGGTACAGCGGATCGAGCAGGGCCCGCTGGTCACGCACCGCCTCCACCCCGTCGAGCCCCGTGTAGGTGACGGCGATGTCGCGCGATGCCCGCGGGTCGGCGAGGGTCAACCGCAGGGCCGCGGGCAGGTCCTCGGGCCCGACCCCGGCGACGACGTCGGGCGAGCCCCGGAAGTCCCGGCGGAACCGCTCGTACACCTGCTTCTTGGTCTCGTAGCGGACACCGGCGATCAGCGGGTCGCGGCGCATCTCGGCCTCCAGCGCGGAGCGCTCGGCGGGGGTGATGCCGTCGGAGAGGTCGACGACGACCTCGATCTGGTCGAGCAGGAAGCCGTCGATGGTGTGCACCTGGGCCCGCAGCAGCAGGCCCGCGCCGAGCATCGCCAGGCAGATCGTCACAGTGACGATCACCGCTCCGGTCATCGCCAGGTTGCGGCGCAACCCGGTCCACAGCAACGAGGCCAGCGGGCCCGGTCGCATCAGCCGACCGGGCCACTGCGCGTCGGTGTCGCCCACGGGCTGCGCTCCGCGTCCGGCGCCTGCCCGGCCGGCCGGGCAGGAAGCGCCGTCGGGGCAGGAACCCCCCTCGGCGCAGGCACCGCCGGAGGGAGCATGACCAGCGGCGGGGGCACGACCGGCGGCAGGGTGGCGGACGGCGACAAGGGCTGCGGCACGGTCTGGTCGTAGCGGCCGTCGGCCTCGTCCCGGATCAGCGCGCCGTCGCCCAGCTCGAGTACCCGGCGCCGCATCGCGTCGACCAGGGAGGCGTTGTGGGTCGCCATGATGACGGTCGTGCCGGCCCGGTGGACCGCGTCGAGCAAACTCATGATCTCAATGCTGGTGGCCGGGTCGAGGTTCCCGGTCGGCTCGTCGGCCAGCAGCACCCGCGGCCGGCCGACGAACGCCCGGGCGATCGCGACCCGCTGCTGCTCGCCGCCGGACAGCTCGTCGGGATAGCGATCCGCCTTCTCCCCCAGCCCGACCAGCTCCAGCACCTCGGGGACGACGCTGCGCACGACATGGCGGGGACGCCCGACCACGTCGAGGGCGAACGCGACATTGGCCGCCACCGTCCGGTTCGGCAGCAGCCGGAAGTCCTGGAACACGCAGCCGACGATCCGGCGCAGCTGCGGGACCCGCCGGTCCGCGATCCGCGCGACGTCACGCCCGGCGACGACGACCTGCCCGCTGGTCGCGCGCTCCTCGCGCAGCAACAGCCGTAGCAGCGTCGACTTACCCGATCCGGACGGCCCCACCAGGAACACGAACTCTCCGGCGCCGATCTCGACGCTGACGTCGATCAGGGCGGGCCGGGCGCCGTTGGGGTACCACTTGCTCACCGAGCTCAGGACGATCACCACACCCTCCTCGCATCAAGCATCAGATCACATACATTCCGTGACGGAGATGGTAGGACGTGGACGGAGCCCGACCGCGCGGCGCGCGAAGGCGAGCCGCGCCGACCCGGATCCCGCCCGGCCGCACCCGGCGGCCCATACCGAGCGCCAAGCCGCGCCCGGGGGGCCAGGCCGTTCGACACGCGCTGTGCGGCAGCAGACATCCGACGCTCGCCGGCAGGGCGAAGGGGCGCCCGCGGGCGTACCGTAAGAGACAGTCGATCGTCCGGATCTCGTTCCGGCGACCGGGCGGTGGACGACCGGCGCGGCGATCGGCCGGGGTTCTCCGGAGGGACCTGCAATGATCCCTCGGATCCGCGGTCGGCGTGCCGCGGCGGGAAGGAGGCGGCATGGGCAGCGAAGACCTGGTCTGTGCACGCTGCTCGGGGCTGGTAATCGAGGGCCGGTGCCCTCTGTGCCGCGCGTCCCGCGAGTACCTCCGCCGAAACTCTGTGGCGATCTCCCCGCAGCTGATCATCGCGATCATCGCGATCGTCATGGTGCTCGCCGCTCTCGCTGTCCGCCAGGCCACCTGAGCCCACCTTCCGGCCAACGCGCGCCATTGCGCACGCCGGGCACTCAGGAACTGCGTCGAACGTTGGCAGTCGGTGAAGTCCGGGCACGAAATCGGCCGAAGCCCGGTTCCAGCCAGTTCTGGAGCGTCTCCGATGTCCCCACTCGTGCTCGCCCGGCGCCCTGCGAGGGACAGCCCGCGCCGCGACGGCCGGGCTCGGGCCCGCCGGATGATCCTGCTCGGCACCGCACTCGCGGTGGCCGGGTTCGGGCTGGTCTCGTGCGGCGGTTCCAAGCCCTCCACCGCGAGCCCGTCGACCGCGGGCCCGACGAGCGCGCGCTCGGGAACCAGGGGCTCGGGAACCACCGGTCCGGGGAGCGTGGCAGGCGCTTCGCCGGCGGTGCGCACTGTGGTCACCGGGCTCGCCGCGCCGTGGGACATCGCCTTCCTACCGTCGGGCGAGGCGCTGATCAGCGAACGCGACAGCGGGCGGATCCTCCGGCTGCCGGCCGGCGCGGGGCGGGCGACCGAAGTGACGACGCTTCCCGGCGTGGTCCACCGCGGCGAGTCGGGGCTGCTGGGGCTCGCGGTCTCCCCGAGCTTCGCGACCGACCGATTCGTCTACGCCTACTACACCTCGGCCACCGACAACCGGATCGTGCGTTTCCGGCTGGCCGACGACCGCGCCGAGCCGCCCACCCCGATTCTCACCGGGCTCGCCGATGCCGCGGTCCACAACGGCGGCCGGATCCGCTTCGGACCCGACGGCCTGCTCTACGCGGGAGTCGGTGACGCCGGGGTGCGCTCGCGCGCCCAGGACCGGACGAGCCTCAACGGCAAGATCCTGCGAATGCGCCCCGACGGTGGCGTCCCGCCCGGCAACCCGTTCCCCGGCTCCCTCGTCTACAGCCTCGGGCACCGCAACGTCCAGGGCCTGGCCTGGGACTCCGCCGGCCGACTCTGGGCGTCGGAGTTCGGCCAGGACCGGCTTGACGAGATCAACCTGATCGTCCCGGGCGGGAACTACGGCTGGCCCGGCGTCGAGGGCACCGGCGACACCGACGGCGGCCGGTTGCGCAACCCCCTGGTCACCTGGAGCACCGCGGAGGCATCCCCGAGCGGGATCGCGATCCGCGGCGACGTCCTCTATGTGGCAGCGCTGCGCGGGCAGCGATTGTGGGAGCTCGACCTGGCCGGGGCGGCCGTGCGGGGCCGGCCGCGGGCATTGTTCACCGGCGAGTTGGGCCGGCTGCGCGCCGCGGTGGCCGCCCCGGACGGCTCGGTGTGGCTACTTACCAACAACACCGACGGACGCGGCACCCCCAGGAAGGGCGACGACCGCATCCTCGCCCTGCGCTGACCCGCCGGCTACAACTGATTCGTGGTGGTCAGGCGACGTCCGGGGCGCGGCGGGGCGGCATGGCGCCGGCGATCCGGTCGCGCAGGCTCACCACATCCCCGACGACGATGACGGCGGGCGAGCCGATGCCGGCCTCGGCAGCCAGGTCCGCGATGTCCGACAGCGCGCCGGTGAGGACGACCTCGTCGGCGGTGCCACCGGCGTGGATGACCGCGGTCGGCGTGTCCGGGCGCCGGCCGCGCTTGACCAGCTCCCTGCTGATCCCCGCCAGCGCCGAGACACCCATCAGCACGACGACCGTGCCCGGCCCCGCGGCCAGCGCGTCCCAGTCGACGGTGGAGCCGGGATGGGAGGGGTCAACGTGCCCACTGACGATGGCCACGTCCTGGGTGATGCCACGGTGGGTGACCGGGATGCCGGCGAGCGCCGGGACGGCGACCGCGCTCGTCACCCCGGGAACGATCTCGCACGACAACCCGGCCGCGGCGCAGGCCAGTGCCTCCTCGCCGCCGCGGCCGAAGACGAACGGGTCGCCGCCCTTGAGCCGCACGACGCCGAGACCCCGCAGGCCGCGGTCGACGATCACCGCGTTGATCTCGTCCTGGGTCAGGTTGTGGCCGTGCGGCGCCTTGCCCGCGTCGATGATCTCGGCGCCGGGCCGGGTTTCGGCCAGCAGTTCGCGGGGGGCGAGGCGGTCGACCAGCACGACGTCCGCGATCCGCAGCAGGCGCAGGCCACGCACGGTGATGAGGTCCGCGCGTCCGGGCCCGCCGCCGACGAGGGCCACCCAACCCCCCGGGGGCCTGTCCACGCCGTTGGCATCCATCGCCGCCCGCGCATCCGTCGTCCGCATCCGTCTCCCACCGCCGTCCGTCGCCGGCACAGCTGCCGGTCGCAGCCGCCCGCCGAACCTGTCCATGCCACCCGGCCGCACGAGTCCCGGCCGCGACGACTTCTCCAGTGTGCGGCCTGACCAGCCCGTTCGGGACGGATCGCGCCAGCCGGGCGGACGCGCTCAGGCAGGCCGGCGGCCCACGCCGCGGCGATGCTCGGCGTGCTCAGCCGGAGGAGACATTCCGAACCGCGCCCGAAGGGGTTTTTCGCCGTTCACCGGACGCCGGCATTTGACGTCATCGGAAAATGCCGTCCGCATCCGCACGAGCATGTTCCCGCGCCGCGCCGAACCGGTTCGGCGATCAGCCCTCCCGGCCAAGCCGCCAGCGCGCCGCGCGATATGCCCGCCAGCCGGACCGCAACCCGCGCCGGGCGCTCGTGAGCGCGTCGCGGTGCCCCCGGGTTACCAGCCGCAGGATGTCAGCGGCCCCGGCCGCCCGGTCCACCACCAGCCGGCTGATGCCGAAACGGGACTGCGTCGGCTGGTGCAGTCGGTAACCGACCTCGCAGGCTGAGTCGAAACCGGCCGCCGCGACCACGTGCCGGACCGACGCGCAGTGGTACCCAAAAGGATAGGAAAAGCTGTCCGGACTACGCCCGGTCTTTTCCTCGATCATGCGCCGGCTGGCGGTCACGTCATAGCGGGCGAGGGCCGTCGGTACTACGTCCAGTTCCAGATGGCGATGACCGTGCGAGCCGAGTTCGATTCCCTCCCCCGCGAGATCGGCCAGATCGGGCCAGTCCAGCAACGGAAGATTTCGCTCGCTGTAGCCGTCCAGCCAGGTGGCGCGCCGGCCGGGGCAGGCGGTCGGGATGTACAGGGTGGCGCTGGCGCCGGCCGTCTGCAGGGCCGGCAGCGCCGTGGTCAGAAAGTCCTCGAAGCCGTCGTCGAAGGTGATGGCCACCTGCCGGCGGTGCGGGTGGCGGAGCGCGTCGGTCAGCCCGGTGAGGTGGTAGCCGCCGGCCGCAAGGGCCCCGAGCTGCTCGGCGAACACGCCCGGCGGGACCTCCCAGTGCCGAAAGTCGGCGCTCACAGAGTCACCCACGCTGTGGTACATGAGGACGGGCAGGGGCATCGGGGGCGCCTCGTCCAGCACACCGGAGGTGGCACCGGGCAGCGCGGTCGCCAGGGCGGTCACCTCGTCCTCGTACCCACGCCGACCCATATCATACCCGGATCGGGGGGGACATTTCCGTGCATATACCTGTGTGCATTCATCTGCAGGGACACAGGCCGTACTCCCTCCGCGACGACGGTGCGTAATCGTGGACGAACAGGTGACACGGGCGAACATCCCATCGGGTGAAGTAGTGCGCGAACCAGCCCGGGAGGCCGAAACTAAAACGTCGAACGGTCCGCGAACTACCCGGGACTCTACACGCGCATACCGGGCATGCCAATGGCATCGGGAGATCCGCCGGAGACGTCACCCGAGGGTGGTCTGCGCGGTCCCGACCCACTCGCAGCGCGGCCTGGATCAGGTGGCCGGCCGGATCACTGCCATTTCATCGGGTGTTCATCGCGGGTACGGTCGAATTCAAAACCATCCGGTAAACCAGAGGAACACGGATGGATCATCTCCAGGAAGAAACGACCGGTAAGCGGGGAACAACACCGGCCGACTGCGCGAATACCCTCACGCCCGATTTTCGGCGGCCCGCCGCCAGCGGATCTCGGCATCGATGAAATCGTCGATCTCACCGTCGAGAACGCCGCCGGTATTCGAGGTCTCGGTGTCGGTGCGCAGATCCTTCACCAGCTGGTAGGGATGCAGGACGTAATTGCGGATCTGTGATCCGAAGGAGACGTCCTGAGGCCCCCCCGTGATGCGCTGCTTCTCCGCGGCCTCCTCGGCGCGGCGGCGCTCCAGGAGCTTCGCCTGCAGCACGATCATCGCGGCGGCCTTGTTCTGAAGCTGGCTGCGCTCGTTCTGGCAGGTGACCACGATGCCGGTGGACAGGTGGGTGATACGGACCGCCGAGTCGGTCGTGTTGACCCCCTGGCCGCCTGGGCCGGATGACCGGAAGATGTCGATCCGCAGGTCCTTGTCGTCGATGTCGACGTGGTCGGACAGCTCGACGACCGGGGTCACCTCGACGCCGGCGAAGGAGGTCTGCCGCCGGTTCTGGTTGTCGAACGGCGAGATGCGCACGAGCCGGTGCACCCCGTGCTCGCTGCGCAGCGTCCCGTAGGCGTAGGCAGCCTTGACCTGGAAGGTGGCGGACTTCAGGCCCGCCTCCTCCGCCTCGGAGGTGTCGAAGACCTCGGTGGGGTAACCGTGGCGCTCGGCCCAGCGCAGGTACATCCGCAGCAGCATCGCCGTCCAGTCGGCCGCGTCGACACCCCCGGCACCCGCGGAGAGCTGCACGATCGCGTCCCGCTCGTCGAACTCGCCGGACAACAGGGTGCGCACCTCGAGGGCCGAGATGTCGGCGCTCAGCGCCGGCAGGTCGGACGCGGCCTCGGCGAGCAGGTCGTCGTCGCCGAGATCCGCGGCGGCGGCCATGTCGTCGAGCCGGCGGCGCAGCCCCTCCACCCGGGAGATGTCGCCGCGGGTCGACGACAGGCGCCGGGTGACGACCTGTGCCCGGTCCTGGTCGGACCACAGGTCGGGGTCCGCGGCCTGCCGCTCCAGCTCCTCGGCGCGACGGCGCAACCCCTCCACGTCGAGAACGGACTCGATGCCGCTCAGCGTGGCATCGAGCTGCTTGATCTCCTCGGACAGGTCGACGGCCATGGTGTTCACCTTACCGGCGTCACCCAGCGACCACGGGCAGGACGGATCTTGACCTGGTCCGCGACGGAGCACGGCGGTCGGGTCGGGGGTCCCCGGCCCGGGGCCGGCCGGCGCGCCGCGAGACCGTCCGCCCACGAACCAACCGACCGCCGTATACGACGGTCGGAGGCATTCGGTACCGCCCACGCCCGTCGCGCCGACACCGGGCGGCGGTCGTGAAAAGCCATACCGATGAAACATTCAATGGCATCACGACATCAGCCTGAAACACGGGATGCGGACTCGCGAATACCCGGCCAACCGACACCCGCACCGCGGACAATCCGGATGGTAGCCACACCGCCTACCCGAGCAGGACACCGATGGGATGCCGGCCGACACCGATCCACGGAGAGATCTGTCCCACATCGTCGAGCGCACAGAACCCGCGCGTTTGTGACCGCCAAACGATATCTTTGATCGCGGCGCTCCGCCGCCGAATTCGACGGGCACATGGTTCCGCGGGGCAGCGTGGTCCCGGCGGCCACCGGTCGGCCACCAAGCCGCCGCCGGGCCGCCACCTGGCTATGGCCAGGAGACCAACGAACACGGACACACAATTAATACCGGCCGGAGTGGGTTGAACAGTCAGTGCCGGGCCGCTTGTCAGGGAAAGCGAGGGAGGCCGCCATGAGGACCCAGCTCTGTCATCCGACCGACCGGGGCTCGCACTTAGACCTGACGAGTCACCGTCCCGTCGCGCTCCGCCGGCAGGCAGACGGCACAGCGATCACTCCCACCCGAGCACGAAGGGTGCCATCGTGTCCGAAGTCTCGAACCGGCGGTCCGTGCTGGTCGCCACCGGCCTCGCGGCGGTGAGTTCAATGAGCCTGGGCGGCGACGCCTCCGGGTTGCACGACGCCTGCGCCGCCGCGTTGAACGCCGCGGTGGACGCCTACGAGACCACCGATCTCAGCGCGACGGCCGCCGCCCTGGTCCCCCTCGAACGCACCAGCAGGACGGTGCCCGGCGAGCACCGGCTGCGCGGGCGGGCCACCCTGGACTGGATGCGCCTGCACGCCGCCGCGGCGGCCGTGTCGTACGACCGCGGCCAGCACGCCGACGCCGCCACCCGGGCGGACCGGGCCGCCGCCCTCGCCCGCGCCGCCGGCGACGGGCCGCTCGCCGCGCGGGCGCTGGCGCTGCGCGCCCGGATGGTCCGCCCGCACAGCCCCGCGGTCGCCCTGCAGATCGCCGGGGTGGCCGCGCGGATCGCCGGGATCAGCCCCACCCGTGCGCTCATCGCCGGCAAGGTCGTCACGAGTGCGTGCGCGGCCACCGGCGACACCCCCGGGGTGCGCGACGCGGTCGCCCGCGCCTGGCAGGCGATGGAACGCCTCGGCGACGACGACTTCGGCTCCCCCGGCTTCGCCCTGGAGACCTACTCCCCGGCGGACCTCGCGCTGGCCTGTGCCGAGGCGCTGACCACCGTCGGTGCCGCGGATGAGGCCACGCCGCACCTGGAGCGGGCCGAGACGCTCATCGCCGGCTCCGGCCAGACCGGCATGGTGGTCTCGGTACGGATGGCGCAGGCCCGCGCCGCCCTCGCCCGGGAGATCCCCGACCGGGAGGAGGCAGCCTCCTACGCCGGCCAGGCGGTCACCCTGTCCGCCGCACGGCCGGCGCAGTGGCTGGCCCGGCTCGTGCGCGACGTGTCGGACCTGGCCGACCTGCGCACCGGGCAGGGCCTGGACGATCTCGTCGACGCCACCACGCCCTGGCTGCACGAGAGCTGGGAGGCCGAGCCGGGTCCGCAACGGCCGGCGGCGCGCTTCGGCGTCCCCGGTCCTGGCGGCGTCATGGTGCAGCGGGCTGGCGGACCACCGACTGTGCCTGTGCCCCGGCTCGTACTGTGACCGGCCCGACCCCGAGGTAGCCCACGACCGGCAGGTTGACCACGCGTGCCCCCTCCACCTCCACCGTCGTCGCGTCGACGAGGCTGGAGGTGAGGGTCGTGCGGCCGCTCGGGTCGGCCTGCTGCTGGTACTGCTCGACGGTCGCGTTGATGTCCGCCAGCGGGAGCTCCTCGAAGGCGTCCGTCGCCGTGTAGATCGCGTTCTCGTCGATGCGCTGCGCGGCCGCGAGCGCCGCGCCGTCCGCGGCCGAGGCGACCGAACGGCGGGCCAGGTAGACGGCGGACACGTCGGTCACGACGACGACGAGCATGGCGGCGACCATCAGATAGCCGAGCGTAAGGATCAGGATCGTCCCGCCGTCGGCGCCGCCGGGCGCGGCCCGATTGCCGGGCGCGGCCCCAGCGCCGGGCGCCGGGTTCCGCCGCAGGTCACCAGGCATGTCCTTCTCCCCGTCCGGGATCGCCGGTCGCCCCACACCGGCGTCCTTCGCCGATTCGCCGCCCGACGTCCCGCATTATAGGAGAATGCGCCACGTACGGATCATGCGGCGCGCATACCTCCCCAAGGACGAAGGATCAAGACCGAACGGGACGAGATCGAGACCCGGTTGTTGGAACGGGAATGCCAGATCTCCGCCGCGCTGCGGGAACGCCCGCATGCCGTCACGACCCTCGATGTCGTCCGGGATATAGATGACGATCCCTGGATCGTCATGGACTATTACCCGTCCCAGACGTTACGGGCCGTGCTCGACCGGGAGGGGCGGCTGACGCTGGCCGAGACCGCCGCGATCGGAACGTTTGTGCTGGAGGCCCTTCGGGCCGCGCACGCGGCGGGCAGCGTGCACCGCGACGTCACCCCGGCGAACATCCTGCTGGGCACGGACGGCTCGGCTCGGTTGACCGACTTCGGGGCGGCGGTGCGCAGGACCGATCAACGGGTCACCGCCGGAGTTCTCGGCGTGCCCGGATTCGCCGCGCCCCCAGAAGGAACAGGTAGGCGCTCTCCCACGCATCCGCCGCCGACGCACGAGCCGCCGCTCGGTCCGCGACCAGCCTCAGCCACACCGTCAGACGTCACGGAACGTGACAGCAGGACGGGAAGGGGCCTCTGAGGGGCTGCACCAACTGCGTGGCGCAAGTTCCGCGGAACACCATGATCACTGGAGCTGGAGCCGGAGCATGCCTGCCCGCGGGCAACCGCTGTATAGCGTCGCGGTGGTCGGAATACGCGGCCAGGTGGTCGCCAGACAGGAAGGGCTGGGCTGGGTGATGCAGTCGGGGATTTTCGGGCTCGGCACGCCGGAGCACTGCTACCTGGAGTTCGACCTCCGGGACGGCGCGTCCGCCGATGAGCTGGTGAAGGCGGTCGCGGCCCTGACTGGCCCGTTGTCCACCGGAGGCGGGGTCAACCTCGTGATCGGCTTCCGACCGGAGCTGTGGGCTGGCGTCGAGCCCGACGGCATGCCGCCCGGCCCGCGGAGCTTCACCGAGCCGATCGTGGGTGTCGACGGTTTCACGATGCCCGCGACTCAGCATGACGCCTGGCTCTGGATCGCCGGCGGTAACCGCACGGCGGTCTTCAACAACGCACGGGACGTCGTCGACACGCTGACCGAGATCGCGACCGTCGCCACCGAGGTCACCGGCTGGCTGTACCAGTACGACC
>NZ_CADCWT010000103.1 GCF_902806485.1 Candidatus Frankia alpina | reverse complement strand
GCTGAGTCTGGCCCTGGTCGCGCTGGTTGCCCTGCTTGACCTGCCGGGCTCCGATTCCACGGACCCACCGACCACCACGGTGACCGCGCGCCCCCGACAGACGGAGACGCCCTGGGCGACCACGAGCGCCACGCTGGACCCGTCCCGCCCGCCAGCCGCCTATCGCCCCCCAGCTACGGAGCCTTCGGCCGGCGTCCCACGGGAACAGGCCAGCACGGCCAGGTCGGCGGGTACCGAGCGGCCGTCGAGCGGGGCTTCCACACAACCGTCGGCGAAGGGCGCCAGACCCGACCCGGGGGGCCCGGCCCAGGACGGCACCGGTGCGGTCGGCGCCAGCCTGACGCCGTCCGCCACCGGCATCTACGCCAGCTCCGCCGCCCCTTTCCCACCCGGGTCACGGGTCGAGATCCCCGGCGACGAGGCTGCGGACTGGGTGCTGTTCGGTGAGGGATGGGGCGGGGTGCAGAACCGGGCGGCGCTGCCGGTCCCGCTGCTCACCGCGAGCGCGGTGGGCGTCTCGACGATGTCGACTTCGGGTTTCGACTGGAGCGGCGGGATGCCGACCCAGAACGGCACCGACGACACCGACCGGCTCGCGGTGCAGGGCACGGCCGTGTTGTCGACCTTCGTCGTGCAGGCCCGCACGCTGGACGTCTACCTCGGGTCGTCGTCGGGACAGGTCGAGATCGCCGTGTCCTCGCTGCAGGACCGGCGGACCTTCACCGTCCAGTTGCCCTCGACGCTGGTCGATGGTTCGGCGGACGCCCGAGTGAGCGTGTCGCTGCCGGCTGGTATCGGTGCCACCACCGTGTCGATCTCCAGCGGGAGTTCCGCGACGTGGAGGCTCGCGGCCGCCGTGCTGCGGTGACGGTCCGTTGATGCCGGCGGATTGTTGACGGGCAGTTAATGACGGTTCACCGGGCAGGCCGGAGCACCGGCGGATCCGCCTGACCATCGCTACCTGGTAGCCCGACGTTACGGCCGTCCGGCAATCCGGCAACCCGGACCCGGCTTTCGGACTTTCGAGTCCGAGTAATCACAACAAAATGGCTAGCCCATTCGGATCGTCCACGTGCGATCCCGAACAATATTAAAAATCTTGTCTCCGGCGGCAACCAAACGACACCTCCGGGACGACTGACCATATGAACGCCACACCGGCCCCCACACCAGGAGGTCCGGTCGGCGTTTCGGTCCGTTCGTCCGGCTAACCCCCCCCAGCCGAGCGAGCGGGCCGCCACGCGATACCGGGGCTGGCCGGTCAGGCCAAGGCCGGCCAGCCCCGGCGCACCCGGCGCATGATGGTCGGCCAGCCGCCGTTGCGGCCGCCGCGGCCTCGGGCCCGCCGAAGCGTCCGTCGCCCGGCCCGGCGAGCCCACCACCGCCGGTGTCCCTCACCCGGCCGAGTCCTCGATGGTGTGAACCTGGTTGCTGACACCTGGCCGCGACCTACGCGAGCCGGACCCGGAGGGGTAGCGTCGACAGCGTGCGCCGGCTGTTGTTTGCACCCTCGTGGATAGCGCGTCATCTCCTCGCGCTCGCTCTGATCGCGCTGTTCATCCGCATGGGGGTGTGGCAGCTGACCAAGGGCGAGTCGGCGCAGGGCTCGTTGCAGAACCTCTTCTACGGGGTCGAGTGGCCGATCTTCGCCGTCTTCGTCGTGTACTGGTGGTACAAGATGATCAGGGAAGAGCTGGCGCCCACGGACCTCAGCGGTCCCCAGTGGGGCGCGGGCGGGCGGATCGCCCCCGAGGCGCCCTGGCGGCCGGAGCTGGACGGCCCGCGGATGTTGCCCCCCGGGTCGAGCTCCTCGCCCGAGGAGGACGAGGAGCTCGACGCCTACAACCGCTACCTCACCTCGCTGTACGAACGCGATGTGCTGGTCGAGGCCCTGAAGCAGCTCGAACCCAAGCAGCTCGACTCGAAGCAGATCAACGTGAAGCAGATCAACGGAGCCCGCCGATGACCCCCGCACCCTCCCGCACCGCCGGGGGACGTTCCGCCGCGCCGGCGGTCCGAGCCGCCCTGCTGCGGTACCGCGTGATCGCTTACGTCGTCGGCGTCGGCCTGATCCTGCTGGTCTGCGTCGGCATGCCACTGAAGTACGCCGGCGACAACGACGCCGGCGTCGCGACGGTCGGTCCGATCCACGGCGTGCTGTACGTGGTGTACCTCGCCTGTGCGTTCGACCTGGCGAGCCGCTGCCGGCTGTCGCTGCCGCGAACGATTTTGATCATGCTCGCGGGCACGATCCCGTTCCTGTCGTTCGTCGCCGAGCGCTGGGTCAGCGCCCTGGTCCGCCGCGAGCACCTCGCGGAACCGGCAGGCGCCAAGCCCGCCCGCCCCGCCACCGGCGAGGCGGCTGAGGCCTCCGCCCGCTGACCGTCCACGGTCCCCAGTGCACTGCCCAAGCCGGAAAGCCTGCGTGTCGCCGAGCCGGCAGGGTGGCGTCACGCGCAGCCGGCCGGAGCCAGCCCCGGAGCCGTTGCCGCACCGGTGCGCTGGCGAACCGCCGCAAGCGCGGGGCGCCGGCGTCTGGCGGGCACGGCGACCGTGATGACCTCGCCGAGCCCGAGCCGCCGCAGCCAGGTCGGGCGGAACAGCCCGCCACCGGCGGCGGACAGCACCTGGTCGATCTCGGTGCCGAAGGCAAGCAGCCGCCCGTCCGACCAGGTGATCAGCTCGCTGCGGGCGCCTGACGGTCGGGCGAAGACCAGCCGGGCCCGCGCCGGTTCCCAGACGACGGTGACGGTGCCGGTGGCGGGCCCCAGCAGGGCCCACCGACCACCGGCGCGGTAGACGGCGGCGGATGCCTGCGCCGACCGGCGGACGCCGGCGGCCCACGGCGCAGGGTCGGCGATCACCACGAGCCCGGCGTCGTCGACGACGATCGGCGAGGTCGGGTCCGCGTCCGGATCCGCCGCGCTCACCGCTCCGAACACCCCGTCGGTGTGCACCCCGCGCGCCGCGGGCAGCCCGGACGCGGAGGAGGCCAGCATCGTGGTAAGCACCGCCCGCCGCACGTCGACCCCATCCAACCGGACCAGCCCGCAAACCGTCATCGGCTCCTCCGTCCTCCCACCCCGCCCGGCCACGCAACACGCGGCCCGAGGCCGGCGAGCGAAGCACGACGTCCGGCGTCGTGGTGGGCTCGCGCCCCACGACCGGGCGCACGCGCCGCGGTGGGCGGCCACGGGTGCTCCAGCGCCGAAACGTAGCAGTTCCGCGACCGTGTCACCGACCCGTTGACTGCAATCGCAGGCGCAGTCGAAAAACCGGCAGTCGAGGAGAGTTTCGGCCGTCCGGCGGGAAACACCGGACGGGTCCGACGCCGCCCCCAAGGGGATCGGTCAGGCGGCGCCGACGCCGGACTGCTCGGGTTCCCGCTTCACCCGCCGGGCGACGATGACCGGATGGGCCGGACATTCAACCAGATGGTCGTCGAAGCCCTGCACACTCGGCCAGGACTGATGGCATGAGCCGCAATGGGTCGTGGCCGGATCTGTCCACCGCGCATCGCAGCCGGCACAACTGGCCGTAACCGCACTATGCGCGCCAGCCTCTGGCTGCCTACGGCGGGGCACCTGGATCGGCAGTGCCGGTTGCCGGCTGGACTGATCCGGGTCGGGGTGCAGGGTCACGGAAATCGCGCGAGGACGCCGAGACGAGGAGACGGCGGCCGGGATCGCGCGAGGGGATGTCGACCGACGGGGAGGCACCCGGCCATCCTGTCGCAGACCTGCACAAGCGTCACGCAACCGGCCGTCGAGTCTTCAGGGTGTTTGTCCAGTGCCAACGCTCCGGAGACGGTCAGGTCGGGGCGATCCCGCCCACTCCGGGCATCTCGCGCAACCTTTCGGGTCGCTCAGGACAGGCGGCCGTGGCGGACACCGGCAGACACCTAAAATCACAATGCACGGACACTTAGCCATGGGGCAGCGAACGACGGCACGATCGGCACCGGTCGGACTGGCTACGGTTGCCCGTATGACGACCCCCTCGGCGGGACCCGACCCGGCGGACCCGGCGCCCGAGGGTGCCCGGATGGGCGTGGGCGCGCTGTTGCGCCAGTGGCGGGAACGACGCAGAGTCAGTCAACTCGAGCTAGCACTTCGGGCGGATAGCTCCGCCCGGCACATCAGTTTCGTCGAGACCGGCCGGGCCACGCCGAGCCGAGCCATGGTGCTGCGCCTCGCCGAACATCTCGACGTCCCGGTGCGGGACCGCAACGCGCTGCTGATCGCCGCCGGCTATGCCCCGGCCTATCCCGAGACTCCGCTGCACGACCCGGCGATGGCCACCGTGCGCGCCGGGTTGGAGCAGCTGCTCGCCGCCTACGAGCCGAACCCGGCGCTGGTGCTCGACGGGCACTATGACGTTGCACTGACCAACCGCGCGGTGCTGGTTCTACTCACCGGCGTGCCGGCGGATCTGCTGCGCCCACCGCTGAACGCGATGCGCCTCACCCTGCACCCGCGGGGGCTCGCGCCGCGGATCGTGAATCTGGCGGAATAGCGGGCGCACCTGCTGGCGAGAATGCAGCGGACCATGATTCCGCGCGGCTCGCCGACGCTTCGCGCGCTCTACGCCGAGGTGGCCGCCTATCCCGTTCCCGACCGGCCGGCCGGTGACGATCCGGGTGCGGACACAGGCCTGGGATCGGCGAATGCGGCGCCGCCGGCCGACGGGGAACCCCCGGCGCTCGCGCTGCCGATGCGGATCGTCGTCGAGGGCCATCTGCTCACGCTCATCTCGACACTGACGACATTCAACACCCCGATGGACATGACCGTCTCCGAGCTGGCGGTCGAGACGTTCCTACCCGCCGACCCGGAGACGGCCAAGGCCCTCGCCGCCCTCGGCGAGCGGCGGTGACCCGGCCGGCGTTCGAACCGGCCGGCCCGCCGGGCCGCCTCCCCCGCTATGCCGCCTGGCCGCGGGCTATGCCGCCGGGAATCGCGCAGAACCCTGACAATGCGGAGGGCGTGGGATTCGAACCCACGATGAGGATCACTCCCCATAGCGGTTTTCAAGACCGCCGCCATCGGCCACTAGGCGAGCCCTCCTACCTGGCACTACGCCAGACAAGCGAGCTCATCCTACAAGATCCGATCATCGCCCGGCCGCCGCCGCGACGCGGCGCAGAAGCGGCTACCGGTCGGAGACGTGGGTGGGACGGGGCCAGGGATAGCCGTTCTCGGCCTCGCAGGTGATGTTGAAGCGGCCGAGCAGGTCGGCAAAACATCGCCGGTCCTCGGCGGACCAGTTCCCGAGGACCTGGCCCAGCCCCCGCAGGACCACGTCGCGGTCGGCATGCAGGCGCGCCAGCCCCTGCGGCGTGACCGCCAGCTTGCGGGCCATCCCACCATCGGGATCGGGGATGCGCTCGACCAGGTCGGCATGGAGCATCGCCGCAGCCTGCCGGTTGACGGTGGAGACGTCCAGGGCGAAGGCGTCAGCGAGCTGCCCGATGGTCATCGGCCCCTCCGCCTCGATCCGGCTCAGCAGTAAGTACGCCGAGCGGTCGAGGGTGCGGCCGTGTTGCTTGTGGGTGGACGTGGGCAGGATGTGATGGCGGGCAAGCAGCAACAGCTCCCGCTCGATCTCCTGCAGGTCCTCGAGCACGCTCGCCTCCGCTGCGCATCCGGGCACCTATGCCCTCGTCTGATCGTGACCTTTATCCCAGACTATGCGCAGCACCGACACCTGTGCACAGCACACATAGCATGTATCGTACACACCAACGATCGTCCATGGCTCCTGAAACGATCTCGTAAATCCCCCCTCGCAAGCGACATGGTCGTGCCACACCCGCAGTCACTCGCGGTCCGCGCGCAGACGGTCACCTTCCGTCGGTGCTCCTCGCCGTCATCCATCCGGAGGCTCCCATGGCACAGGCGTCCGCCGACCCGACCAGTCGGCAGGAGGGCGCGCCCGCGCCCGGGCTGATGATCGGGGCTCTGGCCGCGGCTGGAGTCGTGGTCTCGGTCATGCACACCCTCGTGGTGCCGCTGATCTCGGACCTTCCCGAGCTGCTGCACTCCTCCGTCTCGAACACGGCCTGGGTGGTGACCGCGACCCTGCTCGGCGCCGCGATCTCGACGCCGATCGTGGGCCGCCTCGGCGACATGTACGGCAAGAAGCGGATGATGATGGTCAGCCTGGTGCTGCTGATCATCGATTCGGTCGTCTGCGCGCTGAGCAGCGCGCTGTTGCCGGTGGTCGTCGGGCGTGCGCTGCAGGGCCTGGCGACGGGCCTGATCCCGCTGGGGATCAGCGTGATGCGCGACGAGCTCCCGCCCGAGAAGCTCGGCTCGGCCCTCGGGCTGATGAGCTCCTCGCTGGGCATCGGCGGCGCCCTCGGCGTCCCCCTGTCGGCGATCATCGCCCAGCAGGTGAACTGGCACGTGTTGTTCTGGGGGGCGGCCGGGCTCGCGGTGCTGACCCTGCTGGTCATCTGGAAGGTGATCCCCGAGTCGCCGGTGGGCGACAAGACCCACGGTCGATTCGACTTCGTCGGCGCCCTCGGGATGTCCGCCGGCGTGCTGTGCCTGCTGCTCGTCATCTCCTAAGGGCAGCGACTGGGGCTGGACCAAGAGCACCACGCTGGGGCTCGGCGTCGCCGCCGTCGTGATCCTGCTCGCCTGGGGCTTCTGGGAGCTGCGCACCCCGAGCCCGCTGGTCGACCTGCGGATCAGCTCCCGCCGTCAGGTCCTGATGACCAACCTGACCTCGGTCATCGTCGGATTCGCGATGTACGGCATGTCGCTGATCATCCCGCAGCTCCTGCAGGCTCCCAAGGGCACGGGCTACGGGTTCGGCCAGTCGATGATCGTCGCGGGCCTGTGCTTCGCGCCGTTCGGCATCGTGATGATGCTGGCCTCCCCGGTCACCGCCCGGCTCTCCGCGGCCTTCGGGTCCAAGGTCACCCTGATGATGGGCGCGGCGACGATCTCGGTCGGCTACGGGCTGGGTCTGGTGCTCATGAGCGAGGTCTGGGAGATCATCTCCCTCGCCTGCATCATCGGCCTCGGAGTCGCCCTGGCCTACGCGTCGATGCCCGCCCTGATCATGGCCGCGGTGCCGGCGACCGAGACCGCCGCCGCTGCCAACGGCCTAAACACCCTGATGCGCTCGCTCGGCACGTCCTCCTCCGCCGCGGTGGTCGGCGTGGTCCTCGCGCACATGACCACGACCTTCGAAGGCGTCGCGCTGCCGTCCGAGAGCGGCTTCCGGCTCGCGTTCGTCCTCGGCGCGGGGTCGGCCCTGCTCGCGCTGCTGCTGGCCACCTTCATCCCCGGCCGGCGGGCGAGCGCCGTGGTCGCCGTCCCCTCGCAGCGGGAGACCAAGGCCACCGCCGCCGAGACGGGGACCGTGGACGCGGTCCAGGCCTGACCGTCGGCGGGCGTCGGCGGCCGATCCGTGTCATCCGCCAGCGCCCGCCGAACACCGGCCCCGCCGCGCCCGTCCGCGTGCCGGGCCGCGGTGTGGGCCCTCGCTCACCCGGGCATCTGGTTAAGGTGCGCAGACACGGCCAGCAGAACGGGATCCGCGAGGTCGGCCGGCACGCCTACCGCGACCAGGACTGGTTCCCGGAGGGCGACCGCGATCGCCCGGACGACCGCGACGGTCGCCTGAACGGGCATCACGGGCAGGGCCGCCGGCAGGACCGCACCCGGCCGGATCTCGACGACGCGACCGCCGACGCGGTGGGCCCGGCTCAGTGAGGCCCTGGAGTGGGTGGAGCGAGCCCGCGGAGCCCTTTACGAGTTCCACCAGTTGTCCGGGCACGCGGATCTCACCCTGATCGAGGCCATCAGCGGGCTGGAGGACGCCGGGCATCCGGGGATCGCCGCCAACATCCCCGAGGAGCTGTACGGCCGCAATGTGCTCGATGGACGCTGGACCTTCCAGATCGTCGAGGAGTACGACGAGCTGTACTACCGTCCGTTCGTCGAGGTGGACGAGGAGGTCCGACGGCGGCTCACCGACGGGATGCGCCACGTCCACGAGGCCCGGATGAAGGCGCGGGAGCGCGCCCGGGCCGCCATCCGTCAGGCGTCCCGGCGCTTGGCCAGGATCAGCCCGATCACGAACAGGCCCACGCACACAACGGCGTAATACACCAGCGAGCCCCAGGGCCCGAAGGGCATGCCCTCGATCACCGGGGGGCCGTCGGAGGTCTCGGGCTGTCCGGCGACGATGAAGTTGTTACCGACGGCGAACGGCAGCCAGTGCTGGAGGTGATCGCCGATCCGCGGGATCGCCGGCAACAGGTTCTCCAGCAGGAGCAGGTAGATAAGTTCGATCACCACCGCCCCGGCGGACTGCCGGACGATCAGCCCGACGGCGAGGGCCAGCACGGCGGACAGCAGGTAGAGCAGCCCAACGCCGAACACGTTGCGGTACTCCTGCGCCGTGTCGAGCGTCAGCGGCGCGTCCGGCTGGATCAGCGTGGCGATGCCCCAGGAGCCGACCGCGGTGATCTCTCCGACGATTCCGGCCAGTAGCGCGACGACCACGGCCTTCGCGACCAGCGCCGGCGTGCGGGTGGGGACGGCGAGGAAGGTCGACCGGATGGTGCTGAACCGGTATTCGGTGGTGACCGCCAGCGTGGCCATCACCATCATCACCACGAGCCCGAAGTTGAAGGCGAACTGGGTGACGCTCGGGGTGAATTCGGGCAGGTCGGAGGGCTTGGTGGTCGCTGCGAAGACGGACGTCAGCCCCACGGTCAGGGCAGTTGCGATGATCATGCACCACCACGGCGAACGGGTGGAGAACAGCTTGATGCGTTCGACGGTGAGCAGGGTCATCGCGCGTCGCCTCCCCGCGTCGCGTCCGCCGCAGCGGTCTGGACCCCCCGCGCCGGCGGCCCGGTGAGCTGGGCCGGGGCGGCGGGCGTACCAGCGGACGGCGAGCCGTTTCCCGCCCCCGCGAGCGCACCGGCGTGGTACTCGACCTCGCCCCCGGTGAGCTGAATGAACGCCTGTTCCAGCGAACCACGCTGGGCAGCCAGCTCGTGCAGCACCAGACCGACCCGCCCGACCAGCTCGCCGATCTGTTCGGTGCTGGTGTTCGGCACCAGCAGCGCCGCCGGACCGTCGTCACCGGCGGGCACGTCGCGGACGGCGAGCCCCTGACCGGTGAGCACCCCGTGCAGCCGCTCCATCTCGGGGCCGCGGACCCGGACCGCCGACTCGGACGCCATGTCGATGAAGGCCCGGGTGCTGGTCTGCGCGATGAGCCGGCCGCGCCCGATGACGATGAGTTCCTGGGCGGTCAGGGCCATCTCGGAGAGCAGGTGGCTGGAGACGAAGACCGTCCGGCCCTCGTCCGCGAGCCGGTGCATGAAGCGGCGGATCCAGAGGATCCCTTCCGGGTCCAGGCCGTTGACGGGCTCGTCGAACAGCAGAACGCCCGGATCGCCGAGCAGCGCCGTCGCGATTCCGAGCCGTTGTGCCATGCCGAGCGAGAAGCCACCGGCGCGCTTGCCCGCCACGCCGGTCAGCCCGACGATCTCCAGCACCTCGTCGACCCGCTTCGCCGGGAGCCGGTTGGACGCGGCCATCCAGCGCAGGTGAGAACGCGCCGAACGGTTGGGATGCACCCACTTCGCCTCGAGCAGCGCGCCCACCTGGCGCAGCGGCTGCTTCAGCTCGGCGTACCGCCTGCCGTCGATGCGGACCGTGCCCGCGCTCGGGCGGTCGAGCCCCAGGATCATGCGCATCGTGGTGGACTTCCCGGCGCCGTTGGGCCCCAGGAATCCGGTCACCTTGCCGGGCTGCACCGTGAAGGACAGGTCGTTGACGGCGACCGTGCGTCCATACCGCTTGGTGAGCCCTTGTGCCTCGATCATTCGCCCCCTTTCGTCAGAGATCGTTTCCGTAGTGCGGGGATGACCGGCCCCCACGAAACCCCGATCACTCCGGCACGCCGGCCACCCGAGGCATCGCCCCGGTGGGCATCATCGTCGTGGAGCCATCATGGTCAGGCCAGTCATCGCACCCGGGGAACCATATCGTCCTGCCGACAGTGAAACAGGACTGCGGAGGCGGCGACCATCGGGCCAGCCCCCGTATCCGACCGGGGGGCGCCGGCCGGGCGGTCAGAGCACCCGTCGCCGGGCGAGGATCGCCTCGGCGAGCTCGGAGACCCGCCGGCGCTCGACTGCCCGCTCGATGGGAACGCGGTATTCCAACGCATACTGGAGCTGCCGAGCGAGTTTGTCATTGCGGTCGGCGGCGACGTTGAGGGTGCCGACCGGACCGCCACCGAGGCGCGCCGGGATACCGAGGACGGCATGTATTGCGCCGTCGAGGAGAGCGGGGACGGCCCGCACGACCTCGCTGACCAGCTTGGCGAGCTCGATCTGGCGGTGGGCGGTCCCATCGATTGCGGCCGACCGTTCAGCCGCAATCGACGAGTTGATCATCCCGAGCGGGCGGCTCCGCCCATCGGCGGACATCAGGCTGACAACCAACTCCGACTCCCCGTCCACCACGACCGCCGCCGACGTCGCATCCGCGGACGGGGTGCCTGAAATGGCTGCGGGCATGCGTCACTCTCCATGACTCGGCCGCAGACACAGGGCAGGCGAATTGATCGGTTACCGCAAGACTACCGTATGGGGTTTCTCTGGTCAGGGTGACGCAGGGCTATGGATCGCACCTGCGAGACGGCCCCACCGCGCGAGCGGGAGCTGGGTCGGCGCCGAGGTCAGAACCTGCACGGCGACGTGATCCGCACCTGCCTGTTGATGCTCGGCGATCCGCCCGAGGACGGTATCCAGATCGCCCCAGGCGACCACGGCGTCAACGAGCCGGTCGGAGCCGCTCCCGGCCAGGTCGGCGGCGGTGAATCCGAGCCGGCGCAGGTTGTCGGCGTAGTTCGGCAGCCTGAGGTAGCGGGTGAGGCTCTGGCGAGCGACCGCGCGGGCGCTGCCGGGGTCGGTGTCGAGCACGACCATCTGCTCGGGTGCGAGCAGCGCATCCGGCCCCATGATCTGCCTCGCCCGCCGAGTGTGTTCGGGCGTGACGAGGTAAGGCAGGGCGCCGAGGGTGCGCCGGGACGCGATCTCCAGCATCCGGGGACCGAGTGCGGCCAGCGCCTGGTCGGACCGGGGCACCCCGAGCTCGTCGAGCGTGTCCAGGTAGTCGAGAAGAACCTCGACCGGCCGCTCCCAGCGGCGGCCCGTCACCTTCTCCACCGGGTCCCGGTGCCCGACGCCGAACCCGAGCAGCAGCCGGTCGGGGTGAGCCTTGCCGAGCATCGCGTAATGGTCGGCGACGATATCGGCCTTCTCGGTCCAGATGTTCAGGATGCTCGTGCCTACCGCTAGCCCCTCGGTGCCATCCAGAATGGCGGCGGGAAGCTCCAGATCCCCACTGGCACTGCCGATCCACACTGTCGGGATACCCATCGCCGCCACTTCGGCGGCGACCTCCGCCCGCGACCGGACGTCCGTCGGCCATTGCCGCTGGGCTGCCCAAAGCCCGATCCTGCCGACTTCAAGTACCACGACGAGCCCCTTCCGCGCAGGGAACTGCGACTGTCCGTGCCATTACCCGTGCACCATTGCTACCCCGTGACCGCACCCGCTATGTCGGCAGGTTTCATCGAACTGCGCGGGAACGCCGGGCGGACGGCCCATGTGGGCGGCAGCTGACGGACATGCCCGCCGAAACACCGCACCGCAACCGAGCCGCGGCGGCCGGGCCTGCCGGTGACGCCGCACCGGGATCAGCCGGCCATCGGCAGATCGGGCACCGATGTGGTCTGCGACACGGCCGCCTCGGGCCGCAGATCCTCCAGGGAAAGCTGGTGAGCGGGCGGGCCGTCGAGCACGATCCGCGAGGTCGCCGCGAGATCGGCCGCGACATGGAGCAGTTCACCGCTGTCCATCAGGCGCCAGCGCGGATCCTCGTCCATCCGCTCACTCTCGACCACGACCGCGGGCTCGTCGCGCAGATCGAGGGAGCGGACCCGGATCTCGCTGAACGGGCTTGCATGATCGAGGTGGCGGTCGTTGCGTCCGCCGGCGCCGCGCTGGAGCACGTACAGGCCGTTGGTGTCCGGGTAGCGCAGCGCCCACAGCTCCCGATCGGTGATGAGGATCATGTTGATGGAGTAAAGGGGGAGGTTCTGCGCGACCCAGCGCGCGGCCGCGGCGATGCCCTCGCCCGCGTCCCCGTCGTGCGCGTCGATCTCCCGGGTGACCAGCGCGAAGAAGCGCTCGGAGTCGGTGTCGCCGAGCACCGGCAGGCCGGCCGTACCGAGCTCCGCGTCCAGTTTGTCCAGGCCCTCGATCACCCCGTTGTGAGCGAAGATCCGCCCGTCGCGGACGAACGGGTGTGTGTTGGCGTCGCTGGCCTGGCCGGTGGAGGCGTGCCGCACATGCGCGACGAAGGTCGACGAGATGACGTCCTGGGCCTCCCGGGCGAACGCCGTGTCCGTGCGGCTGCGGATCGCCTGCCTCACCACCTGTGGGACCCCGTCAGCGTCAAAGGCGCCAAGCCCGGCGCCGTCCGGCGTCCGCAACGTGGCCGCGCGTGGGCTGTCGGGCGCGTCCAGCAGCCAGAACGTGGCCTTGATCCGCTTCGGACCACTACTCATCGCGAACAGGTGGCACATCGACGCCCTCCCTCACGTTCTTGACGGCCCCGGTCACCGGCCGGGACCCGGCTCACCGAGGCACGCGGGATCCAGCGGCCCGGGCGCAGCGATGGCCGTCGGTGGAGCGAAGAGGGCAACGTTACCTCCGGCCCGAAGCGCTGGCGATCGGCTCGGCGCCCAGGATCGACGACTGACGACACGTTTGGTGAAGCTCCCGCGAATGTCCTGTTCCCAGCGTCGACCCCGTCGCTCCCGGTACATGCGGCACGTTCCACGCCGGAGTCCGGCGGCCGTGGTGGCGTATCAGAGCGGTAGGGATGACAGTATTGTTGTTTCGTTCCGTTTTGCCAACACAACGGCGGATGTAGCCGGATGGTGCTGGCGCGCCAAGCACGGCATCGATCACCGTCCTCCGGCCTCGGCGCGGGCCCCTGGCCCTGGGCTCGGGTCTCGGGCTCGGGTCTCGGGGCGGCCGTGAAAGCTCGCGAACACCGATCGGTCCTGATCGGAGCCCATCGTGCCCGGCTCCGGGCCGCCCTCGACGCGGCCTGAACGCTCCCAGGATGGTCCCCGACCACCGGGAAACAGCGGCGCCCGATTTTAATCGCAAGTTCGGACAGAAGACCGACTCCCGGTGGATCACCACACGGTATCGGACCTGCCCGGACAATATCGGCAGAGGCTCGCACCACGCAATTTCACCGCACCCACCGGATAGTCCAGGAAGAATCGCCGGACGTTCGACGACAATCGCCTGTCCGGGTCATGTCCGCGGTAACGTATTCCCATCATTCCCGCAGACTTCGGTGACCGGACCGATGGAAACGGAGACGCATGGCGGATTCGGTCCGATCGCTACGCGCCCTGTGCATCCTGTTCTTCTGCGAGCAGTACCCGCCGGCGGGCAGCTACACGGCGACGCTGGCCGTCGCGCTCGCCCAGCTCGGGCACGAGGTGCACGTGCTCTGCGCCCAGGGTCACCGGATCGTCGACTCCGTGCAGAACGGGGTGCACGTGCACCGGCGGCCGCTGCTGCGGGTTCCGGTCAGCCGCGGGCTGGGCCCGGTCGGGGCGCGGCTGCGCGGGCCCCTCTACCCGCGGGACTCGATCACGCTGCGCGTCAGCCTGCCGCTGTCCTACAGCTTCTGGATGCGCCGCCTCGGCCTGCACCCGGACGTGATCGAGACGCAGGACGGAGAGACCCGCGGCCTGGTCCAGGCGCTGTACCGCACCCGCCCGCTCGCCATCCACCTGCACTGCCCGACCATGCTCGCCGTCCAGCTCCTCGGCCAGCCCATCGGGTACAAGGGCCGGCTCGCCGACCGGCTCGACAGGATTTCCGTCGATCTCGCCGCTGTGGTGACCTCCCCGTCTCAGCTGCTCGTCGACACCCTGCGTGAACGCGGCTGGCTGGATCGGCGCGCCGTGGAGGTGATCCCGAACCCGTTCGACGCCATTCCCTGGCGCGACGTCCCGGACGTCGCCGGGACGTCGCCGACGGTCGCCGCGGTCGGCCGCCTGGAGGCATACAAAGGGGTGGATGTCCTGCTCGACGCGTCCGCGCGGCTCCACCGCGCGGGCATCACCCACCGGCTGGTACTCGCCGGCCGCCCCGCCGGCCTGATCGGCGGCACCCCCGCCGGCACCTGGCTCGCCCTGCGGGCGCGCGAGCTCGGCCTGGACGTCGAGTTCCCCGGCCATCTGTCCGGCGCCGAGGTCCGCGACCTCTACCGGCAGGCGCGCGCCGTCGCCGTGCCCAGCCGCTTCGAGAGTTTCTCGATCACCGCCGTCGAGGCGATGGCCGCCGGGCGGCCGGTGGTCACCACGACCCGGACCGGCGTGGCACCGTTCGTCGAACGCTGGGGGTCCGGGACCGCGGTCCCGCCCGACGACGCCGAGGCGCTGGCCGCCGCGCTCGCCCCGTTCCTGCTCAACCCCGCGCGCGCCGCCGCCTGCGGCGCCCGGGGCCGGCTCGGCGTGGCCGAGATCGACCCGGCGGCGATCGCTCGCCGCAAGGAGGACGCCTACCGCCGCGGCATCGCCCAGTTCGCGGCATCCACCGGACCCCGCGGCGACACTGCCGGGCGCATTCCGACCCCCCGTGCCCGGCGGTCCTACCCCGACGGGTTCGGTAGGCCGAACACCAGATCACGGAGCTCGTCGGCGGTGGGCAGCGCCTCGTAGGCACCGAGCCGGCTGACCGTGAGCGCCGCGGCGGCCTGCGCATGGCGGACGGCGGTGGCGGGGTCCGTGCCTGCCACCAGGCGGGCGGCGAGCACCGCGGTGAAGGCGTCGCTGGCCCCGGTCGTGTCGATCACTCCCGCCGCGACGGCGGGATGGACAGTCGTCGCGCCGCCGGTCCGCACCACACATCCTCGTTCGCCGTGGGTGACGCAGACGGTCGGGACGCCGAGCGTCTCGCAGACCGCCTCGGCGAGGCGACCGGCGGGCCGCCCAGCAAGCAGCGCGCGGGCCTCGGCCTCGTTGGGGACGAGGAGGTCGACCTGCTCCCACGGAACGGTCCCGATGACTGCCGAGTCGGCCGGCGCCGGCGCCGGATTGACGACGACCCGCCTGGCGGCCTTGGCGGCGGCGGCGATGAGGTCCGGAGCCCGTTCGGCGAACTCGAACGTCACCAGCGCCTCGTCGGCCGGGCCGCACATCGCCGCCGCGGTCTGCACCTGGTCGGGGGTGATGGTCAACGCATCGGGAACTTGCCACACGACCGCCTTCTCGCCGTCGTCCCGGACGTGAACGACGCAGACAGGCCTCGGGGTGTCCGGGATGACCGCCATCGCCGACACGTCGATCCCCTCGCCGACCAGAGCCGCCCGGACGGCCGCGCCCACCACGTCGGCTCCCACCGCCCCCACCGCGGCGACCTGCGCGCCGAGCCGGGCCAGGGTCACCGCCTGGTTGAGCGCCTTCCCGCCCGGCACGGTCCACATCGCCTCGGCACGGACGTCCTGGCCCCAGCCCGGCAACCACGGTGTGCTGACCAGGCAGTCGAGGACGAACGCGCCGACGACGAGAAACCGCGG
>NZ_CADCWT010000102.1 GCF_902806485.1 Candidatus Frankia alpina | reverse complement strand
GGACATGGCGGCGAGTGCCCGCAGGCCCTCCGCCGGCAGGGCGATCCCGGTTTCGGAACCCGGGTCGACTGCCAGCAGCAGGTCGTCGGACGGCCAGATCCGGCCCAGGGTCGCGATCTGCACCGTGCGGTAGCGGGCGACGTCGGGCAGGGCCTCCGTCAGGCGTTGCTCGGAAGTGAACGTCGGGACGAATTGGGTTCCGTCCTGACGCTCCGCAACGGGTAGTTGCAGGACCTCCCTCTCCTCGGACAGGTCGGTGGTCTCGTTACCGAGGTCGGGTAGCAGGACATCCGCGAGGGCGAGGTCACCGAGCGCGGAACGCTCGTCGGCCCCCGCTGCCAGGCGATGCAATGCGTCGAGCGCCGCCGCGCCCTGCTCGGACGCCCGGCCACCGGCTGTCGGCGCCCCGCCGGGCCCGGCGCCGCGGTCGGCCGCGCCGACGTACGCCGGGTCGCGGTCGGAATCGCCGCGGGACTGGCCGGGAGCGCCTGGGCCAGCGGATGCCAGGTCGGGACGTAGCTGATCATCGGTCACGGGTGACTCCCTTGACGTGGATGAACGTGCTGACGTTAGGTGCCGTAAGCCCTTCGCCTACCCGGTCGCGGGCGCCCCGAACGGATGACCCGCAACAAATCTCGCCAGCCGCCCGCAGCGGCCACCGACCTCGCGCTTACCCGTCTACCCATTCCCTGGATCGGTGGTCCTGATGCGGGACACCGGCCCGTTCCCGGACGCGCACGGAACGTAGCAGTCTGATCTCATGGAGGCACAGAATCCTGATATGCCCGCTTCGGTGGGCCGGATGGACTGGGACTTCTTCGTGTCCTACACATCCGCGGATCGGGCCTGGGCTGAGTGGATCGCCTGGCAACTGGAGAAGACCGGCTACCGGGTGCTGATCCAGGCGTGGGACTTCGTCCCCGGCGCCCACTGGATGACCCGCATGACCGACGCTGCTCGAGAGGGCGGCGCCGCGCACTGGTATCCGGAGGCCGCACCGACAACCTCGTCGGGCTCCCGGAAGCCAGGCGAGGGCCGGTGGTCTCGGAGTGAGCTCGCGGACGCCCCGGAGCACCGCCTGTCCCGCCGTGTGGAGAGGCCGGGTGGGTCGGTCAGGGGCGCAGGGCGAGGTCGGCGATGAGGGCGCGGCGGGTGGCGCCGGTCAGCGGGGTGGACTCGCTGTACTCGGCGTGGTCGACGACGAGCTCGGCGAGGACGTCCGGGTCGCGGAAGGCGTCGCGGAGTTCGTCGGTCAGCACGAAGCGCACCATGTGCACCGACACCGTCTCGGACGGGACGTCCGTGTCCTCGTCGAGGCCGGGGATCTCCTCCCCCGCGATGCAGCTGCCACCGATCTCCAGGGCCAGGCTGTGCTGCAGGCCGGCGAGGCGGCTGAGCTCCTCGCGCACCGTCTCGAGCACGTTGAGCTCGATGAACACGGTCGCGGTCAGGACGTGGCTGCCGGGCAGCAGGCGGGAGTACGCCTCGATCTCATGGGCGACGTCGGCGGAGGCCGTCAGCCGCTCGGTGTAGACCATCTCCTGCACCTGGTAGCGCAGGGTCTGCTCGTTCTCGAACTCGGCGAGGACAATGTCACCGACCCGGACGCGGCGCTCGGCGCGCACGGGGAGCATCTGGCGGCGCAGCTGCGGGCGACTCTCCGCGTACGTCTGGTGGTCGGTGGTGATGTCGGCGACGGTCAGCGCCATGGCGCGGCCTCCTGTCCGGAAGCGAGGGTGGTGATCGACGGGTAATGGGGCGGCGCGGTGCGCGGTGGGGAGTACCGGCGGTGGCCGGCTCCGACGGAAGGATGCTCGAAGCCGGCCACCGGTGTGGTGCGAGGGGGCCGATCAGGCGTCGGCGGTCTCCTCGGCGTTGAGGGCGTCGAGGGCCTTCTTGAACCGGCCGGCGTGGGTCTTCTCGGCGCGGGCGAGGGTCGAGAACCAGTCCGCGATCTCCTCGAAGCCCTCCTCACGGGCGGTCTTCGCGAAGCCGGGGTACATGGCGGTGAACTCGTAGGTCTCGCCGGCCACGGCGCTGGCCAGGTTCTTCGCCGTGGTGCCGAGCGGCTCGCCGGTGGCCGGGTCGCCGACCTCGGCGAGGAAGTCCAGGTGCCCGAAGGCGTGCCCGGTCTCACCCTCCGCGGTGTCGCGGAACAGCGAGGAGGCGTCGGTCAGGCCCTCGATGTCGGCGCGACGGGCGAAGTACAGGTAGCGCCGGTTGGCCTGGCTCTCGCCGGCGAATGCCTCCTTGAGGTTCTCGTGGGTCTTGGTGCCGTCAAGCTTCGGCATGAAGCGCTCCTTTGGCGTGGGTGTTCACTGTCGGACCGGTCCCGCCCGCGGCGCGGGCCGGATCGGAGCTGTTCGCCTGACAGTCCGGGCACATCCCCCGGAACTGCAGGTCGTACCCGGTGATGGCGAAGCCCGAGCGACGGGCGATCTCCGCCATCATTCCGTCCGGTACGGGGTGATCCAGGTCGACCGCGCGGCCGCAGCCGTCGCAGACCGCGTGGTCGTGGCGGCAGGTGTTGGCGTCGTACCGGGCCGCCGCGCCGTCGCCCAGGTTGAGTTCCAACGCCCGACCGGTCGACACCAGCAGCGAAAGGGTGCGGTACACCGTAGCGCTGCCGATCCGTGGGGAGGTGCGGCGTACCCGCTCGTATACCTCGGCCGCGGTGGGATGGTCGTCGGCGGCCCGTAGGACCTCCAGGACGGCCATCCGTTGGGGGGTCAGTCGAAGATCAGCCAGGTCGGTCATGGGATCACGCCCGTCGGTCGCAGCGGAGCGCCGGGTCCGTCGTCCCGGGCGCATGCCCGGGGTGTCGCCGACGGTTGGCTCCACTGGTTGAGAACGAATCTCAGTATCACTGTTGTTCCCACCTTCTGGCAACCGCCCCGGACCGCCGCCGAGCGCGGCGGACCCACGCGGCGGACCCACGCGATGGACCCACGCAGCGCCGCCTGCTCAGCGGGCCCAGTGGAGAAGGGATGACGCGACCCCACCAGCGGGTAATCTTCGGAGCGGATCGTGCCGGTCATCCGGTCGCTCCCGATCACTCCCGATCGCCCGCCCCACGGCGGGTCCGACCGGCGGCCCGGGGCGGCGGTCCGCCCCGGGCCGCCGGTCGGCGGTGGCCACCTGATGCGAAAGGCCGTGGGCGCTATGAGCACCGTCCTCGTCTACGCCGACCGCGCCGACGTGCGCGCGCGAGTCATCACCGCGATCGGTCGGCTGCCCGCCGCCGACCTCGGCCCGCTGGAGTTCGCCGAAGCCGCCGACGCCACCGCGGCGATCGACGTCGTCGACCACCACGAAGCCGATCTGTGCATCTTCGACGGGGAGGCCACCCCCACCGGCGGCATGGGCCTGTGCCGCCAGCTGAAGAACGAGGTGGCCGACTGCCCGCCGACGATCCTGCTCGTCGCGCGGGCGGACGACCGGTGGCTGGCGACCTGGTCGCAGGCCGACGCGGTCGTCCCCCACCCGGTCGATCCCGGCCGGCTCACCGAGTCCGTCGTGACGCTGCTGCGTGCACGGGCCGGCGGCGCGGCGGCCCGGCGGCCGCTGACGGGCGCCCAGCTCGCCGGCTGACGCAGGTGACCATCGAGGCCACCGTGCCCCCACTGGGCCACCCACTCGGCCACCCGCCGGGCCGGTCACCGCGGTGACGAGCTGGCCGGAGCTGATCGGCGCCCTGCTCGCCCGCGAGTCCCTGGATTCGGCGCGGACGGCCTGGGCCATGGACCAGATCATGTCCGGCGCCGCCTCCCCCGCCCAGATCGCCGGGTTCGCGGTGGCGCTACGCGCCAAGGGCGAGACGGCGGCCGAGATCGGCGGCCTGATCGCAGCGATGCTCACCCACGCCGCTGTGCTGCGGATCCCCGACGACGTCCGAGGACGCGCGGTCGACACCTGCGGGACGGGCGGCGACCGGTCGAACACGGTCAACCTGTCCACCATGGCCGCCCTCGTCGTCGCCGGCGCGGGCGTGCCCGTGATCAAGCATGGCAACCGGGCCGCGTCGTCAGCCTGCGGTTCGGCCGACCTGCTTGCCGAGCTCGGCGTCGTCGTCGACCTGCCACCGCCCGGCGTCGAAGCGTGCCTGCAGGTGGCCGGCATCGCCTTCTGCTTCGCCCGGATCTTCCACCCGGCGATGCGGCACGTCGGCGGCCCGCGCGCCGAGATCGGCGTCCCGACCGCGTTCAACATCCTCGGCCCGCTGACCAACCCGGCCAACCCGGGCGCGCAGGCCATCGGGGTCGCCGACGCACGCTTGGCGCCGGTCGTCGCGCAGGTCCTCGCCGACCGCGGCACCCGCGCTCTGGTCTTCCGCGGCGACGACGGCCTCGACGAGCTCACCCCGACGACCACGTCCACCGTCTGGGTGATCCCCGGCGAGGCGGTCGGGGACCCGGCTGTGTCGCCGCGCCGCGAGCAGTTCGACCCGCGCGACGTCGGCATTCACGTGCCGGACATCGCCGCCCTGCGCGGCGCCGACGCCCCCCACAACGCCGCCGTCACCCACGCGCTGCTGGCCGGCGAGCCGGGGCCGGTCCGCGACGCGGTGCTGCTCGCCGCCGCCGCCTCCCTGGTCGCCGCGGCGGGCCCGACCAAGGCGCCGATCACCGAGCAGATCGCCGGCGTGCTGCCCCAGGCCGCGAGCGCCATCGATTCCGGCGCCGCCGCCGCGGTCCTGGCGCGCTGGGTGGAGGCCAGCCAGGCCGCCGCCGCCATCACCCGCTGAGCCTCGGCCCCTGGCCGGGGTTCCAGTTCCTCCTCTGTGCGTAATCATTTGGGCACGAATGGGCACGAAAAAAGCCAGAGAAGACGCGTGTGGGGCCGGCAGATGCCGCAGCATCTGCCGGCCCCACACGCGCTGGTGCAGAGGTCGCCGGCCGGGTTCTACCGGGCCGCGGGGCACATCTCAGTCCTCGGGCACCGGGGGGTGCCAGAAGTTCTCGAACACGAGGCAGGTCGCGAACACCACAACCATCGCCAAGCCGAGGACGAGCAGCCAGATCCCGAAGACGAGGCCCATGGCCGCCGTCACCGAGCTCGCGCCGATCAGGAACGGGTAGTAGCTGCCCGGCGTGAAGTGCCCGAGCTCGCCGGCGCCGTCCGCCACCTCGGCGTCGGGCAGGTCCTGCGGGCGCATGCCGATCCGGCGGCCGGTGAAGATGAGGTAGCCGCCAACCAGCAGACCCAGCCCGGTGGTGAGGGTGAGCGCCGCGGTGCCGGTCGGGTCCTTCGCCCAGAACCAGTAGACCAGCGCCGCAGCCCCGGCGAAGACGCCGAAGAAGCTGAAGACGATGCCTTCCACCTTCATACGATCACCGTCCCCTAACCGATCTCAGGTGTCGCGTGGTAGTCGACCCGGCCGACTGTGGCCGGGAAGTGCAGGTCGAACGCAGGCCGCTCGGAGCGGATCCGCGGCAGCGTCCGGAAGTTGTGCCGCGGCGGCGGGCAGGAGGTCGCCCATTCCAGCGAGTTGCCGTAGCCCCACGGGTCGTCGACGACGGCGAGCTGACCCTTGCGGTACGAGTGCCACAGGTTGTAAATGAACGGCAGTGTCGACAGGGCCAGCAGGAACGACCCCGCCGAGGAGACCGTGTTCAGGGTGGTGAAGCCGTCGGACGGCGCGTAGTCGGCGTAGCGCCGCGGCATGCCGCGCAGGCCCAGCCAGTGCTGCACCAGGAACGTGGTATGGAAGCCCAGGAACACCGTCCAGAAATGGATCTTGCCCAGCCGGTCGTTCATCATCCGGCCCGTGACCTTCGGGAACCAGAAGTAGGTGCCGGCGTAGGCGGCGAACACGACGGTCCCGAAGATCACGTAGTGGAAGTGGGCGACGACGAAGTAGCTGTCGCTGACGTGGAAGTCGATCGGCGGGCTGGCCAGCAGCACCCCGGTCAACCCACCGAACAGGAAGGTCACCAGGAAGCCGATGGCGAACAGCATCGGCGTCTCGAAGGTGAGCTGCCCGCGCCACATCGTGCCGATCCAGTTGAAGAACTTGATGCCGGTCGGCACCGCGATCAGGAACGACAGGAAGGCGAAGAACGGCAGCAGCACCGCGCCGGTGACGTACATGTGGTGCGCCCACACCGCGATCGACAGGGCGCCGATGCCGATGGTGGCGAAGACGAGGCCCTTGTAGCCGAACAGCGGCTTGCGGGAGAACACCGGCAGGATCTCGCTGATGATCCCGAAGAACGGCAGCGCGAGGATGTAGACCTCGGGATGGCCGAAGAACCAGAACAGGTGCTGCCAGAGCAGCGCTCCGCCGTTCGCGGCGTCGAACACGTGCGCACCGAACCGGCGGTCGGCCTCCAGCGCCAGCAGCGCCGCGGCGAGCACCGGGAACGCGACCAGCACGAGGATCGAGGTGACCAGGAAGTTCCAGCAGAAGATCGGCAGCCGGAACATCGTCATGCCGGGCGCACGCAGCGTCAGGATCGTGGTGATCATGTTGACGGCGCCGAGAATGGTGCCGAGACCGGAGATGGTCAGGCCGACGATCCACAGGTCGGAGCCCGCCCCAGGCGAGTAGATATCGTTGTTCAGTGGCGAGTAGGCGAACCAGCCGAACGACGCCGCGCCGTTCGGGGTGAGGAAGCCGGCGATGACGGTCAGGCTGCCGAACAGGAAGAACCAGTAGGACAGCGCGTTCAGCCGCGGGAAGGCGACGTCCGGCGAGCCGATCTGCAGCGGCACCAGGAAGTTCGCATAGGCGAACGCGATCGGCGTCGCGAACATCAGCAGCATCAGCGTGCCGTGCATCGTGAACAGCTGGTTGTACTGCTCGTTGGAGAAGTACTGCAGGCCCGGTCGCGCAAGCTCGGCCCGCATCATCACGGCCAGGATGCCGGCGAACAGGAAGAAGGCGAACGAGGTCACGAAGTACATGACCGCGATGTCCTTGTGGGACGTCGTGCGCAGATAACCGAGCAGGTTCGTTTGCTTGGGTAGGTGGGGTTGCTCGGGCTCGGCGTGGCCGACGCCCTGCTCTTGCACGAGGGTCACTGTCCGCTCCCGGTAGTGGCAGTGGTTGCGGTGCTGGCGGCGGTCGTCGTTCCGCCGGACGTCGACGGAACGGGGGCGTTCTGCCGCTCCGAGATGAACCTGTCGTACTCGTCCTGCGGCACGACCTTCACGTAGAAGTTCATCCGGTCGTGATCGGTCCCGCAGAGCTCGGCGCAACGACCGATGAAGGTGCCGGTCTTGGTCACGGTGAGCTCGAACTGGTTGACCCGACCGGGCACGACGTCCCGCTTGAACAGGAACTCGGGCACCCAGAAGGAGTGGATGACGTCCGGCGAGGACTCCACGAACCGGATGGACCGGTTCTGCGGCAGGACCAGCACCGCGGGCTCACCGGGCCGGCCGATGACCTCGATCTGGTTCGGCCCCTTGTGACCGGCGCCCGGGTCGATGTACTTGAACAGCCAGTTCCACTGGAAGCCGATGACGTTCACCGTGACGTCCGGGCTGGCCGAAAGCTTCGTGATCTTCGACTCGTCGCGCGCGGTGTAATAGAACATCGCGCCCACGATCACGACGGGAACGACGGTGTACAGGATCTCGACGGGCAGGTTGTACCGAACCTGCCGTGGGAACACGTCGGTGCGCTTGCGGAAAGCGACGACCGCGTAAAGGATCATGCCCCACACGATCACGCCGACGATCAGCGCGGCGATCGCCGAGCCCTGCCAGATATTGAGCAGCCGCGGGGTGTGGTTGGTCACACCGTCCGGGTAGCCAAAGTTGGGTTTGTCGCAGGCAGTCGCCGCGATCCCCACAACGGCAAGCGCGCCGACCAGGCGCAGGGGTCGGCGCCCCGGCCGCGCCCGTCGCCTCCCATGGGCGCCGACCGTGCCAACCGCGTCGTTCGCGACCCCGCCCGCGCTGCCAGAGTCAGCCGGCGTCGTCGGCGTGTCCTCGACATCCGCGACCGACGGCCGGGTCCGACCGAAGGATCTCCTCACCAGGTCCTGCCTCCCACGACTAGCGGCCCGCGTCGATGGGGCGGAGGCTGTCCGCCGCCATTCGCGAAGCCCCAGAAACGCCATGTCAACCCGGTCGATCCCTCCGGACGACATGCTGTCTTCGACACGCTGTAGATGGTGCGGCAGCAGCGTATCTCAGCGACCCAGCAGCTTCTCGCCACAGGCCCCATCAAGGGCCTGTGACGCACGACCCCTCAGGGCCCGCCACGGCGTAGCGTCACACCCGTGTCGACCTATCTCGACCATGCCTCGGCCACACCCCTGCACCCCGCGGCACGGGAGGCTCTCGGGGTGACGCTGCAGGACGGCTGGGCGGATCCGGCCCGGCTTTACCGGGAGGGCCGGCGCGCCCGGATGCTGCTGGATGCGGCCCGCGAGACGGTCGCGGGGGTCCTGGGCACCCGGCCCGACGAGGTCAGCTTCGCGGCGAGCGGGACCGCGGCGGCCACGCTCGCGTTGCTCGGCACCGCGTCCGCCCGCCGCCGCGCCGGCGATGTGATCATGGTAAGCGCGGTCGAGCACTCCAGCGTGCTGCACGCGGCGCAGCACCACGAACAGGCCGGTGGGCGGCTCGTCGAGGTGGGGGTCGACCGCCTCGGGCGGGTGGATCCGGCCGCGTTCGCGCCGGTTCCCGGCACCGCCGTCGCCAGCCTCCAACACGCCAACCACGAGGTCGGCACCGTCCAGCCGGTCGCCGAGGTCGCCGAGCGCCTGCATGCCGCGGGCGTCCCGCTGCACACCGACGCCGCCGTGACGGTCGGCCGGGTGCCCGTCGACCTGGGCGTGCTCGGCGCGGACCTGCTGACCGCCAGCGCCCACAAGTTCGGCGGCCCGGCCGGGGTGGGCATCCTCGCGGTGCGCACGGGAACCCGCTGGCGCAGCCCCTGGCCGGCCGACGAGCGTGAGGGCGGACGAGTCGCCGGCTACCCGGACGTCCCCTCGATCGTGGCCGCCGCCGCCGCACTGGCGGCCCGCACGGCGGAGCTCGCGGCGGAGGGCCCGCGGCTGGCCGGCTACGTCCGTGACCTGCGGCGCCGGCTGCCCGACCTCGTCGACGGGGTGGAGCTGCTCGGCGACCCGGACCGGGCCCCGACTGTGCCGCACATCACCGCGTTCTCCTGCCTGTACGTCGAGGGCGAGGCGCTGCTGACCGAGCTGGACCGGGCCGGCATCGCGGTCGGCTCCGGGTCGAGCTGCACCTCCGACACGCTGGTCCCGAGCCACGTGCTGGTCGCGATGGGCGCGCTGACCCACGGGAACCTGCGGGTGTCGTTCGGCCGCGATTCCACCCAGGCCGACCTCGACGCTCTCCTCGCAGTCCTGCCGAGCGCCGTGCGGGCCGTCCGGGCGCGCCTGGGGGCGGACGAGCTGTGACCGGTTGGCCCAGGACGGCGCGACATGCGGCCGGTCGGCCCGGGGCGGCGGGCCCGGCGGCCGAGCGACCAACGTCACCCGGATCCACCGACGCCCGGCACGGCACCGTCCGGCTCGCGACCGGCCGGCTCACGACCGGCCGGGTGGAGGGGTGGGTGGGGAGATGAGCCGGCGATGACCACGGACAGGCCGGCGGACACCGGAACGGGGCCCGATCGTGCTATCGCCGCGCCGGCGGGCACGGTGGACTCCCGCGGCCGGCGCTGCCCGCTACCGATCATCGACCTCGCCCGCGCCTTCGGCTCGGTGGCGCCCGGCGACACCATCACCCTCTGGGCGGACGATCCGGCCGCCGGCCCGGACGTGGCGGCCTGGTGCCGGCTGCGGGGTCAGCTCCTGGTCGCGGTGCGCCCGCTGCCGGCCGGCGGCGAGGAGTTCGTCATCCGACGCCTCCCCTGAGCCCGGCCGAAGCGGCTCAGACCACGGGCAGGTGCTCGGCGATCTGGGCGGCCGCGTCGGCGCCGTAGGCCTCGGTGATCCGCTTGAGCATGTCGGACGGTTCGACCGTGTACTCCTGCGGGCCGAGAGTCTCCAGCGTCAGAGTGGCGAGCAAGCAGCCCACCTGGGCGGAGTGTTCGAGCGGCAGCTCCCACGACAGCCCGGCGAAGAAGCCGGCGCGAAACGCGTCACCGACACCCGTAGGGTCCGGGGTGGCCCGCGCGGGCACCACGGGGACGCGGATCGGGTCGCTCTCCGGCGCCTCGATCACCACGCCGTCCTTGCCGTGGGTGGTGATCCGCACGCCGACCTTCGCCAGGATCTCCGCGTCGCTCCAGCCGGACTTGCTCGCCAGCAGCGCCTTCTCGTACTCGTTGCAGAACAGGTAGGCCGCGCCGTCGACGAGCTCACGGATCTGCGGGCCGTCCAGCAGCGCCAACTGCTGGGACGGGTCGGCGGCGAAGGCGTAACCGCGTTCGCGGCACTCTTGGCTGTGCCGCACCATCGCGTCCGGACTGTTCGGACTGATGATCACGATATCCAGCGCGCCGAAGCGGTCCGCGATCAGCCCGAGCTCGATCTCGGCGGCCTCGCTCATCGCCCCCGGATAGAAGGAGGCGATCTGGTTGAGATCCTCGTCGGTGGTGCAGATGAAACGGGCCGTGTGCGCGATCTCACTGACCCGGACGGCGGTGGTGTCCACGCCGTGTCGGTCGAGCCAGGAGCGGTAGTCGCCGAAGTCCTCCCCGACGGCACCGACGAGGATCGGGTGCAGGCCGAGCCGGCCGAGACCGAACGCGATGTTGGCCGCCACCCCACCGCGGCGGATCACGAGTTCGTCGACAAGGAAGGACAGCGACACCCTGTGGAGCTGGTCGGCGAGCAGCTGCTCGGCGAACCGCCCCGGGAAACGCATGAGGTGGTCGGTGGCAATGGAACCCGTCACGGCAATACGCACGATCGTGGAGCCTACCGCCACCCGGCTCAGCCCGGAGCAGCCGGGAGACGGACAAGCCCGGCCCGACCGTGGTGGGTCGGGCCGGGCTTGTCCGTCAGGATCTATTCGGCGGCGTCGCCGGGATGCCGACTACGACCCCCCGTGCCGCTGGTGACCCGTGCCGCTGGTGAGAGGAATGCACCAGGGCCAGGGGCGGCCACGAACGGCACGCAGGGCGGCCGCCCGGTCGATCAGTGGAACGAGTCGCCGCAGGCGCAGGAACCCTGCGCGTTCGGGTTGTCGATGGTGAAGCCCTGCTTCTCGATGGTGTCGACGAAGTCGATCGTCGCACCGCCGAGGTACGGGGAGCTCATCCGGTCGAGGACGACCTTGACTCCGGAGAAGTCCAGGACGGTGTCACCATCGAGGGACCGCTCGTCGAAGAAGAGCTGGTAGCGCATCCCGGAGCAGCCCCCGGGCTGCACCGCGATGCGCAGCTTGAGGTCATCGCGGCCCTCCTGCTCCAGCAGGTTCTTGACCTTGCCCGCGGCCGTGTCGGTGAGGTTGACGGTCGAGGACTGCGTCGCGGTCTCCGTCGTGTCCTGAACGGTCATAAGGACTACTCCTGCCCTTGCTGGACGTGCCTGGCGTACCAGGCTCACTGGTTCCGGTCGGGTACTGCGCTTCCGGTCGGTTGCATCCGGTCGGGTACTGCCTGCGACCGGCCGAGTCGCCTCGGCCGGCGCCTCGGACACGGCACAGCGTCTGCGCCGACGTTCATGCCCAACACCATGGGACTGGATCCGCTTCCCATCGTAGCGACGCCATCGGGACCCGGCCATGGCGCCGACTGGTGGGCCACGAGACGCCGATCACCTCAGGTCACATTCGTGACCGCGTTCACGTTCATGACGGAACCAGACCGGCAACCTGGACAAGCCGGCGCCCGACCGGCAGAGCTCCGCATACGATGGCCGCGGGGAGTTAGAGTCTCATCGACCATTCGCGGATGGCCCCGGCGGGATCGCCGGTCGGTCGGCGCGGACGACCAGGCGGCCAGGCTGCGGGCCGGTCGACCGGAGGAGCGCCATGACCATCAATCCGACCCTGGGTCGGGATCCCGCCCTCGCGCAGGTGGGCGTCGCCCCGTCGCCCCTGGCCCTGCTGCTGCTCGGCCACGGGTCGGATCCGGCGAGCGAACGTGGCGTCGACTGCCCCGGGGAGTTGCCTCCCGCCGCGGACCCCACCCTCGCGGCCCGCGCCCTCGCCGCAAAGACCGCGCTCGGTGACCGGGTCTTCATCCTGGGGCATCACTACCAGCGCGACGAGGTCATCGCGTTCGCCGATGTGACCGGCGACTCGTTCAAGCTCGCCCAGCAGGCCGCCGCCCGCCCGCAGGCCGAGGCGATCATCTTCTGCGGCGTGCACTTCATGGCGGAGAGCGCCGACATCCTCACCGGCGCGCACCAGCGGGTCATCCTGCCCGACCTCGCCGCCGGCTGCTCGATGGCCGACATGGCCACCGCCGAGCAGGTCGAGCAGGCCTGGGACGACCTGCTCGACGCCAGCGTCGCCGCGGGCACCGTCCCGGTCAGCTACATGAACTCCTCGGCCGCCATCAAGGCGTTCACCGGCCGCCACGACGGCACGATCTGCACCTCTTCGAACGCCCGGCAGGCACTGGAATGGGCGTTCGGCGAGCGCGGCGGAACCCGCGTGCTGTTCCTGCCCGACCAGCACCTCGGGCGCAACACCGCCGTCGGCGAGCTGGGGATGACCGAGGCGGACTGCGTCGTCTACGACCCGCGCCGGCCCGGCGGCGGACTGACCCACCGCCAGCTGCGCGAGGCGAAGATGATCCTCTGGCGCGGGCACTGCTCGGTGCACGGGCGCTTCACCCGCGACAGCGTCGACGAGGTGCGCGCGCGCGTCCCCGGGGTCACCGTGCTCGCGCACCCGGAGTGCCGCCGGGAGGTCGTCACCGCGGCCGACCTGGTCGGCTCCACGGAATACATCATCTCCGTCGTCGACGCCGCCCCGGCCGGCGCGGCGTTCGCCATCGGCACCGAGCTGAACCTCGTGCAGCGGCTGGCGAAGCGGCACCCCGACAAGACCATCGCCTTCCTGGACCGTACGGTGTGTTTCTGCTCCACCATGAACCGGATCGACATGCCGCACCTCGTCTGGGCGCTGGAGTCACTCGTCCGCGACGAGACGGTCAACCAGATCGCCGTCGACCCGGACGTGGCCACCTTTGCCCGGAAGGCACTCGATCAGATGTTGGCACTGCCCTGATGGCCCTGCTGAAGCGGCGTGGCTCCGCCGAGGTCGACGCCGAACCGCTCGCCGAGCAGGTCGAACCAGTCGAGCCGGCCGACCCGCGGCGCACCGCGGCGAAGGGGCGGCCCACCCCGAAGCGCTCGGACGCCCGGGCCGCCCGGGGCAAGAGCGCCGCGCCCACGGGCAAGGGTGCGAGCCGCCAGGACGCCAAGTCCACCCGGCGCCGGCAGAGCCAGGAGTATCGGGCGGCGATGATGTCCGGGGACGTCAGCCGGCTGCCGCCGCGCGAGCGGGCCCCGGAGCGGGTGCTGGCCCGCGACCTCGTCGACACCCGGATCACCGTCGGACCGTTCTTCCTGGTGGCCGCCGTCGTCTACTTCGTCGGCGGGCTGATCCCGAACGGCGCCGTGCGGCTCGCCGCGACCCTGCTGATGCTGATCGGCATCATCGCGGTCGTCATCGACTCGATCGTGCTCTCCTGGCAGGTCAGCCGCAAGGTCGCCGAGCGCTACCCGGACTCGCGGGTGCGGGTGCCTGCCTACGCTGCGCAGCGGGCCCTGCTGCCGCGGCGGTGGCGCCTGCCCCGGCCTCGGGTGTCCCGCGCCGACTCGCGGCCCTAGTCCGCTCTCCGGTGTGTGGACTCCCTTTCGGGTGAGTCCGTCGTAGGTTTGTGACGTGAAGCATCGACGCCTGGGGCGCACCGGCCTGTCCGTCAGCGAGATCTCCTACGGAAACTGGATCACCCACGGTGATCAGATTGAGGCGGACGCGGCGACGGCCTGCGTGCGCGCCGCCCTCGACGAGGGCATCACGACCTTCGACACCGCGGACGTGTACGCGGGCACCCGCGCCGAGAGCGTGCTGGGCGACGCCCTGCACGGCGTGCGCCGGGAGTCCTACGAGCTGTTCACCAAGGTCTACTGGCCGACCGGCCCCGGCGAGAACGACAAGGGCCTCGGGCGCAAGCACATCATCGAGTCCGCCCACGCCTCGCTGCGCCGGCTGCGCACCGACCACCTCGACCTCTACCAGGCGCACCGCTACGACCCGACGGTGCCGCTGGAGGAGACGCTGCGGGCCTTCGACGACTTGGTCCGCGCCGGCAAGGTGCTCTACATCGGGGTCTCCGAGTGGACCGCCGAGCAGATCACCGACGCGGTGCGGATCGCGGGCGAGCTGAGCCTGGACCGGATCATCTCCAACCAGCCGCAGTACTCGATGCTGTGGCGCACCATCGAGGCCGAGGTGGTACCCGCCAGCGAGCAGGCCGGCATCTCCCAGATCGTCTGGTCGCCGATCGCGCAGGGCGTGCTGACCGGCAAGTACCTGCCTGGCCAGCCCCCGCCGAGCGGCAGCCGCGCCACCGGCGGGGCCGGCGCGACGTTCATCGCCCGGCTGCTCAACGACGACGTCCTGGCCGCGGTACAGGACCTGCGCCCGATCGCCGCGGACGCCGACCTGACCATGGCCCAGCTCGCCGTCGCCTGGGTGCTCCAGAACGACAACGTCGCCTCGGCGATCATCGGCGCCTCCCGGCCGGAGCAGGTGCGGGAGAACGTCAAGGCCGCCGGGGTGACCCTCGACCCGGCCCTGTTCAAGCGGATCGACGACGTGCTCGCCGACGTCATCCAACGCAGCTGAGGCCGCCGCCGAGCCCGATCGAGGTGACCGGTGAGGCGAGGGGCGGGCGGGGCTCAGCCTGAGCGGTCATCGTCGACGGGCCGGCGGAAGGCGGCGGTCAGCGCGGCCCAGGTCTGATCCAGGTCCGAGCCCGGCAGGTACCGACCGTCCAGCTCGAGGATGACCGTGCCGTGCGCCGCCGCCCACAGCGCCTGCGCGCGGTAGGGCTCCCCCATGGCCCGGTAGAACGGCTCGCCCGCCCATTTCTCCACGCCCGCGGTGAGCTGATCGCGGCGCAGCGGGCCAGCGGTGACCAGCCGGTAGAGGTTCGGCTGCGCGCGGGCGTGCGCGCGGTAGGCCGCCAGCAGGTCACCGAGCACGCCCGCGGCGTCGGCGCGGTCGACGACACCGTGTAGCAGGTCACCGGTCTCGACGAGGGCGGCGTCGACCAGCATGGTCTCCAGCTGCATCTTGCCGGCGAGGTGTTTGTACAGCGAGGGCGCGCGGATGCCCAGCAGCTCGCCGAGCCGGCGCATCGTCAGCGCCGCCGCGCCCTCCTGTTCCAACACCGCCCGCGCGACGGTGATGATCTCGCCGACCCGCGGCGAGGTCGGCGCCAGCTCGGGCCGAGGCGCGACAGGCGCCAGCGGCAGCCCGCCCAGGGCCTGTGGTGTGCCCATCGGTCCCCTCTCCCGCGGCGCCGGGGTGACGAGGCCGCCGATCAACCCGCGGTCAGCGCGAAGACCGGATGCCGCGGCGCGATCCGGCGGATCTCCTCGTCGGTGGAGTCGGGCCCGATCCCGTCGAAGAAGACGCCGACCTCGGCCTTCCAGCGCTTCAGGTAGGCCCGCAACACGGCGACGCTGTCCGCCGGGTCCAGCTCGTCGGCGTGGTAGAGCGTACGCGAGCGCCCCCGCAGCTCCCCGCCCGCGGCGCGGACGTTGCGGACCCACTGCCCGTGCCCTCGGGCGGACACCAGGTACTGCCGCCCCTCATAGGTGAGCAGGTTCACCGGGGTCCGCCGCGGCTGGCCGCTGGCCCGACCGCGCACCTCCAGCACCCGGCTGCCGAGCACGCTCACGCCGGCCCGGGTCACGAGGGTCACGAGGGTCACGAGGGTCACGAG
>NZ_CADCWT010000101.1 GCF_902806485.1 Candidatus Frankia alpina | reverse complement strand
GTGGCGCCGCCGGCTCAGAAGCGCTCGAAGCCGCGTCGGCGCTCCCAGTCGGTGACCGTGCCCTCGTACCCGGCCAGCTCGACCTCGGCCGCATGGGCCAGATGGACGACCACCCGGTCGCCGAACGCCGCGTGGGCCACCGCGCTCGACCGCCACCGTTCGACGGCGTCGCGCAGCGTCGCGGGCAGCGGCGCGAGCCCCGGCATGGTGAAGGCGTTGCCGATCCGACCGGGTTCGAGGGTGAGCCCCTGCTCCATTCCGTAGCGGCCGGCGGCGATCATGCCGGCCACGGCGAGGTAGGGGTTCGCGTCCCCGCCGGGCACGCGATGCTCGAGGCGCAGCCCCGTTCCGCTGCCGACGACCCGGACCGCGCACGTCCGGTTGTCGCGACCCCAGCTCACCCCGGTCGGCGCGAACGCACCGGGGGCGAGCCGCTTGTAGGAGTTGACGTTGGGTGCGAACAGCAGCGTGAAGTCAGCCATGCAGCTCAGCTGGCCGGCGACGAAGGAGCACATCAGCGGTGACATTCCCGCGACGTCAGATCGACTGGTTTCGCGCGAGGCGGTTTCGTGCGGGGCGGCGAAAACCGGCTCGTCACCGCCTGTCCCGCGCAGGGACAGGTGGACATGGCAGGAGTTCCCCTCGCCCTCGTCGTACTTCGCCATGAAGGTCAACGCCTGCCCCGACGTGGCGGCGATCTTCTTTGCGGTCGTCTTGTAGAGGGCGTGGTTGTCGCACGCCTGGAGTGCCTCGGCGTACCGGAAAACGATCTCGTACTGGCCCGGATGGACCTCGCCCCGAGCCGACTCGACCGCGATCCCGGCGTCGGCCATGGCCCGCCGGATGCGGCGGGTCAGGTCGTCGAGTTCCTCGGTGCCGAACAGCGCGTAGTCGATGTTGTAACGGCTGGCCGGGCTGAGCCCGGACCAGGAACGCCGCGCCGCCCGTTGGTAGGACTCGCGGAAGACCAGGAACTCCAGCTCGGTCCCGGCGAGGGCGGTGAGCCCGGCGGCGGCGAGCGCATCGAGCTGGCGGCGCAGCACCGTTCGGGGGGCCACGTCCACGGGGGTCCCGTCGGGCCAGGACGCGTCCGCAAGGACCACCGCGCAGGACGGGCGCCACGGGGCCCGGCGCAGGCTGGTCAGATCGGGCCGGAGCCGTAGATCACCGAAGCCGTCATACCAGGGGGTGCGCGGATAGCCACCGTCGGTCTGCATGTCCACGTCGACAGCGTGCAGGTAGGTGCATGCGCCCAGCCCGTCAGCGAGCACCTCGCGCGCGAAATGCTCGGGGGACACGGCGCTGCCGACCAGCCGGCCCTGCAGGTCGACGGTGGCGACGACGACCTCCTCGACCGCATGGTCCCCGGTCAGGAGCCCGGACAGGGCCTCGATGCCCGCCGAACGGTCAGGTGGTGTCGGCACTGACGGCGATGTCAACGATCCTCCGTTCGTGCCATCGAATCCGTGGGCTCGACTGCGGGCGCACGGGCGGTCGAGGTCGCCACCGGGTTGGCGACCTCGCCGTGCATCAGGTCGAATCCACCGTCCCGCTCGGCCCGGTCGTGGAACCCGGCGCCGGCGAGCTGCTCGCGGTTCAGGCAGACCCGGTCGAAGCTCGGCGCGAGTAGATCGATCTCGCGGAAGCGTTCCCGCAACTGGGGGAACCGATCGTGATAGCCGTCGATCGTCGCCCGGGCCAGCCGCCAGAACTCGCCCTCCGCAACCTGCAGATGATCCGCCACGAGCACGGAGAAGTAGCGGAAGTGGCCGGCGAACACGGCGGAGAGCACCGAGTGGGCCAACATCGGCCCGGGCCAGCGGCGGCAGTGCATGGCCACCTGTGCAGGCATGTCCGCTCGTTCGGGGAAGTCGCCGTCCACCAGCTCGATGTCGGCGCCGAAGTCCTTCACCGCGATCCGTCGGGGCAGGTGATCGGCGTCGAAGATACAGATGACGTTCTCGCCATGCGGGGTGAAGGCGACCCCGTACCGGTACAGATAGTGCAGCAGCGGTGGTAGCAACGCGGTGAACAGGGCGGCGAGCCAGTCCCGGCCCGACTGGCCCGACCGGGCCACCAACTCCGCGGCGAGGGGACGTCCGTCCGACCCGATCGTGAGCAGCGACGCGAGGCTGCGAGCCCGCTCCCCGGTGGCGAGATGCCGCTCCACCGGATCGCGCCAGACCACGCCGAGCAGTTCGTGTAGGCGGTAGGGCGCGTCGGGGATGGCGTCGTAGGCCGGATGGGTGACGGCGGCGCCGGCGACCTCGGCCAGGGGCAGCACCCCCGTCACCTCGCGCAGGAAAGGATCGGCGTCGCGCAGGTCGAGCAACCAGCGTGACACCGCCGGCCCGGCGGCGGCGTCCGCCGCGGACATGCCCCGCCAGACCAGGGTGTTGCGGATCATCAGTGCAAGTTTGACGTTGCGCCGCTCCGGTCGGTCGATGTTGGCGAGCGTGCGGACGGCCTGCAGCGGGAGGTACCGGTCCGGCCCCTCGCCCAAGGGGATCAGGAGTCCGGTGGCCAGCTCGGCGGCGAACAGCGGGACGATCACGTTCTCCCACTGCCATGGGTGGACCGGCAGCCAGAGGTAATCCTCGGCGGCCGCGCCGGCGGCAGACGGATCGGCCATCAGGGCGTGGGCGAGGACGTCGGTGAAGCGGGCGCGGGTGTCCGCATCCAACTCGGCGTGAACGAGGGCTGCATTGCCCGACCGGCCCGTGGCGGACCCGTCCGGCAGCTCGAGGTTGGCCGGCGCGAGGTTGGCCGGCTCGAGGTCCCAGTACCGCCCGATTGTGGGATGCGCGGCCACCCAACGCAGGCGGAAGGGCGACCGGGCCTCCGGGCTGTACCGGTCGACGGCCGCACCGAAGCCGAGGCGTCCCTTGTTGGCGACGAGGCAGGGATGACCCGACTGATGGCCTTCCAACGCGACGAAGGGCAGGTCGGCGAGGGCTGCCGCGGGCAGCGCCGTCGTCAGCAGGTGCTGGTCGGCCGACTGGGTGGCGAGCAGGTCGCGCACCACGTCGGCAAGGACCGGATCAGGCCACCCGAGCAGGGACTGCGTATCCCGTAGAAACCGCACCGGGTCGGTCTCCTGCCTGCCGATCGAGGGGGCGGCGCGGGTGAGGCTCGCGGGATCGATCCACCAGGACCCGAACGTGCCCCGCTGAGCGCGAAATCGGTAGACGGCGCCGGCCGCCACCAACCGGTAGGCCAGCGCGGGTCCTCGACCGATCGGGCCATCCTCGTGGAGGTTCGCGGCCCCGCCGTCGTCGATCTGCGGCCTGAGTAGGTCCTCGTAGGCGAGTTCCGCGATGAGCTTGGCCAGCAGCGAGCGTCCCGCCTGCCGCCAGCGGTCGGCTGACTTGCCCGGAGCCGCCATCGGCGGCGGGGATTGCTCGGCAGAAGGGCGGACGGTCAACGGTCACCCTCGCCAAGCATGACGGGATGCCGCCGCACCGCCCGATCGGAGCCCACGTCCGCCGCGGCATCGGGCTCCCGGAGTCCCCCACCATCGGCCGCGGTGCCGGTGCCGGTGCCGGTGCCGGCGGCGGTGCCGGCGGCGGAGTCAGAGTCGGGGGTGCCGGGCCCGGCCGGGCCGGTCGGCGTCGGTATCGTCGCCGCTGTCCGTGGCGCGTGGTGGGACCCGCCTGTGCGGGGAGGCGCGCCGAAGGTCGTGAACGCCGACGGCGGTGGCAGTCGGTATGCGTGCCCCCCGGTCAGGTCATCGAGGATGACCGCGGCCCGCCAGGCACCCAGGCCGAGATCGGGGGCGCCGACCCCATGGGTGTGCAGCTCGGCGTTCTGGACGTACAGGTGTCCGGTCAGGTCCGGATCGGTGGCGATCCGGTAACGGGCGTCGATCTGGAACCGTCCGGTGTCGTCGAGTGCCAACAGCCCGGCGACCGGGTCGAGCAACGCCGGACGGCGGGCCGCGTACCCGGTGGCCAGCACCACCGCGTCCGTGGTCAGCGGGAAGGTCCGGTCCTGATCGTGGTGGCGGCAGCCGAGCGTGATCTCTCCCCGCTCGTCGCCCAGCGACGCCGACTGCACCGACACCCCCGGCATCAGCGTCGCCGCCTCGTCGCCACCGTCGATCGTCCGTTCGTAGAGCAGGTCGTAGATCTGCGCGATGGTGTCCGCGTCGATCCCCTTGTACAGCTGCCACTGCGCCGGGACGAGAGCGTCCCTGCGACCTTGCTCGAGCCCGTGGAAGTAACGGATGTGGTCGGGGGTGAACTGCTCGAGGCCCAGCTTCGAGTACTCCATCGGGGCGAAGGCGGGGGTGCGGGTGATCCAGGTCAGGTGCTGCGTCGTCGTCTGCTGGTTGCGCAGCAGGTCGGCGAACACCTCGGCGCCGGACTGGCCCGATCCGACCACGGTGATGTGGGACAGCCCGGCCAGCGATGCGCGCCGCTGGCGGTAGTGCGCTGAGTGGAACACCCGGTCGCTCGAGATTCCGGCGAAGGCCGGTGGCGTGGTCGGCTCGGTGCCGATCCCGAGCACCAGATGCCTTGCCGTGACCACCCGGGTGGACCAGGTACCAGCCCACTCGGAGGCCTCGCCGCGCGACGCCCCCGCAGGCGGCGGCGTCGTCCGCGTGACCACGACGCGAAACAACCCGGCGTCGGGATGCCAACGGACCGCTTCCACCCGGGCGCCGAAGTGGGTGGATTGCAGGCCCTCGGCGACCCACCGGCAGTAGGCGTCGTACTCCCGACGGGGGATGTGGAAGCGTTCGTAGAGGTAGAAGCGAAAGAGCCGGTCGTGCGCCCGCAGGTAGGACAGGAACGACCAGGGGCTGGTCGGATCGATGAGAGTGACCAGGTCGGCGAGGAACGGCACCTGCAGGGTCGTGCCCTCCAGCAGCAGCCCGGGATGCCAGCTGAACGCCGGCGCCTGCTCGAAGAAGGCGGCCCGCAGGCCGGGGAGCCCGTCGGCGAGCGCGGCCAGCGACAGGTTGAACGGGCCCAGCCCGACCCCCACCACGTCATAGTCCGGGGTCTCCGGATGGGGGAGGCCGGGCGCCGCGGTCGCGACCGCGGTCCGCGGCGGCTCGTCGCGGGATGCGAGCGGGATGCGGGACGTCACGGGGCGGCCTCCAGCAGCGGGTTCGGAATCTGTACGTAGACCGACTGGGTGGCCACTGGTCCGATCAGTTCGTCGCGGCCGTCCACGCAGGTGCGCAGGTTGCCTTTGCTGGGCAGGGTGGGGGACGTCAGGAGGGTGGCGAGCAGCCGGCGCCGGACGGCGGGCGGCCCGGCCGGGCCACGGTCCGACCGGGCGTCCGAGTCCATCCGGGACAGCAGGTCGCGTGCTCGCCCGAGCAGGCGGTGTTCGTCGGCGACGCCGGCCGCGCCCAGGGCTCCGGCCACGGCGAAGACATTGTTCACGAACAGGTAGTAGATGATGCGTTCCGTCACCAGCTCATCGTCGAAGATCATGTCGAGGTTCGTGGCAAAGCCGGTCAGCAGGCGTTCCGTGGCCGAAGCGGCCGAGGCGGCCACGTAGTAGCCCTGGCTGTCGCGGTACCACCCGGCCACCGGCCAGCCGTCGGCGTCCAGCGTGACCAGGGTGTTCTGCAGATGCGCCTCGACGCCCACGCCGAACTGCAGGTACAGGTCCAGCACGGGCGCTGCGAGCACGGTCAGGTAGCGCTCGAACCAGGTCTCGGCGAGCACCCGGACGGGTTCGTGCCGTCGGTCGGCCAGCCGGGTGAGCAGCCGGGGAAGCATCGCCGCCCGGGACCGCCCGCGGCTGTCCGCCGCCAGATCGGGTCGGGGTGCGACCAGCGCCGCCATGCTCACCGCCCGGTCGGTCGGGCCGAAGGGGTTCGTCCGGATGGCGGTCGCCAGCGCCACCGCACCGTCGCCGGCGGCGCCGCCGCCGCCGGATGCCTCGGCCGACCCGGGGATGCCCAGCCGGTCAGATGCCCTGGAGGGTGGGCGGCGGTCTGGACGGGTCACCGCCACCCAGTCGGGCTCCCCGATGAGGTGGAAGTCCGGATGCCGCGCGGTGAGAGCGGCGCCGAGGCCCGCGTCGACCAGTCTGGTGATCATCTCTGCCAGTCGGAGCTCCCCGAGGTGCAGGACGCGGCGCGAGTTGGTGATGCGCAGGCCCAGGGAGAGCTTGAGCATCACCCGACTGTCCGGCCGCCAGACGGTACGCAACGAAGACGTTGGGTACCACCACGGGCCCGACCTGCCGAGGTCGATGAGGCGCCTGTCGGCGAGCAGCTGGGCGAGCGGGCCGTCCGCACCATCGGTGAGTTCACGGGCCTGCCATGGATGGGCGGGCACCGGAACATAGCCGGGCGGAAGGTGCGGGTCGGGCGGGCCGCCTCGTTCGGTGCCGGGGGGTGCCGACGGATCTGCTTCGATCGGGCGGTATCTCCCCGTCGCGCCGGGGCTGGCGTCGCCGCCGAACAGCTCGGCCAGCAGGCGTGTGACCGGGTGTCGGCCTCCCGGCAACTGCGCCGCGGGGCCGCCTTCCGCCGCCGGGACACCCGACGTCGACACTACCGAGGGATGCGCGGCGAACCAGTGCAGCGCGAAGTAACCGGCCCGCTCGGGGGAGTAGACGGCCATCGCCTCGTCGGATGCCCCCTGCCTGCTCGCCGCGGCTGGGTGGAAGGGATGGCCCGTGAGCGACGCCTGCTCCGCGGCCAGGAACGGGGGGACGGCGCTCGGGTGCCCGACGGTCCGCCGAGCGTCGAGATGGGCGGCGATTCGGCGCGCCGAATCGATGATCCGGCCCAACGCCTCGGTCCCGTGGGCGGCGGGCAGCCCCTGTTCCGCGGTGATCTCACGGACGAGGAGCGTGGCGAGCAGGCCGGCATCGACGGGCGACGGCGTGCCCGCCGGGGAGACCAGTTCGGGCTGGGTGAACCGGTGCCACCCGGACGGCGAGCGGTGGGTCACCATCGCCCGAATGGACAAGCCTGACGCCGGCAGCCCGATGTCGATCGTGCGGGTGTCGGCGTCCGGCCGGGCGCCGGTCTCCCGCAGCCAGCAGCGCAGGAGGGTCTCGGTGACGAGGTCATCGGCGACGGTGGCGGCAGCCGTGGGCTGGTCCGCGGTCACGGGATGCTTCCGATGCCACCGCCGTACCCGCCGGCGAGTTCGTCGCCGGTCGCGGCAACCAGACGGAGCAGAGCGTCCACGTCGGCCTGGGTGGAGTTGGGATTCAGCAAGGTGAGTTTCAGGTGCACGGCCCGATCGGGCCCCACGCGGGTCCGGCCGACCACCGCGCGCCCGTCGAGCAGCAGCGCGCGGCGGATCGCGTCGTTGAGCTGGTCCGGCCATTCGGCGGTGCACGCCGCCGCCGAGCCGGTGGCGCCGGTCTGTGGGCGGTAGCGAAAGACGACCGTGGTCAGGGTGACCGGAAAGGCATGCTCGAGGCGGGGATCGGCCTGGACCGTCTGTTCCGCGTGCCGAGCGAGATCGTGGCAGGCATCGACCAGGGCGCCCAGCCCATCCCGGCCGAGCGCGCGCAACGTCACCGCGATCGGGAAGGAGTCCGCACGGCGGGTGGTCCGCAGGGACCGGTCCAGGAGGCTGGGAAAACCGGCGGCCTCGTCGTCCTCGGATCGGAGGTAGTCCGCCTGGGCGGCGCGCAGGCTGGGCCACCCGTCCGGGCGAGGCGTCAGGAAGACGCCGGCCGGAGCCGGTTGCCAGCCCAGCTTGTGCAGGTCCAGAGCGACCGAGTCGGCGAGCGCGACCCCGTCGAGATGGGCGGCCAGTCGGTTGGAGAACAGCGCGCCGCCGCCGTACGCCGCGTCGACGTGTAACCAACCGGACGAGGCGGGATGGCCCGATTCGGCCGGTGCAGCCGAGGGCAGCCGCCTGCGTAGCCGGCGGCGGTGTTCCTCGACCGCAGCCGCGATCTCGCGCAGCGGGTCGACGGCGCCGGCGTCGGTGGTGCCCGCCGTGGCCACGACGACGACGGGCCCGGCATGCTCGGCGAGCGCCTTTCGCAGCAGGTCGACCCGCATCCGGTCCTGGCCGTCGGTGGGGATCGCCGCGACCGGGGGGGTGTCGATGCCCAGCACGGCGGCGGCGCGATCAACCGAGAGGTGCGCGGCGGCGGAGCGGAACACGCGCAGCTGCCCGTTCGACGCGGCGTCCCGCGCGAGGAGCAGGCCCATGAGGTTGGACTCCGTGCCACCGGTGGTGATCGTGCCGGCGGCCTGATCCGGGTCGAAGCCGGCCAGTTCGGCGAGCGCCGCGACGACCTCCGTCTCGATCGTGGTCGCGGCCGGGGCCTGATCCCAGGAGTCCAGGGACGGGTTGAGGGCGCTCACGGCGAGGTCGGCGGCGACCGCCACGGGCAATGGCGGGCAGTGCAGATGGGCGGCGCACCATGGGTCCGCCGGATCCGCCGATCCCGCGGCGAGGGCCTCCACCAGTCCGGTGATCGCGGCCGCGGCTCCGATCCCGGTCCTGGGGAGCAGGCCGGTCCGGGGTAGCAGGCCGGTCCGATCGGGCGATGCGCCGAGGGCGGCCTGAACCGCTGCGCGGACCCGGGACGGTCCACCGGCCGGCAGCGGTCCGCCGCGCCGGCGCCGGCCCTCGGCCAGCGCCGTGAGGGTCATCCCGACGAGCTCGTCCAGGCCCGGCTGGGGCTGCGGCACTTCTCTCACCCGGCCTCGCGACCGGTGGATGGGGTGGGTACGGCAGTGAGCCGCCGCACGGCGGCGTCGATGGCGTCGGCCAGGATCGACAGGGCGCGTGCGGCCTCCTCATCGCCGATGATCAGGGGGGGCAGGAGCCGGATGACCGCCCCGTGCCGACCACCGAGCTCGATGATCAGTCCGCGGCGAAGACACTCGGCGCGGACCAGGGCGGCGAGCCGGGGATCGGCGGGATACGCGCCGACGGCGTCCGCTGTGCCGGTCGGATCGACCAGCTCGGCGCCGAGCATGAGCCCGCGGCCGCGGACGTCCCCCACATGCGGCCGGTCCCGGGCGAGATGGTCGAGGCCGGCGAGTAGGCGGGAGCCCAGGCGGGCGGCGCGTTCGTCGAGCCCGTCACGACGCACCCGGCGCAGCGTGGCGCGCCCGGCGACCATCGCGAGCTGGTTGCCGCGGAAGGTGCCGGTGTGCGCGCCGGGGGCCCAGACGTCCAGCTCGGCCCGGTAGGCGATCACGGCGATCGGCAACCCGCCGCCGATCGCCTTGGACATCACGACGATGTCGGGGGTGATCCCGCTGTGCTGCGCGGCCCAGAACCGCCCCGTGCGCCCCACCCCGGTCTGCACCTCGTCGAGGATGAGGAGGATGCCACGTCGGCGGGTGATCTCCCGGATGGCCCGCAGCCAGCTGTCCGGCGCCGGGATCACGCCGCCCTCTCCCTGGACCGCCTCCACGATGAGGCCGGCCGGGTCGGTGACCCCCCCGAGCGGGTCATCCAGCAGCCGTTCGATGTAGCGCAGGGACAGCTCTGCCCCGTCCGGACCGGCGGCGCGGTCGGGCACCGACCCCACCCCGAAGGGGCACCGGTACGGATAGGGGAAGGGCAGCCGGACGACGGAGCCCACAGCCGGCAACGGGTTCTTGACGGCGACGTTCCCGGTCACCGCCAGCGCTCCCGCGGTCATGCCGTGATAACCACCGGTGAACGCGAGCATGGTCTGGTTCCCGGTCGCCGTCTGGGCCAGCTTGATCGCCGCCTCCACCGCGTCGGCCCCGCTCGGACCGCAGAAGTGCAGCTTGACGTCGCTGCCCAGCCCCGGCGGCAGACTGGCCCGTAGTTCCTCGACGAACGCGTCCTTCTCGGGGGTGGCGAGATCCAGGGTGTGCAGGGGGGCGCCCCGCGAGAGCGCCGCGGTGATCGCCTGGATCACGTCCGGATGGTTGTGGCCCAGCGCCAGGGTGCCGGCACCGGACAGGCAGTCCAGGTAACTCCGGCCGTCCGCGCCGACGATCGTGGCCCCCTGCGCACGGACCGGCACGATCGGTAGGGTGCGCGCGTAGGTTCGGGCGGAGGACTCCCGTTCGCGCTGCCGCGCGAGGATGGCGGCGGGATCCATTGCTGGAGAGTCCCGATCGATGCCGGTTCCGTCGCTGATGCCGTTTCGAGCGGAAATCGTCATTGCGGGCGACTCCCTTTCGAGCAGACGCTGTTGAGGAAAGCCTAACCTAAGTCAACCCTCCGGCCGTTGCTCCGCGCATGGATACGGTCGCGTCTGGCGCCATCGGCGGATCTCTCCATGGTCCGCCCGGTTGCCCTGCATCGTCGCGGAAATGCTGCTCCCGGCGCCTGCCGCCGGCGTCCCTCCGGTCGAGCAGTGTCCCAACGCACACCCAGAAGGTGGCATGTCGACCCCGGTGCGGGGGTCACACCGCCGGTGCGGCGGTCGATTCAGCCTCGCCCACGCGGGCTAACGCACTTCGTCGGACAGGCATGGCGGCTTTCGCCGCTGGGGAGCGTGGGCCCGACCTGATCACGACGGATGCATGTGTTGCGCGAAATGCTGCGGATTGGCCACTGTGGAACCGCCGCGGTGGTCCGGATGCCCGGGCCTCGGGGAGGGGAGCTCGGATGGATCTTCCGCCGTCGGCGGCTCCGCTGCAGGCCCTGCCCGCTGGACGCCTTCCCGTCACGGTGCTCGCGGCGGTGTGCCAGCGGCCCGAAGGCGCGGAAGAGATCAGCGCCTACCTCTACGACCCGGCTGTCGCCGCCCGCAACGCGACGACGCTGCGGGCCTGCCTGCCCAGCTGGGCGAGGATCTGCTTCGCGGTGAAGGCCAACGGCTTCCCGCCGGTGCTCGACGCACTGCTGCGAGGCGCCGCCGTCGCCGGGACGGGTAGGGACCTCCCGATCGTCGGACCCGACCCGAACGCACTCGTTCCCCGCCTCGGCGGGGTGGACGGTTTCGAGGTCTCCTCGGTACGTGAGATGCGCCTGGCCCAGGCAGCCTATGGCCGGGTGGTCCCCGCCCGATCGCCCTACCTGGTTGCGTCCGGTCCGGCGAAGTCGGTCACCCTGCTGACCGCGCTGGTCGAGTCCGGCGTGTCCATGGTCAACGTCGAGAGCCCGGTCGAGCTGCGGCGGCTGGAGGCGGTGGCGGCGCGGCTCGACCGGCGGGTCGCCGTGACGGTGCGGGTGAACCCGGCGCGGGTCGCCCTCTCGGGTTCCCTGCAGATGGGCGGGCGGCCGAGCGCGTTCGGGGTCCCCGAACCGGAGGTGCCGGCCGTGCTGGACCTGGCGAAGCGCCTGCCCCATCTGGACGTGGCCGGACTCCATGTCCATGCGGTGTCCGGCAACCTCGATGCCGCCGCCCATCTGGACTACGTGCGCTGGTGTCTTGAGTTCGCCGACCGCTCGGCCGCCGACGCCGGGATCGATCTGCGGGTGGTCGACGTGGGCGGGGGATTCGGCGTGCCGTTCGAGCCGGACCGGCGCGGCGAGCGACCCTTCGACCTGGACCGGTTCGGGGAGGGCCTCGCGCGGCTCCCGGTCCCGACCGACGTCGAGATGATCTTCGAGCCAGGTCGGCTGCTCGTGGCCGACTGCGGCTGGTACGCCGCCGAGGTGATCGACGTCAAACGCTCCTACGGGACCGATTTCGTCGTGCTGCGCGGCGGCATCCACCATTTCGCCCTGCCGACCTCCTGGGAGATCGTGCACAACTTCGCGGTCGTGCCCAGGTCCGCGCCGGCCGCATCCCGCAGCCCTGATGGCGGCCCCGGCGAGGCGTCGACAAGCGGGGTCGATGGCGAGTGGGCCGATGGCGAAGGGGACGGTGGCGGCGTCGACACCTCTGGGCGGCCGGTCACTGTGGTGGGCGAGCTGTGCACGCCGGAGGACACGCTCGCACGCGATGTCACCGTCGGCCCGGTGCGACCTGGCGACGTCATCGTCTTTCCGATGGCCGGTGCGTACGGTTATGAGTTCGCGCTCGCGGACTTCCTCGGCCATCCCCGACCCCGCCGCATCGTGCTCGGAGAAATGGGGAATCGCGGCCCGCGGGCTGCCTGATCCCGGACGTTCACTCCCCGTCGAGAAGAAGGGCCATGACGCCGATGAGGGTCGCGCTGCTCACGATCTCGCGGCTGCGGATGAGGTTGCCGATCTCGTCGAGCGGTATCCATTCGATGCGATCTGACTCGTTGAGCTCCGTAGGCGGTCCGGTGAACACGGCGGTGTCCGCCCGGAACACGAAATGCTGCGCGTCGGTGATGCCGTTCGCGGGCTGCGCGTAGATCAGAGGCCGCAGTGGCCCCGGGCGATAGCTGGTCTCCTCCAGCTCCCGGGCGGCGGCGTAGACGGGTTCCTCGCCGTGCTCCACCAGGCCCATCGGCAGCTCCCAGCCCCAGGTGTCGGTCACAAAACGGGCTCTTCGAAGTTAAGCGGGGTTGAGGCGTCCGCGGGCTCGGCGGGTGGTTGCGCAGCGTGTGCGGAGGCGCTGGTTGTCGGGGTTGCGGTAGCCGTAGGCGTTGCGGGCGTCGAGTTTGACGACGCGGTTGTAGCCCTCGCTGGCGGCGTTGGTGATCCCGGTGTGGAGGAACGTTTCGATGCAGGGCCACCAGGTGCTGATGGTGGTGGCGAGGCGTTCGAGTTCGGGGACGGCGGCGTGGGCGCACCAGGTGTAGAAGCGGGTGAGCCGGTGGGCGATCGTGGTGGGTGCGGGCCAGGGCGAGCAGCGCGCGGAGTTCTTCTTTACCGATCCAGGCGGCCAGGATCGTCTGGCCGGGTTCGTCGAGGTCGACCAGGGTGTTCCACAGTTTCGCGAGTTGGCGGTCGGTGAGGTTCTCGCGGTTGCGGCGGAGCAGGCCGCGGATCTGCCATTCGGGGTCGCCGCTGCGGCCGCGTCGGCCTCGGGTGGTGGTGGTGACCCGGCGGCGGACCTCGTCGACGATGTCGTTGGCGAGTTTCACGACGTGGAAGTGGTCGACGACGACGATGGCCAGGGGGAGGTAGCGGCGGATCGCGGAGACGAACACGGAGCACATGTCGATCGCGACGTAGGCCACCCGGTCGCGCCACGCCGGCGGCTGGCTGGCCAGCCAGTAGGCGACGTCGTCGCCGGTGCGGCCCTCGACCTGGCCGAGCATGCCGTGGCCGCCGTGCAGGTCGGTGAACCCGACGTGCCATCGGTCGGCGAGGACCCGGGCTTTCGCCGGTTCGCCGCCGGTGGGTTCGTGGGCAGCCGGGCCGGGTGGGGGTGGTGTGGGGTTCTCGGCGGGGCGCCAGCGGGGCCGGCCTCGGCGGACCTCGTCGATCCCGAGCGTGTCGACCGGCGGTGGTGTGCTGACGGTCCAGGGCGCGGCTGTCTGGCGGACTGCGTCCATGGTCGTGGGCCAGGACAGGCCCAGTGAGCGGGCGGCGGCGGTGACCGTCGGGCAGATCCCGTCGATCACGCGTGCCGCGGCCTGCCCGCGCAGGCGGGCGGTCAGTCGTGCCCGGGCGGGTATGGCGGGCAGCGACTCGGTGAACGACCCCCGCGGGCACCGCGGCTCGTCGCAGTACCAGCGCCGCTTGGCTCATTCCAGCCGTAGATCGGACGACCCGTAGGGCAGGTCCCGGGGCCGGGTACGCACCACCGCTTTGACCCGCGTCGCGAACACCCCGCACGACGGGCACGCCCGCGCCATGTCGTCCGCGGTCTCCAACCGGGCCAGCCGCGACCCGTCCGCCTGGCGCTCGATGCGCCGCACCGCCAGACCATCGAGCTCCAACAACAACGTCGCGGCACACGTATCATCGTTCAAGCCCGTAACCCCTGTGGCGTCTTGATTGCGTGAGAACAACCAAGATCGCCCGAGTTGCGGGCCTTTTCATGTCACGACATGCCGGCATCCCACACCAGGCACACAAAGCCACACCAAGCCAACATCACGCACAGTCATCAATCAGGCGGCGGCCGAACGACCCACCCCGGTTAACTTCGAAGACCCACAAAACGGTGCCGCCACAGCATGAGTACCCGCCGTGACTCGTCCAGCAGCGCGGTGACGGCGACATCGCGCAGCCGGACCACGTGGTATTCCCCTCGCTGCCCGTCCGGCTGCTCGACGTCGAGGAAAGCGATGTTCACCCAGGGTGTGCGGAAGGCGGACCGCTCCTGATGGACTTGCCACTTCATGAAGGCTTCCTGGTAGGCACGACATTCGACTGCCCCAGCAGTCCGCCGATGATGACGACCGGTAGGAGGTATCCTCTCCCGTGGCCCGGAGCCGGCGAGGATCCCGACGACCCCGAAGGCTGACCAGATCCGGATATCGGCTCAGGCCGCCATCCGCTCGTCGGTGTGGTGGAGCTGGGCCTCGACGTCCGACACGCAGCGACGAAACACGATCGAACGATGCCACGTGCCATTGGAGATGGGTGCAGTTCTCTTGAAATGAGTTGATCAGGGCGGTATGTGGTTGTCCGTGTACTGGCTATGGTGGTTGCGGTGGCGTTCCTGGGCGAGGTGGAACTGCCAGTAGTCGTCGAAGTCGCCGTTGGTGATGACGGCGTGCAGGGTGAGGACGGCTTCGGCGCCGTCGAGTCCCCGGCGGGCGCCGGTGATGTCCATTCTGTCCTTGACGAGGTGGCGGCAGGCGCCTTCGATGACGCCGGTGGCGATCGGCCAGCCGGCGGCGAGGGCGGTGGCGTAGTCGAGGAACGGGGCCTTGGCGTCGAGGTAGTCGGCGGCGGTGTCGGCTCCCTTGCGTTCGTGGGCGTTGTAGGTGGCGCGGCGGCGGATGCCGGTGGCGACGTCGGACGTCTTGCCGGCCAGGACCTTGCGGGCTTTGTCGGTGACCCAGACCTCGGCGTCGGGGTCGGGGTCGCCGGTGGCGAAAAACGACCAGCCGGCCTTCCACAGGTACTCGAGCACGTGGATGAAGTCGACCAGGATGTGGACGGTGACGCCGCAGCGGGCGGCCTCGGCGGTGATGGCGTCGAGCTGGGTGTTGTTGCCGTCGACGAGCACGACCCAGGTCCGCCGGTGGTGCGAGTGCAGCCCCACCGGCAGGTTCAACGCCCGGTCCACCCCGACCGGCGGCTCGGCGAGACGGACCTCCCGCGGCGCCCGCAGATCCAGGGAGTCCTGAAACAGCGAACACAGCAGCTCCCGGCCCCGACCCTCCAACCACACCTCAAGATCAGAATGGGTCAGGGAAGCGGTCTCCACGCCCGCCAGCCCGGCCCGTAACGCCCCGAACAGCTCCTCCGACCGCTCGAACCAAGCCCAGCAGTCCGAAAGCATCCAGTCAACGATCTCACTTGGGAAGATCTATACCCAATGTCGATGGCTGTGTGTGTTAGTCGGAAGAATGGCAAATAGGCCGTTTTGTCTCCGCGCAGCGCAATGGCTGCAAAATTCACCATGTACAGACAACACGACTCGGCTAGACCTGTCTTGGTCGCATCCAATGTGGTTGCCGGGCTCGATCCACCCGGCCGGCCGCGGATGACGGCCGACTACCGCCAGCGTGTGGTGAATTATCGTCCGGGTCGATCGAGCCGACCAGTCCGTCTACCGAGTATGAAGGTGGTCTCCTCTTCGGTTACCGCCTGATCGGCTGCTGCCGGTGGTTCCTCGGTCTCGGCCTTCTGGTCGTGTTCGCCCGGCGTCGCGTCGGTGATCCGTGTGGTCGTGGCAACGGTCGATCCGAAGCCGGTTGTGCGGGAGGGGGGAGGAATCCTCATGCTTTCGTTTCTGCGTGGGCGCGTGTCCGGGCATCGGTACCGAACCGCCATCCTCCTCCTTCTGGGGGCCGTGCTGCTCGGTGCAATTCTGGGTGGCGGTGGCTATGCGTATGCGTCCGGCACATCTTTCGACAATCCTTGGGTCTTCCGGGCGACGAACCAGGAGAGCGAGGGGCTGCGCATCCAGTCCACCGGTGGGCCGAACGGTCAGCTGTTCATTGTGTTCGATAATCTGAACCAGCCTATCTTCGCCATCAACAAGGCGGGCGGGGCGAGCGTGTTCGGCGACAACTTCAACGTGCACCATGGCGGTGACATCTTCCATCCCTGGGTCAAACTGAGCGTCGTCGATCCCAGGACTCCAGGAAGATCGTTCTAGGTTGCGATCTGCTACGCGGAGTATTGGCCCCGTTGTGCCGTCCGG
>NZ_CADCWT010000100.1 GCF_902806485.1 Candidatus Frankia alpina | reverse complement strand
TGTGTGTCCGCGTCCCGACCATGGTCTTCCCTGGTCACGGCCCCGATCGGGAGCCGTGTGTCGGCCGCGGCCGTCGGTCGCCGGATGGGCCGCAACCGACGCGCCGTAGGCTGGTCGACGTGAAGGGCCGCAGCTACGAGGTACGCACGTTCGGATGCCAGATGAACGTCCACGACTCCGAACGGCTCTCCGGACTGCTCGAGTCCGCCGGCTACGTCCCCGCCGTCCCCGGCAGCGAGGCCGACGTCGTCGTGTTCAACACCTGCGCGGTGCGGGAAAACGCCGACAACCGGCTGTACGGCAATCTCGGCCAGCTCGTCCCGGTGAAGAAGGGCCATCCGGGGATGCAGATCGCCGTCGGCGGCTGCCTGGCGCAAAAAGACCGCGCGACGATCCTCGACCGCGCCCCCTGGGTCGACGTCGTGTTCGGCACCAACAATCTGCACCGCCTGCCGGTGCTGCTGGAACGGGCCCGGCACAACGCCTCGGCCCAGCTGGAGATCGCCGAGGCGCTCGAGGTATTCCCGAGCTCGCTGCCGACGCGGCGGGCCAGCCACCACTCGGCCTGGGTCAGCATCAGCGTGGGCTGCGACAACACCTGCACCTTCTGCATCGTGCCCAGCCTGCGCGGCCGCGAGCGCGACCGCCGACCCGGTGACGTGCTCGCAGAGGTCGAGGCGCTCGTCGGCGAGGGGGCGTTGGAGATCACCCTGCTGGGGCAGAACGTGAATTCCTACGGCCGTTCGCTGGGCGATCCGGGCGCGTTCGCCAAACTGCTCATCGCCTGCGGCCGGGTCGACGGCCTGGAGCGGGTGCGCTTCACCTCGCCACATCCGCGGGACTTCACCGACGACGTCATCGAGGCGATGGCCGCCACCGCCAACGTCTGCCACCAGTTGCACATGCCCCTGCAGTCCGGTTCGGACGAGGTGCTGCGCCGGATGCGCCGCTCCTACCGCCGGGACCGGTACCTCGGCATCGTCGAACGGGTGCGGGCGGCGATGCCCGACGCGGCCATCACCACCGACATCATCGTCGGATTCCCCGGTGAGACCGAGGCGGACTTCGCCGACACCCTCGACGTCGTGCGCCAGGCTCGCTTCTCGGGGGCGTTCACCTTCCAGTACTCCCCGCGCCCGGGTACTCCGGCGGCGACGATGGACGGCCAGATCGACCGGGCCACGGTGGCCGAGCGGTACGCCCGGCTGGTCGCACTGCAGGACGAGGTCTCCTGGGCGCAGAACCGGGAACTGGTCGGTCGGCGGGTCGAGCTACTCGTCGCCGAGGGCGAGGGTCGCAAGGACGACGCCACCGGTCGGTTGTCCGGCCGGGCGCGGGACGGGCGTCTCGTGCACTTCCGCGTGGATTCGGGCGTCCAGCCCGCACCCGGCGGCGATCCGGCCGGCGCGTCCGGTGGTCCTGGCGTGCCCGTGGCCGGTGCGGCCGGTTCGGGGTCCGCGGTGCGGCCCGGCGATGTGGTCGAGACTGTGGTGACGCGGGCGGCGCCGCACCACCTCACCGCCGACGGCCCGTTGCTGTCCTACCGCCGCACCCGCGCGGGGGACGCCTGGGAGCTCGGTCGAGCCGCCCCCGCGGCCTCCTCCTCCCTCGCCGACAGCGGCGAGCCGGCGGCCCGGCAGGCCGTCACTCTCGGCATGCCGTCGGTGGGCCCGGCGGCGAGCTCAAGTCGCCGGTGACCTTCGTCGCCGCGGCCGTCTGCCCGCACCCGCCGCTACTGGTCCCCGAGGTCGGTCGCGGCGAGCAGGTCCAGGCCCGCGCCGCCGCGGTGGACGCGGTGCGGCGGCTGTGCGCCGCGCGGCCGGACCGCATCGTGGTGGTCGGGGATGCGCCGGCCGAGACGCGCTACGGGCCCGAGTCGACGGGGTCCCTTGCCGGCTTCGGGGTGGACCTGCGCGTGCCGCTCGGGCCGTCGGCCGCTGGGCCCGCCGCCATCGTGGAGCCAGCGCTACCCCTGTCGCTCACCGTCGGTGCCTGGCTGCTGGCGAGCGCCGGCTGGTCCGGGGACCGCTCGGCGCTCGGGGTGCCGGCCGGCCACTCCACGCGGGCAGCGGCCGGACTCGGTGAGCGCCTCGTCGCGCAGGTGGGGCGGGGCGAGCGGCTCGCTCTGCTGGTCATGGGCGACGGGTCGGCGCGGCGCACGCTGAAAGCGCCGGGCGGGCTCGACGAGCGCGCCGCGGCATTCGACGCCGCCGCCGCGGCGGCTCTGGCCGGACTCGATCCGGCCGCCCTGCTCGACCTTGATCCGGCGCTGGCGACCGAGCTGCTGGCCGCCGGCCGGGCCTCGTGGCAGGTGCTTGGGGGTGCGCTACTCGCCGCGACTCGGGACGACACGCCAGCCGAAGTCTGGTCCAGCGAGCTCACCTATGACGACGCGCCCTACGGTGTCGGGTATCTGGTTGCCGTATGGAATCGGGGGGGCGCGCAACGTGGTTGGGAGTCCGGCTGAGTTGCCGGTAGGTGTGTGGCGGACCGATCTCGGCGGCCTCGCCGCGTTGCGCTGCGGGCCGGAGGTCGCCCCGGCGGTCCTCCTGCTGCCCGGATATGCGGCAAGCAAGGAGGACTTCCTGCCGATCCTGCCGGCGCTGGCCGCTGCGGGATTCGCCGTGACCGCGCTTGACCTGCGGGGCCAGCACGAGTCGCCCGGCCCGGACGAGATCGCCGCGTACAGCCTGGAGGCGTTCGCCGACGACGTCCATCGCGTGATCGACGCGCTCGGCGCCGGGCCTGCACATCTGGTCGGGCACAGCTTCGGCGGCCTCGTCGCCCGCGCAGCGGTCATCGCCGACCCAGGCCGGATGCGCTCGTTGACCCTGCTGTCCTCCGGACCCGCCGGCATCGTCGGGCGTCGTCAGGCCGCGTTGCGCACGATTCGGCTGGTCCTGGAGCGGGGCGGGTCGGCCGCGGTGTGGGCGGCGCTGCACGCGGTGGAGCGGCCCCGTCCGGCGCCGACGGCCGACTTCCTGCGCCAGCGGTTCTTCGCGCACAACCAGGCTTGCCTGGTGGCGATCGCCCAGCATCTACTCGACACTCCCGACCGGGTCGCGGAGCTGGCGGCGGTTGCTCGCGGCGCGGGCCTGCCAGTACTGGTTACACACGGTGACGGTGACGACGGTTGGCCGGCAGCCGTGCAGGCTGACATGGCCCGCCGGCTCGCGGCCCGCTACGAGGTGCTGCCGGGTGCCCGGCACGACCCGGCGGCCGACGCCCCGGACGCGCTGGTCGCCGCGCTGGTGGGGTTCTGGCGGATGCCGGGCGTGCCGGCGCGGCGCGCGGCCTCCGCCGTCGCCGAGGCCAGCTCCGGGGCCAGCTCCGGGGTCGCCTGACCGCCCGGCCGCTTGGCCGGGGACGTGGACCGGGCGGGCGCTGCGGTGCCGCGGCGGGGGCGTGGCACGATCGGGAAGATGAGTACGCGGGAGCGGTCCCGGCCGGGACCGGTGGTGGCGGTGGTGGGGCCGACGGCCGCGGGCAAGAGCGATCTCGGCATCGCGCTCGCGCTCGCGCTCGGCGGTGAGGTCGTCAACGCCGACTCGATGCAGCTGTACCGCGGGATGGACATCGGCACCGCCAAGGTCCCGCCGGCGCAGCGCCGCGGCGTGCCCCACCACCTGCTCGACGTGTGGGACGTGACGCGCGCCGCCGACGTTGCCAGCTTCCAGGCCGACGCCAGGCGGGTGATCGGCGACCTGCTCAGGGCCGGCCGGACCCCGGTGCTCGTCGGCGGCTCCGGGCTGTACCTGCGCGCCGCCCTCGACGATCTGACCTTCCCGGGCACCGATCCGGCCGTGCGGGCGCGCTGGGAGCGGGAGCTGGCCAGCCGCGGTGCGCCGGCGCTGCACGGTGAGCTGGCGCGGCGCGCGCCGCGGGCCGCGGAGGCGATCCTGCCCACCAACGGTCGTCGGATCGTGCGCGCGCTGGAGGTCGTCGAGCTGACCGGAACCTTCGAAGCCACCCTGCCCGAGCACCGATCCGTCTACGACGTCGTCCAGATCGGGGTGGACCGGACCGACCTGGACGATCGCATCGCCGGACGGGTGGAGAGAATGTGGGGTGCTGGTTTTCCCGATGAAGTGCGGGGGTTGATAGGAAAGGGCCTCAGGGAAGGCCGTACGGCGTCCCGTGCGCTGGGATACGCTCAACTGCTTGCCTGGTTTGACGGAGCAATGGACTCCGCCGAGGAGGCCAAGCTGGCCACAATTACTGCGACGCGGCGCTTTGCCCGACGGCAAAGGTCCTGGTTTTGCCGGGACGAGCGGATAGTCTGGCTGGACCAACCGGATGTCACCCAGGTGCTGCGGCTGGTGGGTTCGCTCTGACGGGTGATTGGTCAGACTGCTCCAGGGGGACGGGCCGGCGCTGAACCGTGGCGCCGCCGGCGCCCGGCGCGCAGCGGCCGGTCCCGCTCGGCGTCTGGAGAGATCGATGTGACCGCGCCCTCCGCTGCTGCCGGTTCCCCACCCGACCTGACACTTGTTCCCGCCCTCTATGCCGCTTTCGACGATGGTTCGTTACGATTGCATTTCCAGCCCGAGGTGGACCTGCGAAACGGGTCGGTTCCGGGAATGGAAGCCCACCCGCGTTGGCAGCATCCCGAGCGCGGCGTGCTCGGCCCGGCGGAGTTCATGCCGATCGCCGCCGCCGCCGGCCTCGTCCACCAGGTCGACCAGTGGGTCCTGCGGATGGCGGTGACCGAGGCGCGTACCTGGCATCGAATGGCCGCGGGCACGCCGATTCGCCCGCCCCGGCTTTGGGTGAACGTCGACGGACGCCAGCTCGCCAGCCCGGCCTTCGTCGCCGAAATCGACCGGCTGCTCTCGCGCCGGCTCCTGCCGGCGGGGGCGATCGGCCTGGAGCTCAGCGAGCGGGACCTCGGGCTCGCCGCGCCGGTGGTGCCCCGCCTGCTGGAGCGGCTGCGTGCCCTCGGCGTCGCGATCGCCGTCGAGTCGTTCGGTACCTGGTTCGGGTCGTTGGCGATGTTCGACCTGCTACCCCTGGACCTCGTCAAGCTCGACGGCGTCTTCCTGCGGGCGACGATGCGGGACCTGGAGGGGGAGGCGATCGTCGCGGCGATCGCCCGGCTGGCCCACCAACGGCGGCTCACCGTGGTCGCCGACGGAGTGGACACCGCCCGGCTGGCTGCCCGGGTAGTCGATTTCGGCTGCGACCGGGCGATCGGGCCGGTGTTCTGCCCGCCGGTCCCGGTGGAGGACGCCCGGCTGATCGCGCTGGGTCGGGGCCGTCCGGATCGCTGGTACAAGCCCCCGGCGCGCACCGACGAGCGGATGCGGGAATGGGTGCGCGCCGCCGGGGGATGAGGCGAGGCGGCGGCCCGGCCGGGTGAGCCGTACGATCGCCTCGTGCGGGACGACCGGCAGCTGCGCTTCGTCAAGGGCCACGGCACGGGCAACGACTTCGTCGTGCTTCCCGACCCGGATGGCGACCTCGAGCTCACCGCGGACCTGGTCCGCGCGGTGTGCGACCGGCGCCTGGGCGTCGGCGCGGACGGGGTTCTGCGGGTCGTGTTGTCCGCCGCGGTTCCCGAGGCCGCCTCGCTTGCCGGCACCGCCCGCTGGTTCATGGACTACCGCAACGCCGACGGGTCCATCGCTGAGATGTGCGGCAACGGTGCCCGGGTGTTCGCCCGCTACCTAGTGGCCGCGGGCTACGCCCAGCCCGGCCGGTTCACCATCGCGACCCGGGCCGGCCTGCGGCTCGTGGAGGTGCCGGCCGAAGGGGACGTCACGGTCGACATGGGCCCGCCGCGCCTGTCCGCCGGGCCCGGGCCCGCGGTGTCTGTCGCCGACCGCGACTTCACGGCGGTCGGGGTGTCGATGGGTAACCCGCACGCGGTCTGCTTCGCCGACAATCTTGACGTGCCCGCGCTGCGCGGCCTCGACCTGACCCGTCCCCCCGCCTTCTCCCCGGTGGACTTCCCGGACGGGGTGAACGTCGAGATCGTCGTGGACCGGCCGGGCGGGGTCGCCATGCGGGTCCACGAACGCGGGGTCGGGGAGACGGCCTCCTGCGGCACCGGCGCGTGCGCCGTCGCGGTGGCCTGGGCCGCCCGCCGCGGCCTGCGTCCCGCGGCCCCTGCGGTTGGGGAGAGCGCGGCGTCGGTGGTCGAGGTCGAGGTCGACGTTCCCGGCGGCGGCCTGGTGGTCGTCTGGAGTTCCGACACCGTGCTGCTGCGGGGGCCGGCCGAGCTCGTCTTCGACGGCGTCCTGCGCCCGGCGGCCGCGGGGCTACCGAGCCCCGCCCACGCGTCCTGACCCCGATGCCGGGACGGGCTGGGGCATGTTCGCGGACGACGACGTCCGATTCCGACAAGACCGCCCGGCCTGGGCCGTCCTACGTTGCGTTCATGCCATCCACGTTCAACCTCACCGGCCTGATCGTCGCTGACATGGCGCGCAGCCTGGCCTTCTACCGCCTGCTCGGGCTCGACCTGCCGGCCGGCGCCGAGACCGAACCGCACGTCGAGGTGACTCTGCCCGGCGGCCTGCGTCTGGCCTTCGACACCGAGGAGACGATCCGTTCCTTCGACCCGGCCTGGACGCCGGCGTCCGGCGGTGTCGGGCGGGTGAGCCTGGCCTTCGCCTGCGACAGCCCCGCCGAGGTCGACGCGATCCACACCGACCTGCTCGCCGCCGGCCACCGCGGCCACCTGCCGCCCTGGGATGCCTTCTGGGGTCAGCGTTATGCGACCGTCCTCGACCCCGACGGCAACCACGTCGACCTGTTCGCCCCGCTACCGGCCGCGCCGACGCCCTGAGCAGGCTGGTCAGCGCGACCCCGGTGAGGGCGCGTACATCCCGGGCGAGATGGGCCTGATCGGCGTACCCGGCGTCGGCGGCCACCGTCGCCAGGCGCCGGCCGGTCCGCGCCGAACGTACCGCCTCCTGCAGCCGCAGGATGCGGGCGAGCGTCTTCGGGCCGTAGCCGAACATCTGCTGACAGCGGCGCAGCAGCTGGCGTTCGCTGAGCGCGGCAGCGCGCGCCATGTCCGCCACCGGTGATCCGTCCCGGATCCCAGCGACGATCGCCGGGACCAGCGGATCGCCCAGCCTCGGATGCCGGGGCCGGCGGCGACGGACGACTCGAGCACCAGTGCCGGATCACCCGCGTCTGCGAGCCGTTCGGTGAGCCGGCGCGCCGGCCCCGCGCCCCACAGGTCGGCGAGCTCCGTTTCGGCGGTCGCGCAGCTCGGCGGCGGGAACCCCGAGTCTGGCCGGCCCGCGGCCGGGGTCGAAGCGCAGGCCGATGTGGCGCACCCCGGGCGCCCACCGGGCGAGCTTGGCGACCGTGTCCGGGCCGGCGACGATCAGGCGGCCGTCGGAACTCCAGATGATGTCGATGCAGCCGTCCGGCAGGATCCGGTGGATCTGCGTGGCTTGCCCGAAAGGGGATGGTTCGCCCGCCGGCGGGTGTCGCCGCGGCGGTCCGGCACCGGCCGGATCGAGGTCGGTGGCGGGCCCGGACGGGCCGGCGGCGGACCACAGCGTCGCTGGCAGCCGGCTCGCCGGCCGTTCCCAGTACACGGCGTCGACGGTACGCGGCCAGGTCGCACCCGGGGCGAGGTCACCGCGTCGAGCCGGCTAAACCGTTCGCGATCGTCATGGCGGCGTGGGACCCTGGTGGGAGACGGGATGATTCCGCAAGGGGAACGGCGGCCCGCCCGCCCTTCCCCCGGACCTCATCAGGTCGCCGGAACGTGCGCGTGACCTGGCCGGACGAAGCGGCGTGGAATTCGCGACAGCGAGTGCGCGTTGAGAACGGATGGTATGATTTTTCCTGCCGACGCCCTGACGGCGTCCACTTTTGACAGATCCCTCATCGAACCCGCCGATTCCGATTCGGCGTATCTCTCGGGTTTTTACGATGATTCGGGGGATGGCTTTGACCTGGAGGAGCGTGCGGCACTGCGCCGCGTGCCCGGTCTGGCCACCGACCTCGACGACGTCACCGAGGTCGAGTACCGCCAGCTGAGACTGGAGCAGGTCGTCCTCATCGGCGTGTGGACGTCGGGTTCGCTGCGGTCGGCCGAGGCCTCCATGACCGAGCTCGCCGCCCTCGCCACCACCGCGGGTTCGGTCGTGCTCGACGCGCTCGTGCAGCGCCGCGACCGGCCGGACGCCGCGACCTTCGTCGGCTCCGGCAAGGCGCGCGAGCTCGCCGAGGTTGTCACCGCGACCGGTGCGGACACGGTCATCTGCGACGGTGAGCTGACCCCGGGCCAGCTCCGCCAGTTGGAGGAGGTCGTCAAGGTCAAGGTTATCGACCGGACCGCGCTGATTCTGGACATTTTCGCCCAACATGCGACGTCTCGGGAGGGCAAGGCGCAGGTCGAGCTCGCCCAGCTCCAGTACATGCTGCCCCGCCTGCGCGGCTGGGGTGAGTCGATGTCACGCGCCGCGGCCAGCGGCGGTGGGCGCGCGCCCATCGGTACCCGCGGACCCGGTGAGACGAAGATCGAGACAGATCGTCGACGGCTGCGGGCCCGGATGGCGCGCCTACGTCGGGAGCTCGCCGGGATGGCGACCGTGCGGGAGACGAAGCGCTCGGCCCGCCGGCGCGGCGAGGTGCCCGCGGTGGCGATCGCCGGCTACACCAACGCCGGCAAGTCCTCGCTGCTCAACCGCCTGACCGGCGCCGGCGTCCTGGTTGAGGACGCGCTGTTCGCCACGCTGGACCCCACCGTGCGGCGCGCGACGCTGCCGGACGGCCGGGCGTTCACCCTCACCGACACCGTCGGTTTCGTCCGGCACCTCCCGCACCAGATCGTCGAGGCGTTCCGCTCGACCCTGGAGGAGGTCGCCGACGCGGACCTCATCCTGCACGTCGTCGACGGCTCCGCCCCCGACCCGGCCGCCCAGATCTCGGCCGTGCGCGAGGTGCTCAACGACATCGACGCGGGCGACGTGACCGAGCTGATCGTCGTGAACAAGGTCGACGCGACCGAGCCGACCGTCCTCGCCGGTCTGCGCCAGCTCGCGCCCGACGCGGTCTTCGTCTCGGCACGCACGGGGGAGGGGCTGACCGCGCTCGTCGACGCCCTGAGCGCCCGGGTTCCCCACCCCGACGTGGAGATGAAGGTCCTCGTTCCCTACACGCGGGGCGATCTCGTCTCCCGGGTGCACGCCCACGGCGAGGTGCTCAAGCTGGAGCACACCGCGGACGGCACCCTACTGCTCGCGAGGGTGTCCCCGTCGCTCGCCGCGGAGCTGCACACGTTCCAACCCTGAACCGCCGCTGCGGTCGCCCCGGGGCGACCTGATCGGCGGCGGCATTCCGCTCGTCCCACTGCAGCCGAACCGGCCGGCCGCCTCGCGCGGCCGGCCGTCCACGGTCAGACTCGGCGCAGCACGGCGACGATCCGCCCGAGGATCGTCGCCTCCTCGCCCGGGATGTCGTTGAACGTCGGGTTCTCCGGGTGCAGCCAGACCTTGCCGTCGCGGACGCGTAGCCGCTTGACGGTCGCCTCGCCGTCGATCATCGCGGCGACGATCTCGCCGTTGTCCGCGACCGGCTGCTGGCGGACCACCACCCAGTCTCCGTCACAGATTGCCGCGTTGATCATCGATTCGCCGACAACCCGGAGCAGGAACAGGGTGCCCTCGCCGACGATCTCCTTCGGCAGCGGGAAGACGTCCTCGACCGCCTGCTCGGCCAGGATCGGACCGCCGGCGGCGATCCGCCCGAGGACCGGCACGTAGGCCGTGGACGCCTCACCACTCGCCCCGGCGGCCGGGGCGGTTCCGGTGCCCGGGAACGTGGAAACCACCGCCGCGCCGGAGTCGGCCTTGCGCCGCGGCCGATCGGGGCTGAGCACCTCCATGGCCCGCGGGCGGTTCGGGTCCCGGCGCAGATAGCCCTTCTCCTCTAGCGCCTTGAGCTGATGCGCCACGCTGCTCGTGCTGGTCAGCCCCACCGCCTCACCGATCTCCCGCACACTGGGCGGGTACCCGCGCCGCTCCACCTCGGCCCGGATGACCTCGAGCACCTTGCGCTGCCGGGGGGTCAGTCCGGCTGTGTCCGCGGGGTTTTCGGGGAAGGACCGCACGTTGCCGCGGGCTCCGCCCCGGCGTGTACCCCTGCCTTGGCTGGTCATCGCCTACCGCTCTCCTCGTCGCGTACTCCGTCGCCGTTCGGTTGCGGCTCGGTCGCCGTGGGCCGGGCGGCCGCACGGTTGTCGGCCTCGCCCGGCGAGACCGGCACCCCCCATGGCGCCCGGCTGTCCGCGACCGGGGAAACCGCCCGATGCGAACCTGATCGTCTCGACGGTAACCGCCTCGTCGTGGAATCTCAAACGTCTGTTCGAGTGTGTCCCTTCCCTCGGCGGGACTCCGGTGCGACAATCGATCAGGAGTTCGACCGAACGGGAGTTTGCGGCGTCGGCGACGCGGTCCGAGCGCCTTGGGAGGATTCGGTGCACAGCGCGTACACGCCGCAGGTGATCGATCTGGCAGCTGCCCGGGAGCGGGCGGCACGCCGGGCCCGGAACCGGTCGGCGGGCGGCCCGGTGGGGATCCGGGTGGCCCGGCCGCGATGCCGGCCGCCCGCTGCCGCCGCTGCGGCTGACCCGCCGCGGCCGGGCGGTCGTGGTAGTCGTCGTCGCGCTGGCCATCGCCGCGGCGATGGTGCTGGTCCTGCCGCGGGCCTCGATGGCGTGGTCGGGCGAGCCGCCGCGGGGTCATCTGGTCCTCGCCGGGGAGACGTTGTGGGAGATCGCCGTCGCGTTCGATCCCGACGTCGACACCCGCACGGTCGTGGATCGGTTGCGGCGGATCAACCACCTCGCCTCGGTTGAACTCACCCCGGCCAGTTCCTGCCGCTGGGTTGAATCACCGCGGGCTGGTCCGTCCGGTCCGGTCCGGTCCGCCACCGTCCGGTCTCGATCGGCGGTCGGCTGCTCGCCGTGGTGACGGGCCGGTTTCCGGCGGCGGTGGGCGGGTCAGGCGCCCTTGCGCAGGGTTGCGGTGTCCCCCGCGGACTGATGTCCTCGTGTGGCACACGGGGGGTCGGTGTCCCCATGGATGGGGTTGTGCGCTAGGTTGAACACAACATCTGGTGCTTACGAGGGTGTAAGTCATCCACAGCTTGATGCACAGGCTTTCCACAGGGGCGCGGGTGACCCGTCCATGGTGAGCGCCCGGTGGGCGGCACACGGCCCGTCATCCCGTCGCGCCGGGCGGTCCGCGCCGGATCGGACGAAGGAGGCGTATCGCATGCGATGCCCGTTCTGCCGGCATCCGGACAGCCGCGTCGTCGACAGCCGCGAGGCCGAGGAGGGCTCGGCGATCCGGCGGCGGCGATCCTGCCTGTCGTGCGGTCGCCGGTTCACCACCATGGAGGAGGCGTCGCTGCGGGTACTCAAGCGCAGCGGCGTGGCGGAGTCGTTCAGCCGTGCGAAGGTGATCGCCGGGGTACGCAAGGCCTGTCAGGGCCGGCCGGTGCGCGGTGACGATCTCGCGCTGCTCGCGCAGCGGGTGGAGGACGCCGTGCGTTCCTCGGGTTCGGCGGAGGTCCCCGCGGAGGCGATCGGTCGGGCGATCCTCGGCCCCCTCCGCGAGCTCGACGAGGTGGCGTACCTCCGCTTTGCCTCGGTGTACCTGGCCTTCGAGTCGCTCGGAGACTTCGAGAGCGCGATCGTGGCGCTGCGGGCCGAGACGTCCGGCGCCCGTCGCGGCGCCGCGACGGAGAAGGTTGACGACCTGGACGAGCCCGACGAGCGGGCCGTCCGTCCCGTCGGCGGGTCGCTCGCTGATCCGGCGGACCCGTCCCAGCGCGCGGGCCCCCCGGGTCCCGTGGGCCCGTCGCCCGGCGGCCGGCGGGCCGGCTCGGATACGCAACGCCCCGCCCGCTCGGGCCAGGACCCGCTTGCCGCCGTCCGAGAAGATCCGCAAACCCCGGCCAGCCGCGGTGGCGGGAACCAGTTGAACATCGTCGAGGGCGGGCTCGGTCAGGCCGAGCCGGCCGCGGGGGAGTGTGAGGCCGGCCCGGCGCGCGTTGTGCGCGGCGCGTCGCCGGCCACCCGAACCTGACGGGTCGCCGCGGGACCGCCGAGGCCACGTCCCGCCAGACCCGGTAACAGCTCCGCCGCCCCGCCGGCCCGGGATGACCTGACCCGGCCGGCGTGGGCGTCCGATCCCGCGCGACCCGGTTTCGCGCGCCCTGCCCGTCACCCCTGCCCGGCCAAGGCGGGGTGGGACGGCGCCGGGAGGCGGCCCGGACCGCCGGGTTCGGCGTGTTCCTCATGCGTGCCGTTCCCTGCGTGACCCGGTCGACCGCCCGGGTCACGCGCCGGCCGGCACGCCGATTCGCCCACGGTCCACCGTCCACGCGTGCAGTGGGTCGGGCCCGGGCGGGGATGCCCACCACCAGTGCGCCAGCGCGCGCCGACGAGAAGACAGGACGAGGAGCGTCATGACCGAAAGTCGAGGCACGAAGGCGGGCAGGTTTGCGGCCAGGGCGGGCGGACTGAAGATCCGGCGCTCGCGCACCACCGCCGGCGTGCATCCGTACGACGAGGTCACCTGGGAGACCCGGGACGTCGTCATGACCAACTGGCGGGACGGCTCGGTCAACTTCGAGCAGCGCGGGGTGGAGTTCCCCGAGTTCTGGTCGGTCAACGCGTCGAACATCGTGACGAGCAAGTACTTCCGTGGGGCGCTGGGCACGCCGACCCGCGAGTCCTCCCTGCGCCAGCTCATCGACCGGGTGGTGCACGCCTACACCGCCGGCGGCCGCGAGCACGGCTACTTCGCCACCGACGCCGACGCCGAGACCTTCGAGCACGAGCTGACCTGGATGCTGCTCCACCAGGTGTTCAGCTTCAACTCCCCGGTGTGGTTCAACGTCGGAACCACGGCGCCTCAGCAAGTCTCAGCGTGCCAGCCCTACGACGCCCTGGTCAGCACGCCGGACGGCCTCGTGCCCATCGGCGAGCTGGTGCAGACGGACGCGGTGGGCCGCAAGGTCCACGACGCAGACGGCCTCACCCGGGTCATCGCGACCAAGGCCAACGGCGTCAAGGACGTCCTGCGGATCTGGACGAAGGCCGGTCACGCGCTCGACGTCACGGCCGACCACCTGGTGTGGCACAGCTCGGGTGAGGGCACCGGAGCGTTCGTGCCTGCCGGTACCCTGCGGGCCGGTGACCAGCTCGAATGGCATCGCACCGTCGCCCCGGGGGAACGCGAGATCACCTCCCGGGAGATAGCCGAGGCCGCGCTCGCCGGCTGGCTGCAGGCGGACGGGTTCGTCGGTCAGTACACGGGGACGAACTCGTCGCTGACCATCGAGGCGATGACGGTGACCGACGCCGAGCGTGCCTGGGTGACCGCCGCCGTCGACGCCGTCCTGCCCGGCGTGCACCGCCACGAGAGCTGGGTGTCGACCCAGAATCCGGCGCTTGACTGCCGACGCCTGCGGCTCTACGGGACGGTGCTCTCGGAGTTCGTCGAGGCCTGGGGCCTGCGCGACCGCGGCGTCGAGATGCGGGTCCCGGCCCGGCTGTTCGCCGCACCCCTGCCGGTTGTGGCCGCCTACCTGCGCAGCCTGTTCCAGGCGGACGGCTACGTGTCCCGCCGCGAGCGCTCCACCCTGGTCGGACTGGACCGGATCAGCGAGGAGCTGATCCGGGAAGCGCAGGCCCTGCTGGCGCGGTTCGGCATCTTCTCCCGGGTGCGCCGCAAGGCCGACCCGCGCCCCAACCGGCACGACCTGTGGAGCCTGGGCGTCCAGAACGCAGGCGACCGGCGGACGTTCGCGGACGAGATCGGTTTCGTCGATCCGGTGAAGGCCGGCAAGTTGGAGGCGTCTTTTGACCAGCCCGGCCGGGCGGCGAAGCCGGTGAAGCGGCTGGAGATCGCCCGGATCGAGCCGCGCGGGCCGATGGAGGTCTACGACATCCAGACCGACAGCGGTGAGTACCTCTCCGCCGGGCTGCGCGTGCACAACTGCTTCATCCTCTCCGTGGACGACACCATGGAGTCGATTCTCAACTGGTACCGCGAGGAAGGGCTGATCTTCAAGGGCGGTTCGGGGGCCGGGCTGAACCTGTCCCGCATCCGCTCGTCGAAGGAGCTGCTGTCCTCCGGCGGCACCGCGTCCGGCCCGGTCAGCTTCATGCGCGGCGCCGACGCCTCGGCGGGCACGATCAAGTCGGGCGGGGCGACCCGGCGGGCCGCGAAGATGGTCGTCCTCGACGTCGACCACCCGGACATCGTCGAGTTCGTCGAGACGAAGGCCCGCGAGGAGAACAAGATCCGGGCGCTGCGCGACGCCGGGTTCGACATGGACCTCGGCGGCCGCGACATCGCCTCCGTGCAGTACCAGAACGCCAACAACTCGGTCCGGGTCACCGACGAGTTCATGCGGGCCGTCGTCGACGGCGCCACCTTCGACCTGCGGGCCCGCCTCGACGGCCGGACCATCGAGACGATCGACGCCAAGGGGCTGTTCCGCACTGTCGCCGAGGCGGCGTGGGCCTGCGCCGACCCCGGCATCCAGTACGACGGCACGATCAACGACTGGCACACCTGCCCCGAGAGCGGCCGGATCAGCGCGTCCAACCCGTGCAGCGAGTATGTGCACCTGGACAACTCCAGCTGCAACCTGGCTTCGCTGAACCTGCTGAAGTTCCTGCGCCCGGACCGGACCTTCGACGCCGAAGCGTTCGTCGTCGCCGTCGAGCTGATCATTACGGCGATGGACATCTCGATCTGCTTCGCCGACTTCCCGACGCCGGAGATCACCGCGGTCACCCGGGCCTACCGCCAGCTCGGCATCGGCTACGCCAACCTCGGCGCGCTGCTGATGGCCAGCGCCCGCGCCTACGATTCCGAGGGCGGCCGCGCGCTCGCCGCGTCGATCACCTCGCTGATGACCGCCACTGCCTACCGGCGTTCGGCGGAGCTCGCCGGGATCGTCGGCGCCTACGACGGCTTCGCCCGCAACGCCGACGCGCACCGCCGCGTGGTGCGCAAGCATTCCGCCGCGAACGACATGGTGCGCTCGGTGCATCCCGAGGACGCCCGGGTGCTCGCCGTGGCGTCGAAGGAATGGTCGCGGGCGCAGACCGTCGGCGACAAGCACGGCTGGCGCAACGCCCAGGTCAGCCTGCTCGCCCCGACCGGCACGATCGGTCTTGCGATGGACTGCGACACCACCGGCATCGAGCCGGACCTCGCCCTGGTGAAGATGAAGAAGCTGGTCGGCGGCGCCAGCATGCGGATCGTCAACCAGACGGTCCCGGCGGCGCTGCGGGCGCTCGGCTACCCGGAGGAGACCCTCGAGGCGATCGTCGAGTACATCGCCGAGCACGGCCACGTCGTCGACGCCCCCGGCCTGCGCCTCGAGCACTACGACGTGTTCGACTGCGCGATCGGCGAGCGGGCGATCTCCCCGATGGGGCATGTGCGGATGATGGCCGCGGTGCAGTCGTTCCTGTCCGGCGCGATCTCCAAGACGGTGAACATGCCGTCGACCGCGACCGTCGAGGAGGTCGAGGAGATCTACCTGGAGGGCTGGCGGCTCGGCCTGAAGGCGCTGGCCATCTACCGGGACAACTGCAAGGTCGGCCAGCCGCTGTCCGACGTCCGCGGGGCGAAGCGGGACGCCGCGGCGAGCGCTGCCACCGCCGCGGCCCTGGCTGCACCCGTGTCCGCCGTGTCCGCCGAGGTGGAGTACCGGCCGGTGCGCCGGCGGCTGCCGAAGACCCGCCCGTCGCAGACGGTCTCGTTCGCCGTCGGCGGTGCCGAGGGCTACCTGACCGCCGGCTCCTACCCGGACGACGGCCTCGGCGAGGTCTTCATCAAGATGTCGAAGCAGGGCTCCACCCTGGCCGGGGTGATGGACGCCTTCGCCATCGCGATCTCGATCGGCCTGCAGTACGGGGTGCCGCTGGAGGCCTACGTCAGCAAGTTCATCAACATGCGTTTCGAGCCGGCCGGGATGACCGACGACCCGGACGTCCGGATCGCCCAGTCGATCATGGACTATCTGTTCCGCCGGCTGGCCCTGGACTACCTCGACGCCGACCGTCGCGCCGAGCTCGGCATCTCCACCGCGGCCGAGCGCACCCGCGCGGTCGCCGACC
>NZ_CADCWT010000099.1 GCF_902806485.1 Candidatus Frankia alpina | reverse complement strand
TCACAAATCGACGCCGGGAATGGCTCAATCGAGGCTGGCTGGGCGAGACGGGATACCGCTGACGTGTGCGGTCTCGACTGGAGCGCGTCCGGACGGCACAACGGGGCCAATACTCCGCGTAGCAGATCGCAACCTAGAACGATCTTCCCGGGGCCCTGTCGTTTTCCGGCAGGTTCCCCTACCGTTCCCACAACTGGGTGGTCGTGGCGCTGCGGGTCCTGTTCGACGAGATGATTCTCGCGCCGAACGCCGGTGTACCTGGCGATTCAGCTTCCCTTCACCCCGGAGACCGACTTCTCCAACCTCCAGTTCGTCGCTCTGGCCGCCGACGCCCTGGCCGCCGACGACATCATCAGCGCCATCCGGGGCGACAACCCCGGCCGCGAGATCGAGATCGTCGACCGCGGCGCCTACGTGCGGATACAGGGGGACGGTCGGCTCGTGCTCACCGAGACGTCGCTGCGCCGCCACCTCGGTCCCACGTTCGGGATCCGGTCCCTGGGCACGATGCTGGCCTCGTTCGCAGGCGACATCAGCACCTGGAACGACCGTGTCGAATGGGTGGCCGAACCCATCTGCCGCTCCAGCGGCGCACCCTCACCCCGGACCTGGAGCGCGTTCGGTGACCTGCGCCGGCGCCCCTGGAACAGGATCCGTCCTCCCCCGCGAACCGGTGGTTCACCACCCACCGAGACGGCTTCCCCCTGGCGGTGGCGGACTGGGACACCTTCCGGGACCCGGACGCGCTGGTGTATCGGGAGTACGTCGCGAGGCAGCGCGACCAGGAGACCAAGACTCAGGGTGTGCTGGAGGAGTACGCCGCGAACGGGGCTGCGACCCAATTGACCCGCGGTGGCGGCCCGTGCTGGCGACCTGCTTCACCCTGACCCGCTACCCGGTGCACGGTGCCCAGCAGATCGAGGCCTACGTCGGCCATCTCGCGCCGTCGTCGTACATCACGAATGTGGCCGCCTTCTCGACCGCGGACCTGCTGCGCCGCCTGCGCGTCCTGGCCCGCTTTGCCGTGGCGGACCGGGACGCCAACACCCAGGTCCTGCAGAGCTGGATCGACACCTGGACGCCGGCCGCCGCCGGCCTGCCAGCTGCCGCACCCTGCGGGCAGTGACCGATGGAACCGACCACGACCACGACCACGAACGGGGACGGCTGGGCCCCGGCGCTGCCTCGCGTCCTCCGGCGCCGGGCACAACCCGACGGACACCCGACTGACCCCGCTGCCCTGCCGACTACACGACGACGTCATCGAGGTCCGACCCACCCCCGTCAGACACCGCCATGCCAAGGCACTCACAATCACCGACTCGGCGTGGGCTCACTCATGGAAGACCTACAGGGAGGCTACGGCTTCCTGGCGACTCCGCCGTACACGCTGACCTGGGCATCGGTGAGGCCGGCCGGGTCGGGGCCGGCCGGGCGCCAGCGATGGACCAGCTCGACGCCCGGATCGATCAGCTCCAGCCCGCCGAACAGACCCTCGACCTCGGTGCGGCTGCGCAGCCGCACGGTGATTCCCTGCTTCTCGTAGGCGACGGCGAGGTCCTGCGTGGCCGGGTCGTAGTCGGCGGTGCCGTTGGTGAGGATCAGGTAGCTGCCCGACGGCAGCGCGTCGACGAGACGACCGATGATGCCGGGCGGATCATCCGAGTCCGGAACGAAGTGAAACAGTGCGATCATCGACAGCGCGACGGGCCGGGTCAGGTCGAGGGTCTCGCGCAGCTCCGGGGCATCCAGGATGCTCTGCGGGTCATGGAGATCGGCATCGAGGTAAGCGGTCCGCCCCTGCGGGGTGCTGGCCAGCAGCGCGAGCATGAGCGAGGACGATCGGATCGTTGTCCGTGTAAACGACCCGCGTCTGCGGGGCGACGGCCTGGGCGATCTCGTGCACGTTCGGACTGGTGGGAATGCCGGTACCGATGTCAAGAAACTGCCGGATCCCGGCCTCCCCGGCAAGATGGCGAATCGCCCGCACCATGAACGCACGATTCTGCCGGGCCGCAAGCGAAGCGTTCGGGAAAGCCGCACTCGCCTGCTCCGCAGCCACCCGGTCAGCCGGGAAATTATCCTTCCCACCAAGAAAATAGTCGTAGATCCGAGCCGTATGCGGCCTGTCCGTCCTCAGATCGATCGACGGATGCTCCTCAGCCAGCGACCTCCACCACGGCCCGACCTCCACCTGCCCACCATCCGCATCCGGATCCACCGCCACCAGCCCTCCCAAATCGGGATGATCCTTACGAATCACCCTAGCCGCAGCGGGTTTCACCCGCATCCGGGGTTTACGGGGCCGCGGTCAGCGGGCGATGCGCACACCGCCCACCGTCGGGAAGACGTTGACCGGCGTCTGGTAGGTCCGGTCCGGATCGGCGACCCCGGTGCCCCACGACCGGCGACCGGTGGCAGGCGTCTGACCCAAACCTGGCAGTATTATGCCAGAATTTGCGGAGTCGCCGTGCCACAGAGAGAATCGGACGTGGTCTCCACGCCTCCCCCGATGCCCCGCAGTTCCGCCCGAGGCTCCCGATGAGCACCCTGCGCGGCGAGCCGCGCGTCAAGGATCTGTCCGCCGGTCTGCCGCCCGAGCGCGAGCAGGTCGTCACGTCCTGCCCGCCCGTGCCGGCCTGGACCGAGAACCTCCTGTTCACCCCTTACGACCCGACCCACAACATCGGCATGTGGCTGCACCTGGGCACCGTGGCCGACGCCTGGGAGCTGTGGGAGGACCGCGCGCTCGTCACGTTGCCGGACGGCGAGGGCGTGCTGTCGATGTGGGCCTACCACCGCACCGATCCGGCGCGCCGCCCGGCCGGCGCCAACCTGCGCTTCGAGTGCCTGGAGCCCTTCCGGCGCTGGCGGGTCACCTTCGACGGCTTCTGCCTGCGCACGCCGCAGGAGAGCATGCGCACCGGTCTCGTCCGCGACGGCGAGAAGGTCCGTCTGCAGCTCGACCTGGACATCGAGTGCGCGACGCCCGTGTGGGACGCACACACCGCGGCCGCGGCGGCGACCGGCCGCGGCGGCATGGACCAGCAGCAGTGGGCGAAGGAGCACTACGAGCAGCTCTACCGGGCCCGCGGCACGGTGCGCTGGGGCCGGCGCGAGGTCACCTTCGACGACACCGGCTGGCGTGACCATTCCCGGGGCCCGCGCGGAGACGACTCGGTCAACGGCTGGGGCGGGCACGTCATCGCCGGCTGCCTGTTCCCGGGCACCGGCCGCGCATTCGGGCTCTCCCGCTACTGGTCGACCGACGGGACGGTGACGCTGGAGGGTGGCTACGTCGTCGAGGCCGGCGAGCTGACGCATGCCCAGGTGGTCGACGTACCCCGGCTCGACGGGCTGGTCGCCAGCGGCGAGGTGCTGCCGTTCGGCCTCGCCCGGCAGGATCGGCGCCTGGAGCTGACCGCGACCACCCGGACCGGGCTGTGGACCACGTTTGCCGGCGGCCTTCCCTACGGCGTCGCCTCCCCCGGCCGGGCGTACGCTATCAATTGGACGTCCTGCGACTGGGACGGCGACGTGGGCCACGTCTACGTCGAGCGCTCTGACCTGCGGGCCCGCTAGCTGTCGGAGACGAGGGGGGCCCGGTGGACGGCACGCCGGTGCGCGACGGCGCGCAGCCGGTGCGGGCCCGCCCCGCCGCGTGGTCCGAGCACAAGGCCCGGGTTCGCCGGGCGCTCGTCGACGCCGCGCTGGAGCTGTTCGCCGAGCAGGGCTACGAGTCCACCTCCACCGAGCAGGTCGCCGCGCGCGCCGGCGTCTCACCCCGGACCTTCTTCCGCTACTTCGCGACGAAGGAGTCCGTGCTCTTCTTCGGCGAGGACGACTACTTCCGTTCCTTCGTCGGCGTGTACCTGGCCCAGCCGGAGTCGCTGAGCGAGTTCCAGGCGATGCGGGCCGCCTTCGTCACGCTCGCGCCCGGCGTGGCCCGCCTGCGGGAGCGGATCAGGCTTTACCACGTCGCCGTCGCCTCGTCGTTCCTGCTGCGCGGCAAGGAACACGACAACCAGCAGGGCAATCTGGCGCTCGTCGCGCGGGCGGTCGCCACCCGCCGCGGTCTCGTGCAGCCCGACGAGAGCTGCGAGCTGCTGGCCGCGATCGGGATCCTGGCCGAACAGCGCGCGATGCAGCGCTGGCTGCAGGGCGCGCCGTCGCGCAGCCTCGGGTCCTACGTCACCGCCGAGTTCGCCACGCTAGCCGATCTCATGGCCCCCGCCGCGCAGTGAGCGGAAGAACGCTCGGACGTCCTCGGCGAACAGCTCCGGTTGCTCCAGCGCGGCGAAGTGGCCGCCGCGGGGCAGTTCGTGCCAGTACCGCAGGTCGTAGTGCGCCTCGACGCAGCGCCGGGGCGGCGTGAAGATCTCCCTCGGGTAGACCGCGACCCCCGTCGGCACGGTGACCGGCCGGTCCGGGGCGTCGAACAGGCCGGCCCGCATCGACTCGCGGTAGAGGCGCACCGACGAGCCGATCGTGCCGGTCACCCAGTAGGTGGTGATGTTGGTGAGCAGATCGTCGCGGCTGATCGCCTTCTCCACGTCGCCGTCGCAGTCGCTCCAGGCCCGGAACTTCTCGACGATCCAGCCGGCCAGGCCCGCGGGCGAGTCGGCCAGGCCGTGGGCAAGCGTCTGCGGCTTGGTGCCCTGGATGGCCTGATAGCCGGTCTCGGTCTGGGTGAAGCGCGCAACGCTGTCCATCGCGGCGCGCTCGGTGGCACTCAGCGCCGCCATGGTGGCCTCGTCGGGCGGCGGCGCCAGGACCAGGTTGAAATGGATGGCCAGTAGCCGGTCCGGATGGTGCGCGCCGAGGAGGCTGGCGGCGATCCCACCCCAGTCGCCGCCCTGGGCGGCGAAGCGCTGATAGCCCAGTCGGGCCATCAGCTCGACGAGGGCGTCGGCCGCCCGACGGATGTGCCAGCCACCCTCGCGGGTCGGCCCGGACCAGCCGTATCCCGGCAGGGACGGGCAGACGACATGGAACGCCTCGGCAGGGTCGCCGCCGTGGGCGGGCGGATCGACCAACCGGTCGATGACGTCGAGGAACTCGATGACCGATCCGGGCCAGCCGTGGATGAGCAGCAGCGGCACGGCGCCGGGATGCGGCGACCGAGCGTGAATGGCGTGGACGGGCGTTCCGTCGACGGTGGTGAGAACGTGCGGACACCGATTGATCCGGGCCTCGGCGGCCCGCCAGTCGAAACCGTCCGCCCAGTATTCGCACAGGTCCCGCAGGTAGGCCAGATCGGTGCCGTATTCCCAGCCTGTTCCGGGAATCTGCCCGGTCCAGCGGGTGCGCCGCAACCGGTCGCCCAGATCGTCGAGAACGGCCTGATCCGTGCGGACCGTGAACGGCTGCGGTGAGGAATCGGTCTGCGGCATCGCGGCGCACCTCCTGTTTCCCCGGATGCGGCCCGACGGGGACAACTGGCCAGCCGCGGAGGCGCGCCGGATCGCCACTCGGCGTCGGTCACTTCCTGACATCTGACTGCCAGTGCTGAGGAGATGATCGGACTCGGGATCTCCAGACTATGAACGACGACACCGGGCCGCGCAAGAGATCAGATCAGAATGCCTTTACCGAGGTCAGGACCGGGCAAGCCGAGCCCTCCCGCACGGACGATCAGGCATTAACTCTGACAGTTCACTGCCATATAGTGCGTCGGCATCATCGCCGGCCGTCGGGTCCGCCGCGATCCCGCCGCCCGCCGGTCGGCGCAGGTGATGACCGTTCCCGCGACCAGCCGATTGGCGGACGTTCCGGTCCGACGCGACATCCGCGGGCGACGGTGGCTCCTTTGTGGTGTTCGGCGAGAAATCTCGCCGAACACGTATTCGTCCCCGCCGCGAGGAGGACACGTTGCCGGAGGTAACGAACGCCAGCTACATCGAATCCGGGCTGCCGACACGGGACCGCCAGCGCGATCCGGAAAAGACGCTGCAGGCGCTCGAGACCTGGTTTTCGGCGGCCCTGCCGCACCGGTCCGATCTGCGCGTCACCGAGGTGACGCTGCCCAGAACCGGCGGGGTGGCCAACGAGACGTTGCTGTGCGAGGCGAGCTGGACCGAGGCGGGGGTGGCCCGCTCGGCGGGCTATGTCGTGCGGGTCAACTCCCCCGACTTCCTGTACAAGGACGCCGACCTCACCGTCCACGCCGAGATGTACCGGGTGTTGGGCCGCGAGCCGGGCATTCCGGTTCCCGTGGTCGTCGGCATGGAGACGGACACCGGCGTCCTCGGCGAGGCGTTCTTCGTCATGGAACGCATCGAGGGTCGCGTGCCCGGGGACACCCCGCCGTTCCACACCACCGGCTGGGTGCACGACCTGGCCCCGGGCGATCGCGCCGTGCGGTGGCGCAACGCGGTCGAGGTCATGGCCCGGCTGCACCAGGTCGATCCGGCGAAGGTGGCGTTCCTCGACCGTCCGCGCCTCGGCCCCGACGGCCTGCGGCAGGATCTCGCGCACTGGTTCGACGTCGCGTCCTGGGTGGCACGGGGACGCACCGATCCGGTGATCGCCGCGGCCGAGCGGTGGCTACGCGCGCACGTCCCGCCCACCCACGTCACCGCCCTGGCCCGGGGCGACTCCCGGCTGCCAAACCTGATGTTCCACGGGCTCGACGTGGCGGCGGTCTTCCACTGGGACATGGTGTGCCTGGCCGGCGCCGAATCGGACCTCGCCTGGTGGACGGTCATGGACTACAGCAGCACGGAGTCGATCGACGTCGAGCGATTACCGGGCATTGGCAGCCCGGCGCAGACCGTGCGCCGATGGCAGGAGCTCGTCGGCCGCGACGCCGCGAACCTGGACTTCCACCTCGTCTACGCGTCCTACCGGCTGGCCGTGATCATGCGGCGGCTGGGCGACCTGTACGGGGCGACGGGTGCGATGGCGCCGGAGACGATCGAGGAGCTGCGCACCAACAACTTCGGGCAGCAGTACCTCGTCCAGATTCTCGACCTTCCTCATCCGCACCCGGTCACCATGACCTGGCCGGGCCTGGAGATCTGAACCCACCGCGGCAGCACCAGGGCTGGGCCGAGGGCTGGACCCCACCGACGCGCGCGGCTACGATTCCGGCAGTCCAATGTCAGAAACTCGCGGCGAGGCAGCGGCGTCGGCGCCGCGTCGAGACGTGGGAACGCGGCGGGAGGGACAGTGAGTCGTTCGTTAGAGGGCGCGGCCGTCGTCGGGATCGGGCGGTCGCCGTTCATGCGCTCCTCGGGGCGCACCACGCTGTCGATGGCCGCGCAGGCCGCGCGGGAGGCGCTCGCCGACTGCGGGCTCACCGCCGCGGACGTCGACGGCTTCACCTGTTACTCGACGGGTGACAGCGCCGGCCCGAGCCAGGTCGCCCACGCCATCGGGGTCGACGATCTCGGGTGGAGCCTGAGCGTCCTGGGCGGCGGCAACATCGTCACCTCGACCGTCGCGGGTGCCGCCGCGGCGGTGCTGTCCGGCCAGGCCGAGGTGGTCGTCGTCTACCGGGTGCTCGGCTCGCAGACCCGGTACGGCCGGGCGCTGGAACGGATCGAGGTCGACGGCGAGGGGCAGTTCGCGGGGCCGCACGGCTACCTCGTGCCGCCCCAGTGGTTCGCGATGTTCTGCCGTCGCCACCAGTTACGAGTACGACTCCACCGCGGCGGACCTGGGCGCCATCGCGGTGCAGGAACGTGACCATGCGGTGCGCAACCCGCACGCGGTGGCCCGCTCCCCCATCACCCTCGACGACTACCTGAACAGCCGCTGGATCAGCGAGCCGTTCCGGCTGTTCGACTGCTGCTACAAGATCGACGGCGCGGTGGCCATCGTGGTGACCAGCGCCGAGCGGGCGGCGGACCTGCCGCACCGTCCCGTCCACCTGCTCGGCGCCGCCGACAGCAACCGCTTCGGCGGCTCGGTCGACCAGTGGGACGACCTGAGCTGCATGTACTCCCGGGACACCGCGCCCCGGCTGTGGTCGCGCACCGGGCTGCGCCCCGCCGACATCGACGTCGCCTGCATGTACGACTGCTTCACCTTCACCGTGATGGCGACCTTCGAGGACTTCGGGTTCTGCGCCAAGGGCGAGGTGGGCGACTACTTCCGCTACTTCCGCGCCAGCCGGGCCACCTACGGCGGCGACGTCGTCGTCAACCCGCACGGCGGCCTGCTGTCCGAGGGCTACATCCACGGCCTGAACCACCATTACGAGGCGGTCCTGCAACTGCGCGGGGACGCCGGGGACCGCCAGGTGCGCGGCGCCGAGACGGCGCTGGTCACCTCCGGCGCCGGCCCCTTCGGCGGCGCCCTCGTCTACGGGACGGCGGCGCTGTGACCACGACGCAAGGGGAGAGCCCGGCCGTGCGGGCCGATCCGCTCAGCCTCCCGCCGCAGCCGGTGCCGGACGCGGTGACCGCGCCCTTCTGGGCGGCCCTGGCCGAGGGCCGGCTCGCCATGTGCCGCTGCGGGGACTGCGGGCTGTGGCTGCAACCACCACTCGAACGCTGCCGGCTGTGCGCGGGGCCGACCCGGTTCGCCGACGTCGTCGGCACCGGCACCGTCTACTCCATTCATCGTCCAGCATCGGGCGACCGTGCCCGGCTACCTCGACGACCTGCCCTACGTCGTGGCTCTCGTCGAACTCGACGAGCAGGCCGGCCTGGCGCCTGCCCGCCCGGATCGTCGGCGTCGACCCGGCGCAGGTGCGCTGCGGCCTGCGGGTGCGGGCGGAGTTCGCCGACCTGCCCGGCGGGGACTTCACCGTCGCGGTCTTCCGCCCGGTGGACGGCCTCTGACCGCGGCCGGCCCGGCTTATCGCACCGATTAAAGAGTTTGGGGGCGCACGGTGGATCGCGCGCGCGTGGATCTGCGGCGATAGTGTCGGCTGACATGAGAGCCGTGGGAGTGGTCAAGTTCGGCGGGCCGGAGGCCCTGCGCATCGTGGACGTACCCGAGCGGCATGCCGGTCCGGGCGAGGTCCGGATCCGGTCCGCCGCCGCCACCGTGAGTCCGACGGACACCTTCACCCGCAACGGTGACCGGGCGAAATGGCTGTCGAAATGGGCGCCGCCGTACGTGCCGGGGATGGATGTCGCCGGCGTCCTCGACGAGATCGGCGAGGGGGTGTCGACGGATCTCGCGATCGGCGACCACGTGATGGCCATCGTCATCCCCGCCGCATCGAACGGCGGCTACGCCGAGCAGGTGGTGGTGCCCGCCGAGTCCGTCGCGCGGGTCCCCGCGGGCTTCGACGACGTGGCCGCGTCGACGCTGCCGATGAACGGGCTCACCGCGCGGCTGGCGCTCGACCTGCTGGGCCTCACCGCCGGTCAGACGCTGGCGGTGACGGGGGCGGCCGGCTGCTTCGGCGGCTACACCGTCCAGCTTGCCAAGGCCGACGGTTTGCGCGTCGTCGCCGACGCCTCCGAGGCCGACGAGGAGCTCGTCCGGACGCTCGGCGCCGACCTCGTTGTCCGCCGCGGCGACGACGTCGCGCGGCGGATCCGGGCGGCGGTGCCCGCCGGAGTGGACGGACTGGCCGACGGCTCGATCCAGAACGACGCCCTGCTCGGCGCGATCCGCGACGGCGGCGGGTTCGCCGCCGTCCGCCCGTTCCAGGGCGAGACCGAGCGCGGCATCACGATCCATAACGTATGGGTGCGCTCCTATGCACGCGAGCAGGCCAAGCTTGACCGGTTGCGCCAGCTCGTCGAGGAGGGCGCCGTCACCCTGCGGGTGGCGAAGGCGATTCCGGTCGAGCAGGCCGCCGAAGCACACCGCGTCCTGGAGAAGGGCGGCACCCGCGGCCGGCTCGTGCTGACCTGGTGAGCCGTGGGTCCGGCACGCGAAACCAGCCGGACGACAGGCCGAGGCATCACTCTGACGGCGCCGAGCTGCAGCGATGGCGGTTCGGCGCCCCGGAGGTGGCCGTCATTTCGAGGTAGGGTTCTGTCGAGGCGTAAACCGGCGGCGGGGACCTGCCGGCGTTGCGCCGGCCGGAGCAGTGTCGAAGGCAGACACCGGAATCACACCGTTCGAACTACAGCCCAATCACAGGCCACGCCCGAGCCTGCCGACGGCCACATCGAATTGACATACACTGCCTGCACACAACGGCGGCGGCATCGGTAGCCAATTCTCACCCGCCAACAAAACAGACCATCTTTGATCAACGCCAGTTGCGCAAAACTCTCGTAGGCTGGCTGTGCACAGGCGGGGCCTCAACCGTGTCGCCACAGGTGAGCGGAGCTGGGCCTGAGCCTCTCCGCTCATGGCGAGAGAGACCCAACGCGGCCGGCCGAATATTACGGTGCGTAGCCACCGGCCGGACACGGCGTTCCCGTTTCCGGCGGGCATGGAAGCCACTGATCATGTGCAACTGATGCGCGTGCGGCCGCAACAGCTCGTTGCACTCTGTCCCAGATACGCCCAGCACGGTGTGATGTGTCCACCGGCGGACGCGCAGCCCGCTTCCCAGCTACCGAGGCGAGGAGGACACCTGATGATGTCGACGGGATCCTCCTCCTGGGATGTCGGATTCCGCCGAGGGTGGCTGCCCCACCCGCACTCGATCACCCACTGCGATGGGCGGATCGCCGCGCGGGTCTTCATGGGCGGTGAGGCACACCGGGAGAGGACCACAGGCACTGCACGTACAGGTCCTCTCCCGGACCCTGCCCGCACGCCGGGCACCAGCACCGAACACGCGCACCGGGTCTGCATCCGCCGGTCATCCGCCGGTACGGGCCCGACCACCTCATCTCCCACCCCCGCATCGGGCCTGCGATGGGCCGCATGCGGCCCCCGGTGGACCGTTGCCGCGGGCGGACTGGCCAGGACGGGAGACGAACCCATGGACGGGCGGGTGGGACAGGGTGACTGTACGGCCAGGACCGCGGTGGATCCGCCGCTTCGTTGGCGGCGACCAGCCTGCGCCCCCGGGCTGAAGTTCGCCAACCAGCAGGCCGACGTGGTCATCCGGTACCGCTACGCCGGGCGGATCCACGAGGTCCGGGTGCCCGTCGCACTGTGGGCCCCGTTCGTCCACGACGTTCGCGCCGGCGTGTTCGACCGACTGACCGCGCACGACGGAGCCCTCGGCTGGACCTCCTGGGGAGCCGGCAGCGGCCAGGTCGCCAGAAGCCTGCCGGACGAGGTGATCGTCCGCTTCCTCCACCTCGGAACCATGCGGGAGAACCGGCTGCCGCAGACGATCTGGGACCAGATCCTGGTAGCCGTCCGCGCCCACGCCATCGACGATCTGGACGCCGGCGCGGACGAGGCCACCGCCGAACGACGCCCCACCGGCTTCCGCACCGTGCACGGCAGCGCCCTCCCGCTGGTCCGCCAGCGCGAGGGTGGCGCCGAGCGATTCCGCAACACGCAACCGCGCCCCCACCACAGCCACCCCGCCCGCTAGCCGGCTCGCCGCGGTCCGCGGAGGGCGGACCGCGGCGGGGCCCGCACGACGGCCGCGCGGATCGGACCTGCACCGGTCCCACCGCGTCGGACCTGCGGGCTGCCCGCCGCGCCCCTCACGGCGGGCAGCCCGCCAGATCTCCGCACCCGCCACCCGCCACCCGCACCACGCCGGATGCACCACCCCCAGACCGGCTGCCCGCCGACATCCCAGCGCCGGCGTCCGACCCCCCGGAACCCCCACCGGCGAGCGGGTCCGTCATGGCGCCCACCGGCGGGCAGCCACCCTCCTCCACCACGACCACCGTCCGCTGACCACTCCCCCACCGGTGGCGGCCGCCGCGTCACCCCCATCCGCCAGGGACGCCGGCGGATGCGCGGCGCCGCCGCCGGACCCCCATCCACCGGGGTCCGCCGTGCCCGACGGCGGACCCCGGTGGATGCCGCCGGATTCGTGGGGCGTTGCCCGGCGGCACGCGCAATCCGGCCACCGGCCGGTTCCCCCTGCGTCGTGCCGGGCGCGCCGATACTGACCCGAGCCCGGCGCGACCGGAGCCCGGCGAGCGCGACGACAGGGGGCCGATCGTGGCGTTGCCTGGCAGCCCGGCGGGCCGGGAAACCCCGACGGCCGGAGAGCCCGGGATCGCCGGGGCCGCCCGGGCAGCAACCGAACAGCCCGGTGCCACCGAAAAACCTGGTGCCGCCGAGGCGGTCCGCATCGACCTGGAGGGCGTCGGGAAGCGTTACGACGGCGGGACGACCGGCGTCACGGCGCTCGCGGACGTCACCCTGCGGGTCGGCTCGCACTGCCTGCTGGTGATCTTGGGGCCGTCGGGCTGCGGCAAGACGACGTTGCTCAACGTGATCGGCACGCTGGACACTCCTACCACCGGCACGGTGCGGCTGGAAGGCGTCGACGTCACAGCTGCGTCCCGGCGGATCCGGCGGGAGGTCCGCCGCCGGGCGGTCAGCTTCGTGTTCCAGTCGTTCAACCTCTTCCCGGCGCTCACCGCACGGGAAAACGTCCGTTTCGGCGCGGACGTCGCCGGGCGGGACCGGGCCGACGAGGTCACCGACGAGGTGCTCGTCGGGGTCGGACTCGCCGAGCGCGCCACGCACTTCCCGCACCAGCTTTCCGGCGGGGAGCAGCAGCGGGTGGCGATCGCCCGCGCCATCGCCACCGGCAATCCGATCCTGCTCGCCGACGAGCCGACCGGCGAGCTGGACTTCACCACCGGCGTGCGCATCCTGGAGCTGCTGCGCGGCCAGTCCGAGCAGGGCCGGACCGTCCTCGTCGTCACCCACAACCGGGAGATCGCCCGGATCGCGGACCGGGTGGTCGAGCTGTCCGGCGGGCGGATCGTCCACGACGGTCCGCCGCCCGGCGGCCGGCTGCCGGCGGCGGAGCTGCGCTGGTGACCGGGTAAGCGGGTGGACGGACGGATGACATCACCTGGGCTGTGGTGGCGCTGGTCGCTGCGTGAGCTGCGCCAACGCCTGCTGCTCGTGGTCGCGATCGCGATCATGATCGGCCTCGGCACGGGGCTCTACGCCGGGCTGACCAGCTCCTCGCACTGGCGGCGGCAGTCCTACGACGCCAGCTACGCCCGACTGAACGTCCACGACCTGCGCGTCGCCGTCGGGGCCGGGGCCACGGTGGCGCAGGGACGGCTCGCGGCGGTGGTCCGGTCGTTGCCGTCCGCGGCGGCCGTCACCGGCGACGTCGAACGGCTGGTGCTGCCGACCGAGATCGACGCCTCCCGCCCCGGGCACACCGTGCTCTCCCGCGGCGAGCTGGTCGGCATCGACCTGACCGCCCGGCCGCCGGTCGACGCGGTGTCGGTGGCCCGGGGTCGTGGGCTCGTCCCTGCCGACCAGGGACGTGACGTCGGCATCCTGGACCGTACCTTCGCCCTTGCGAACCACCTGCCCCCGAGCGGCACCGTGCGGACCAGCGGCGGCGGCCAGGTGCACTACGTCGGGCAGGGGCAGTCGCCGGAGTACTTCATCCTGCCCGGGGAGCAGCCGGGTCTGGTCACCCAGTCCGGCTTCGGGGTGCTCTACCTGTCGCTGCCGACCGCGCAGCGGCTCACCGGGCAACCCGGCGCCGTCAACGACCTGGTGCTCACCCTGCGGCCGGGCACGGACACCGGCGCATTCGCCGCCGAGCTGTCCCGGGCCCTGTCCGCGGCGCTGCCGGGCACCAGCGTGACGGTGACCGACCGAGACGACATCCAGACCCGGCGCATCCTCTACGACGACGTGAACAGCGACCAACGGCTGTGGGACGTGCTGGCCGTGGTCGTCCTGATCGGCGCGGTGTTCGCCGCCTTCAACCTGGTGGGACGGGTCGTCGACGCGCAGCGCCGGGAGATCGGCATCGGGATGGCCCTCGGGGTGCCGCCGCGGCGCCTTGCCCTGCGCCCGCTGCTGCTGGGCGTCCAGGTCGGGGTGCTCGGCGTGGTCGCCGGCGTCGTGGTGGGCCTCGTCGTGGGCGCCGCGATGGGCGCGCTGCTGCGCGGGGTATGGCCGCTGCCGGCGTGGCACACGAACTTCCAGGTCGGGGTGTTCGCCCGGGCGGCGGCCGTGGGCCTGGTCCTGCCGGTGCTCGCCGCCCTGCCGCCCGTGTGGCGGGCGGTGCGGGTGGAGCCGGTCCGGGCGATCCGGGCCAGCGCCGTGGCCGGCGGGTCGGAGCCGCTGGCCGGGCCGCTCGGCCGGCTGCGACTGCCAGGGGGCAGCCTCGCCCAGATGCCGCTGCGTAATCTGGCACGCGCCCCACGCCGGCTGCTGCTCACCGCCGTCGCGATCGCCGCGGTGATCACGGCTCTGGTGGTGTTCACCGGCGAGCTGGACACGTTCACCCGCACCACCGACCGGGCCGAGAGGGACCTGACGACCAGCGCCCCCGACCGACTGCGGGTGATACTGCCCCGGGTCGAGCCGGTGTCCTCGCCGACGGTGACCGCCGTGCGCCGCTCCCCCGCCGTCACCGAAACCGACCCGACGCTGGCGCTGCCCAGCCGCATCTTCGCCGCCGCCGGGGCCGGAAGCGGGCGCGGGATCGGGAACGGGCGCGGGGCCGGGGCCGGCAACGGGGCTGGGAACGGCGACGGCGCGACGGCCGAGCCCATCGACGTGCTCACCTACATCCTCGACATCGGGCACGGGTTGTGGTCGCCCTCCGTTGTCTCCGGATCCCGCACCGGCGGCGTGCTGATCGCCGAGAAAGCCGCCCACGACCTGGGCGTCCACCCCGGCGACACGATCACGCTGCGGCATCCGCAGCGGGTCGGCACGGGCTATCGGACCGTCGACACGCCGCTGCGGATCGCCGGCATCCACGCCTTCCCGGTGCGCTCGGTGGTGTTCCTCGACAACGCCGACGCCGGCGCGTTCCGGCTCGCCGGCACGACGAACGTCCTCGTCGTCCAGCCCGCTCCCGGGTATGGGCGGGACGCGGCGACCCGGACGCTGGCGGCGATCCCGGGGGTGGCGTCGGTGGCGTCGGCGACGGCGAGCATCGAGGAGATCCGGACCCTGCTGCGCAGCTTCGTCGGGATCCTGCGGATCGGCGAGGTGGTGGTGCTCCTGCTGGCCGCGCTCATCGCCTACAACGCGATGAGCATCGCCGTGGACGAGCGGCGCCGCGAGCACGCGACGATGCTCGCCTACGGCCTTTCCACCCGCACCGTGCTCGGTCTGACCGTCGCCGAGAGCGCGGTGATGGGCCTGGTCGGGACGCTGCTCGGGATCGCCGCCGGCTACTGGGCGCTGCGCTACACCGTGGAGGTGCTGCTCGCCGAGACGCTGCCCGACCTCGGCGTGCAGGCGATCCTGTCGGGCCGCACCCTGGCCGTCATCGTCCTGCTCGGCGTCGGCGCGGTGGCGATCGCGCCGCTGGCCGCGGCCCGCCGGATCCGCCGGATGGACGTCCCCTCAACCCTTCGGGTCATCGAGTAACCACCACACAGGGCCGGGCGGGCAGGATGAGGACCGCCGGCTTCGTACAGGGGTTCGTGCTGTTCCTGTCGTTCCACCTGGACCTGGGCCTGCCGTTCGGCGGCTTCCGCGCCATCGGCGGGGCCGTCGCGGTCGGCTTCTGGCTGTTCCTGCTGCACCTGATCGTCCTCGTCGGCTACAGCCTCGCCCTACGCCTCGACGAACGCGACGGCGTCCCGTGGGCGGAAGCGGGCCGCGACGATGTGACCCGGCCCCGGGAAACGTCATGACCATCAGAGCCAGCCCGGCAGCCGCCGTTGTGGGAAGCACTGCGGTGCGTTTTGTACGGTCCGCCGGCCCGGACCGTACAAAACGCACCGCAACAGGCACGGCCCCGAAACGGCTGTGAGCTGAGCCGGTGTGGGTGAGGGGCAGGTGCGGCGTGATGGGAAGGGGAACACGGCGCCGTACACCTCGTCGCCGGCGACCCAGGCCATGCGGGGGCCTCGGTGACGGTGGGAATCCCGCTTGCGAGGGCCTCGATGACCCGGTCTGCGGGGTGCGGACGTGCTGACAGATCGCGACGAGCCTGGCGTTACGGGCCGAGGTCACGGCGTCGCGGCCGAGCCGGTCGACGGTGATGCCGTACAGGCCGCCGGGGTTGGCCACCACCAGACGGTCCCGGAGGAGCCGTACCTCGACGGCGAGCCCGGCGGACTAGCCTGAGTTTCCATCGATCTTGGTCTCTTCCAAGCCTTTTCGTAGGTGAGAGAAAAA
>NZ_CADCWT010000098.1 GCF_902806485.1 Candidatus Frankia alpina | reverse complement strand
GGGGTGCCAGGCGTGGAGGGAACTGCGCCCGCGGGCGGTGGAGCGGGGTGCAGGGGCGTGGGGGTGACCATCGCGCCGGGTAGGAGCGCCTCGCTTGTCGTGGCGACAGGTTCTGGTGCCACCCCCAGCGCCTGGCCGATCGTGTCGTTCGGGCCCGGCCTCTGCCAGGCGCTGGTCAGGAGGCCGACGCCGAGCCCTGTACCTGGTCGCGGACTGGCCGGGCCATGATGGTGGCGGGCGGCCCGCTTCCGCGCGGGTTGATCGGGACCCTGGTGGGCCAGCCGACGGCGATCAGCAGTGCGATCGCCGGAATGATGAGCCAGAGTGGATCGAAGCGGGGCAGTCTGGGCATGGCGGTACAACCTCCAGGGTCGAGGGAGGCGCGGCGGCCGGGAGCGGCCGGGAGCGTCCGGGGTAACGGTCCCGGCCGCCGCTGGGCCGGTCCGCGAGAGCAGCGGATCGCCCGGTTCCACGGTGCAGTGTTTCAGCCCCGTTGGGTAGTCCGAAGTTTCTGATTGTGGATAACTTGCTTTGGCGTTGATTTTGAATGGGTTGCTGGCCTGCGGGTCTGGCGCGGCACCGGGCCGCGGCGCGCATCCGCGGGGCTGAGGCCGGGCTGTGGACAGTGCCCGGGCAGATGGGGGTCGGATGCGGTCCCCAGGTCGGATGCACCCACGATTGCGGTGACTTCAGGGGCGTCGTACCGGTCCCGGTGGAGATCGGCGGGAAATGATCCTTCCGGTGGGCCTGCTGCGGCAGTGCGCGATCTTGAGGGATCGGGGCGGGCGGGTTTTCCGCTGGGCCGCAGCGTGGGGCCGGGTATCATCCTCCATAGGGCCCGCATAGCGGGCCTAGTTCGCACGCCCGCTTCCGAGGGTCTCCGTGAGGCCGTCGGAAGGGTCTCCTCGGTCCGTCGCGTCGGCGGCGGCCACGACCACCCCGGGCGTCAGGGGCAGCCGCCGTCAGGCGGCGCCGTCACAACCGAGGCGTTCGGCTGCGGCCGGACGGAGAGGAGCGACGCGCCATGGCCGTCGTCACCATGAAGCAGCTGCTCGAGAGCGGTGTGCACTTCGGGCACCAGACCAAGCGCTGGAACCCGAAGATGAAGCGGTACATCTTCACCGAGCGTAACGGCATCTACATCATTGACCTGCAGCAGACTCTCTCGTACATCGACCGCGCCTACGACTTCGTCAAGGAGACGGTGGCGCACGGTGGCACCGTGCTGTTCATCGGGACGAAGAAGCAGGCCCAGGAAGCCATCGAGGAGCAGGCCGCCCGGGTTGGCATGCCCTATGTCAAGGAGCGTTGGCTCGGTGGCATGCTGACCAACTTCTCGACGGTCTACAAGCGTCTCCAGCGGCTCAAGGAGCTCGAGGAGATCGAGGTGACCGGTGGTACCGAGGTCCGCACGAAGAAGGAGCAGCTCGTGCTGACCCGGGAGAAGGCGAAGCTGGAGCGCACTCTCGGCGGCATCCGGGACATGAGCCGCGTGCCGAGCGCGGTGTGGGTCGTGGACACGAAGAAGGAGCACATCGCGGTCGGCGAGGCGCGCAAGCTGGGCATCCCGGTCGTGGCGATCCTCGACACCAACTGCGACCCCGATGAGGTCGACTACCCGATTCCCGGCAACGACGACGCGATTCGCAGTGCGGCGCTGCTGACCCGCGTGGTTGCCGACGCGGTTGCGGACGGACTCATGTCCCGGGCCGGCGCCTCGAAGGCCGCCGACGCCAAGCCCGAGCAGTCCGCGGGTGAGGAGCCGTTGGCAGAGTGGGAGCAGGCGCTGCTGCGCGGCGAGGCCGCTGCGCCCGCCGCGCCTGCGGAGCCCGCCGCTGCGAGCGAGGAGCAGCCCGCCGAGGAGCCGGTGCCGGCCACCGCCGAGACTCAGTCCGACGCCGCGGTTGGCACTGCCGTCTGACCTCGCCCCACCCCACGCGCTGGGCCTTCGTGGCGCCCGGCGGGTGGGGGCCGGCGGCCGGCTCGGTGGCGGCCGTCCCGGAGCGACAGCCTGCGGCGGTCGACGGGGCTGGGGGCCGAGCCGGCGGCGCTCCCGGCCAGCCGGAAGGGCCTGGTGCCATGCCGCGCATCCAGGACCGTGCCGCGCCGTCAGGACCGCGCGGCGCCTTTCAGGACTAACGACAGCATCCGACCCACACCAACGAGAAGAGCACCATGGCAGACATCACAGCCGCCGACATCCGCAAGCTCCGGGAGCTGACCGGAGCAGGGATGAGCGACGTCAAGAAGGCGCTGGTCGACAACGACGGCGACTTCGAGAAGGCGAAGTCCTGGCTGCGGGAGAAGGGCAAGGCGCAGGTCGCGAAGCGCGCGACACGCAGCGCCGCCAACGGCCTGGTCGAGTCCTACCTGCACCGGACGGACCCGCAGTTGCCGCCGACCCTCGGCGTGCTCGTCGAGCTGCGCTGCGAGACGGACTTCGTGGCGAAGACCGAGGACTTCAAGCAGCTCGCCCGCGACCTCGCGCAGCACATCGCCGCCGCGGACCCGCTGTACATCACCGCGGACCAGATCCCCAACGAGGTACTCGAGGCCGAGCGCAGGATCTACGAGGCGGCCGCCCGCGAGGAGGGCAAGCCCGAGCAGGCGATCGCGAAGATCGTTGATGGTCGGGTCAACGGCTACATCAAGAGCAGCGTGTTGCTGGACCAGCCCTGGGTGAAGGATGGCAAGGTGACCATCCGAGCCCTGCTCGACCAGGCGGGTGCGTCGCTGGGCGAGAAGATCGAGGTCGGTCGGTTCTCCCGGTTCAACATCCGGCAGGTCTGAGCGCAGGTTCACGGGCCGGCGGGCGGACGGTGGTCGCCCGCCGGTTTCGCATTCCCTCGGGTGGCCGCCGTAGTAGTACCCCGAGCGTCACGCGGCGAGGCGACGGTTCGACGTGCTCGGCGTGGCGCGTCCCCCCGGACTCCGGGTGAGCGGCCTCGTGCGGGACACTGCTCGCCACGGCTGTGCGATCTCGACGGGGCAGGGGCCCCGCACCCATGGGCAGCACGTGTCGTGCTGCGGCTCGGAAGGCGGCCGTGTCCGGAGGGTGGCTGGCGGGGAGGCTGCAGTCGGAGCCGGACGGGCGCCGGCAGGTCAGAGTGGACGGAAGGAAACGTGGTGATCGACGACACACTTCTCGATGCCGAGGAGAAGATGGAGAAGGCCGTCTCGGTCGCCAAGGAGGACTTCGCGAACATCCGCACCGGCCGCATCACGCCCGCGGTCTTCTCCAAGATTCTGGTGGATTACTACGGCGCGCCGACACCGGTACAGCAGCTCGCCTCGTTTCACATCCCCGAGCCGCGCATGGTGATCATTACCCCGTACGACAAGTCGTCGCTGCCCTCGATCGAGAAGGCGGTGCGCGGCTCCGACCTCGGGGTCAACCCGAGCAACGACGGCACGATCATCCGCATCGTCTTCCCGGAGCTGTCCGAGCAGCGGCGGCGTGACCTGGTCAAGGTCGCCCGGTCCAAGGCGGAGGAGGCCCGGGTGAGCATCCGCAATGTGCGGCGCCACGCCAAGGACGGGATCGACCGCATCGTCCGGGACGGTGACGCCGGCGAGGACGACGGCCGGCGCGCCGAAAAGGACCTCGACGAGGCGACCCATCGTTACGTCGGGCAGGTGGACGAGCTCCTCCGTCTCAAGGAAGCGGACCTGCTGTCGGTCTGAGCATCTCCGCCACCGGAGCCGCTGCGGTCCGTTCGCCCCGCGATCCGAGCCAGATGATCGTGGCAACGCGCGAAGGGCGGCGGCGGGACGCGCCTGCCATTTCTATCCGCTTCTGTCGAGATATAGGCATCCATGACGGCAGTCGACGGCCGCGCCGTGGTTGACGGCGGACCATCCGGAAGCGCCGATGCGACCGGGGCGGCAGCGGTCCCACCGCGCCGTTCCCGTGCCGGCCGGAACCTACCGGCCGCGATCGGGGTCGGCGCCCTGCTCGGCGCGGTCATCCTCGTCCCGCTGTTCACGGTGCGTGCGGCGTTCGTCGGCGTCGTCAGCGTCGCGGTCGCCCTGGGCACCTGGGAGGTGATCCGGGCGGTCTGGCTCACCGGTGTGCGGGTGCCGCCCGTGCCGCTGGTCGCCGGGGCGCTCGCGATGCCGGTGGTGGCCTATGTCGCCGGGACGACGGGCCTGCTGTTGACGCTCGCGGCCACCGTCGGCGTCGGGGTGGTGGTGCGCGCCGCTGGACCGGCTGGGGGCCTGGTCCGGGACGTGAGTGGCATCGCGTTCGTCGCCGGCTACGTGGGCTTCCCCGCGGGGTTCGCGGCGTTGCTGACCGAACCGTCCGACGGCAGCTGGCGGGTCCTCGCCTTCCTTGGCACGGTCGTGGCCAGCGACGTCGGCGGCTACACCGCGGGGGTCCTCTCCGGGGGGCGCCACAAGATGGCCCCGAGTGTGTCCCCCGGCAAGTCGTGGGAGGGCTTCGCGGGCTCCGTGGTGGCCTGCGTGCTGGTGGCGGGGATCCTGGTGGCGTGGCCGCTGGGAGCGCACGCGTGGCAGGGCGTCCTGCTCGGCCTGGCGACCGCCTGCACGGCGACGATCGGGGACCTTGGCGAGTCGCTGCTCAAGCGGGACATCGGCATCAAGGACATGAGCAACCTGCTGCCCGGGCACGGCGGCGTGATGGACCGCCTGGACTCGCTGCTGTGCACCGCCCCCGTCGCCTGGCTGCTACTCGCCGCCTTCCTCGCCTGAGCGGGTGGCAGCGGTGGCAAGCGGTGGCAGCGTACCGGCGGCCCGCCCGTACCGGCGGTGCGATCCGACCCGGCCGGGGGCGCCGGGCGGTGCGTGCCGCCCGCGCCGGCGATCGTCGCATTCGTCTACGCGCCGGCCTCCTGGCACACTGGATCTGCGATGACTCCCATGACCGCCGAATCCGAATCCCCGGACGGCCCGATGTCCGCCGGGACCGGCCGGCCGGTCCGCCTGGCCCTGACCCGGCGCGCCGGGCGGCCTGCGCGGCACCTGGCGGATCTTTCTCGAGACGAGCGCCGTCAGGTTGCGGTCTCGTTGGGCCAGCCTGCTTTTCGCGCCGACCAGCTGTCGCGCCACTACTTCGCCCGGCTGGTCGATGCCGACGAGACCGAGACGATGACCGACCTGCCCGAGGGCGCCCGCGGACCGCTCCTCGAGGCCCTGCTCCCGCGGCTGCTCATGCCCACCCGGACGCTGAGCTGCGATGACGGCCTGACCCGCAAGATCGCGTGGCGGACCGCGGACGGCGCGCTGCTCGAATCCGTGATCATGAGGTATCCGGATCGGGCGACGGTCTGCGTGTCCAGCCAGGCGGGCTGCGGCATGGGTTGCCCGTTCTGTGCCACCGGTCAGGGGGGCCTGACCCGTAACCTGTCGACGGCGGAGATCGTCGAGCAGGTCGTGCACGCCGCTCGCGTCCTGCGCCGCCGGGAACTCGCCGGTGGCGAGGGCCGGTTGTCCAACGTGGTCTTCATGGGCATGGGCGAGCCGCTGGCCAACTACACCGCGGTGACCGCGGCGCTGCGCCGCCTGATCGCGCCGCCGCCAGAGGGGCTGGGGCTGTCCGCGCGTGGGCTGACGGTGAGCACAGTCGGACTCGTGCCGGCGATGCGTCGGCTGGCCGGGGAGGGCCTGCCGGTGACCCTCGCGGTGTCCCTGCACGCCCCGGATGACGAGCTGCGCGACGAGCTGGTACCGATCAACACCCGGTGGCCGGTGGCCGAGGTGCTCGCCGCGGCCTGGGAGTACGCCGAGGCCAGCGGCAGGCGGGTGAGTATCGAGTACGCGCTGATCGACGGGGTCAATGACGACGTGGCCCGCGCCGACGCGCTCGCGACCCTGCTCGCCGGCCGCCTCGCGCACGTCAATCTCATTCCGCTGAACCCGACGGATGGCTCGTCCTGGCGGGCCAGTGCCCCCGCCGGCCAGCGTGCGTTCGTCCGCCGGCTGCGGGAGCGGGGAATCGCCACCACCGTGCGTGACACCCGAGGCCGGGAGATTGCGGCGGCCTGCGGTCAGCTCGCCGCCGAGCCCGCCGAGCCCGCCGGGCGCGCCAGGCATGTGGAGTCCGCGACGACCGTCGAGGCCGCCGGCGCGGCGAACGGCTCGTCTGCGCACGGCAACGGTGTCCTTCGGTAGCCCGACGAGTCGACGGCGCGGTTCCTTGCGGCACCGCGCGCGGACGACGAACACGGTCTGGTTGCCGATCACCGCCGCAGTCGGCGTGCTCCTGCTCCTGCTGTGGTACGCCATCTCGCGGGGCTCCGGCCCGGAGCATGCCTCGGGGCCGTCCTCGGCGCTCGGTCCCGCTGGCGGGCGTGAACTGCGCGCAGTGGCCGTCTCGGCGTCGCCGACGCCCACCGTCCCCCCGCCGCCACCCAGCGGGTGCATCACCGGGAAGACCCTGCCGTCCGGGGTGAGTACCCGCACGTTGCGGGTGGGTGGCACCGACCGCACGTATGTCCTGGCAGTTCCCGCCGCCGGCGCGCAGGCCCGGGCGCTTCCGCTGATCCTCACCTTCCACGATCTCGGGCAGAGCACCGACGATCTGGAGGCTTACACCCGGCTGGCCGACCAGGGCACCAAGGCCGGCTTCGCGGTCGCGGCCCCGATCGGGGCGCAGGATCGGTGGAACTTTCCCCGGTCCACCGCCGTCGGCCCCGACGACGTGCTGTTCGAGGGGATGCTGGTCAACGAGCTCACGGGCCGGATGTGCCTCGACGCGAAGCGCATATTCGCCGTCGGTTACGGAGACGGCGCGAACATGGTGCTCACGGCGGCCTGCGCGCTGCCGGGCAGGTTCGCGGCGGCGGTCACGGTCGGCTCGAGTGTGTTGCCGGCCTCCTGCGCGGCGCCCACCACGAACCTGCTCGAGATCCACGGGACGGCCGATCAGGCCGCGCCGCTCGACGGCGGGGGCGCCCCCCGTCCGGCGCCGTTCGTGGGCGTGGCCGCCCAGTCGACGTCCGACTGGCTTGCCCGCTACGCCTCCGCACTTCGGTGCAGCGGCGCCACCCAGGTCTCCCGGGATACCGCGGCCTGGCAGCGCACCGTCTGGACCGGCTGCCCGAGCGGCCGGGACGTCGGGTTGTTGGCCATGCAAGGTACCGGGCACACCTGGCCCGGCGCGCAGGCCCGCCCGGCGCTCGGCCCGACCTCGGACGCCTTCAGCGCCACCGTCGTGGCATTGACCTATTTCGGCTACACCCCCGCATCCGGGGACGTCGGCCGCGGCGGCACCGGGTCGCCGGGCTCGATCGTGGCGCCCCCGCTGCCTCGGCCTCGCCGGCCGCACCGTCGTCGACGGCGAACGCGTCGCCCTCGGTGAGTGCGAGCCCGGGCGCCGGCACGGGCGGTCCGGTCAGTCCTACGCCGTCGACATCACCGTCGGTGACCGGGGCGCCATCGTCGACGGCTGCGGACGGATGAGCTCCCCCATTTGGGTGCGAGACCGGCGACCCCGCCGGGTTGAGGTCGACATCGCCGCGATGGGGAGAGGATGAGGTCACGAAAGGTAGTGGCCGTCAGACCCATTGCACATCTACGGGTGGCACCTGTCATGAACCGAACAGGGCGGCGCCGAGGCGCCGACGGGCCTGAGAGAATGGAGATGTGGTGGAGGCTTCGAACCTGCGTGAAGTTGTTCTGCTCGGGTCCACGGGCTCGATCGGAACCCAGGCCATAGACGTCATACGTCGTAATCCCCAGCGCTTTCGCGTGGTGGCGCTGATGGGCGGGGGGTCCCGGGTGGATCTGCTCGCGGCCCAGGCACTCGATCTCGGTGTCCAGGCGGTGGGCGTGGCGGCGGCATCGGCCGCCCAGGACCTGCAGCTCGCCTTCTTCGCGGAGGCGACGCGGCGGGGCTACCGCCGGGGCGAGTTCGCCGTGCCGAAGATCCTGGCGGGGCCCGATGCGGCCAGCGAAATCGCCGAGTGGCCCTGTGACATTGTTCTCAACGGCATCACCGGGTCGGTCGGTCTCGCGCCGACGCTCGCCGCGCTGGCCGCCGGTCGGACGGTGGCGCTGGCGAACAAGGAGTCGCTGGTCGCCGGCGGGCCCTTGGTCCTGGACGCGCTCGGCGGCGACCCGGACCGGCTCATTCCGGTGGACTCCGAACACTCCGCGTTGGCACAGTGCCTGCGCGGCGGCCGCCGGGACGAGGTGCGCAAGCTCGTTCTCACGGCCAGCGGCGGGCCGTTTCGCGGGCGCCGTCGAGACGAGCTCGCCGCCGTCACCCCGCAGCAGGCGCTGGCCCATCCCACCTGGGACATGGGCCCCGTGGTCACGATCAACTCCGCGACCCTGATGAACAAGGGCCTGGAGCTGATCGAGGCGCACCTGTTCTTCGGAGTGCCCTACGACGACATCGACGTCGTCGTGCATCCCCAGTCGTTGGTGCACTCGATGGTCGAGTTCACCGACGGGTCAACCCTGGCCCAGGTGTCGCCGCCCGACATGCGTCTGCCCATCGCACTGGCCCTGGGCTGGCCGGAACGGGTGGCCGAGGCGCAGCCGCCGATGGACTGGGCCCGCGCCCAGGCACTCACCTTCGAGCCACTCGACGAGGTGGCCTTCCCGGCCGTGGAGCTCGCGCGCACGGCCGGTCGCCGGGGTGGCACCGCACCTGCGGTGTTCAATGCGGCCAACGAGGAGGCGGTGGCGGCCTTCCTGGCCGGACGCCTGCCCTTCGTCCGTATCGTCGATCTGGTGGCCGAGGTCATCGCCGAACACGAGGTCGTGGACCACCCGTCACTCGACGAGGTGTTCGCCACCGAGCGGGCCGCGCGGGACGCGGCGCAGCGGTTGATCCAGCGCGAGAGCGAACGGGAATCGGTGTGAATCACGCTTCGTCCGGGGTGGGCGGCGGATCCCACCCGACCGGTTCCGGGGTCGGGGTCGGGGTCGGTGCGATCAGTCCGGGCCGAGCCGGGCGTGGCGGATCGCGGGGTCCCCGGGCTCACCGGGGCACCCCCGACCGGTGTCCCACCGGGCGGAGGCCGGCCTGATGGCGATTCTCGGCATCGTGGCGTTCGCCGCGGCGCTGCTCGTGTCCGTGGTGTTGCACGAGGGCGGGCACTTCGTGACCGCGCGGCACTACGGCATGAAGGCCTCGAAGTTCTTCGTGGGTTTCGGGCCGACGATCTGGTCCCGCCAGCGCGGCGAGACCGAGTACGGCGTCAAGGCCATCCCCGCCGGCGGCTTCGTCAAGATCGAGGGGATGACGCCGCTGGAGGAGATCGATCCGGCCGACGAGCCTCGGGCGTTCCACAACGCCGGGGCGCGGGCCCGGCTGGTGGTCATGTCCGCCGGTTCCTTCGTGCACTTCGTCATCGCCATCGTGTTGATCTATTTGGTGCTGGTCACGCTCGGCACCAAGCAGGTCAGCACGAAGATCAGTGCGACGAGCTGCGTGGCGACGACCGCGAACTGTTCCGGGCCCGGCCCCGCCGCCGCGGCGGGGATGCGGCTCGGCGACCGGGTCGTCAGCTTTGACGGGGTCGCGGTGCACGCCTGGAAGGACTTCACCCGCCGGGTGCGCGAGCACGGCGCCGGCCCCGCCTCGCTCGTGGTGGAGCGGGACGGCCGGCGCCTGACCCTCACCCCGGACCTGGTCGAGGTCCGCCGCAACCGCTCCACCGGCGATTCGGGGAACGACCGGGTCGGTGCGCTGGGCGTCCGGCCCGGACTCGAGACGGTGCACTACAACCCGATCGAGGCCGTTCCGCACACCTTCGACGTGATCGGCTCCGGCTTCACCGGCATGTACGACACGTTGACCCACCGGATCGGCGACGTCGGTAAGATCTTCAGCAACGATCGCGATCCCGAGGGCTTCATCAGCGTCGTGGGTGCGGCGCGCATCGGCGGCGACGTCGTCTCGGCGCCCGACAGCTCGGTGCTCGACCGGGTCGGCCAGTTCCTCATCCTCGTGGCCGCGATCAACCTCGCGGTCGGCATCTTCAACCTGTTGCCCCTGCTGCCGTTGGATGGCGGCCACATCGCCGTGCTGGGCTTCGAGCAGGCCAGACATGGTCTGCGCAGGCTTCGGGGCTACCGTGGTCCGGTAAAAAAGGTGGATTTCGCCAAGCTGTTACCAGCCACGTACGCCACGGTTGTCGTCCTGTTCGGGTTCAGCCTCCTCCTCCTGTCCGCCGACATCTTCAACCCGATCCGCCTGAACCAGTGAACTCGCACGGTTGCACGAGACCGTGCGCCCTACTCCCTGCGTCCCGCAGCCGACAGGCCGAATCAGTCGCACGTCGATCCTTTTTTCGATTCGCCAGTTCCGATTCGCCAGTGAGGACAACGTGACCGTTACTCTGGGCATGCCAGCCGCTCCGGCCCGACCGCTCGGCACTCGGCGGCACAGCCGGCAGATCAACGTGGGCAACGTCCCGGTCGGGGGTGACGCTCCGGTCTCCGTGCAGTCGATGTGCACCACGTTGACCTCGGACGTCAACGCGACACTGCAGCAGATAGCCCAGCTCACCGCCTCGGGATGCCAGATCGTCCGGGTGGCCGTCCCCAGCCAGGACGACGCCGACGCGCTCGCGGCCATCGCTCGAAAGTCGCCGATCCCAGTGATCGCGGACATCCACTTCCAGCCCAAGTACGTCTTCGCCGCGATCGATGCCGGCTGCGCCGCGGTGCGCGTCAACCCCGGCAACATCAAGGCGTTCGACGACAAGGTCGGCGAGATCGCGCGCGCGGCGAAGGCCGCCGGCACCCCGATCCGGATCGGGGTCAATGCCGGCTCCCTCGACAAGCGGCTGCTCGCCAAGTACGGCAAGGCCACGCCGGAGGCGCTCACCGAGTCGGCGCTGTGGGAGTGCTCGCTGTTCGAGGAGCACGACTTCCGCGACATCAAGATCTCGGTCAAGCACCACGACCCGGTCGTCATGATCCAGGCCTACCGCCTGCTCGCCCAGTCCTGCGACTACCCCCTGCACCTCGGCGTGACCGAGGCGGGTCCGGCGTTCCAGGGCACCGTCAAGTCCTCGGTCGCCTTCGGCGCGCTGCTCGCCGAGGGCATCGGCGACACGATCCGGGTCTCGTTGTCCGCGCCGCCGGTCGAGGAGGTCAAGGTCGGCGCCGCGATCCTGGAGTCCCTCGGACTCCGGCAGCGTAAGCTGGAGATCGTGTCCTGCCCGTCCTGCGGCCGGGCCCAGGTCGACGTTTACACCCTCGCCAACCAGGTCAGCGCCGGTCTCGAAGGCATGGAGGTCCCGTTGCGCGTCGCCGTGATGGGCTGCGTGGTCAACGGGCCGGGCGAGGCTCGGGAGGCCGACCTCGGCGTTGCGTCCGGGAACGGCAAGGGCCAGATCTTCGTCAAGGGCGAGGTCGTCAAGACCGTGCCCGAGGCTCAGATCGTGGAGACCCTCATCGAGGAAGCCATGCGGCTGGCCGAGCAGATCTCGCCGGATGGCACCCCGTCCGGCGAGCCTTCGGTCACCGTCAGCTAGGTGGCGTGATCGGATGGGCCTGCCGCTGCGCTCCGCGTCGACGCGCCTGCTCGACGACCGGGATCTTCCCGCCGTGCGCGAGCTGCTGGCCCGTAATCCGGTCGCCGACGTGTTCGTTGCGTCCCGCGTCGAGGCCGCCGGGCTTGACCCGTGGCGGCTCGGCGCGGAGATGTGGGGTCACACGGTCGACGGCCACCTGGCCGCGTTGTGTTACTCCGGCGCCAACCTCTGGCCCGTGGCGGCGGGCCCCGTTTCGGCGAAGCTGTTTGCCGAGCGGGCCCGCCGGCAGGGCCGCCGCTGCTCCTCCGTCGTCGGCGTCTCCTCGTCGGTCATGGCGATGTGGCAGCGGCTCGAGCTGACCTGGGGACGTGCTCGCGAGGTCCGGGCCGACCAGCCATTGCTCGTGATCGACGGGCCGCCACTCATCGCGCCCGACCCTGCCGTGCGCCCCGTCCGGCCCGATGAGCTGGACATCCTGCTGCCGGCCTGCATCGCCATGTTCACCGAAGAGATCGGGGTGTCCCCGGTCCTGGCCGACGGCGGGGCGCTCTACCGGGCCCGCGTCGCGGAGTTCGTCGGTCAGCGGCGCTCGTTCGCCCACATCGTCGACGGCCGCGTGCTGTTCAAGGCTGAGATCGGCGCGGTCGCCGGGGACGTCTGCCAGATCCAGGGTGTCTGGGTGGATCCGGCGCTGCGCGGGCGCGGGCTGGGCTCGGCCGGCACCGCCAGCGTCGTCGCGCTCGCGCGGACGGCGTTCGCCCCGCGGGTGAGCCTGTATGTCAACGACTTCAACCACGCCGCCCGCCGGGCCTATGAGCGGGTTGGATTCCAGCGCGTGGGCACCTTCGCCTCGATCCTGTTCTAGGTCGCGTCGCTTCCGCCTTCTGAGCCTCGACGCTGCCCCCGCCCATCGCCCGCCTCGCAGCCGTCGATCTTGCTGGGCAGGTCCCTGACCTGGTCCGCAGCATGTGCCGGGATGGTCTACGGGGAACAATCCTTCATCATCGGACTATGTCCGTTTTGCCAAATTTATTCTTATATGCGGCTTATTTGTTACGGAACGATGTCTGCACGATGAAGGCACATGGTCAGGATGCAGGGCATCTGGCATGCTTACCATCCCGATGACGTCGATTGACTTGCATGGCGCGGGCGTCAGCCCGCGCGAAGGGGGTTTCTATGAGGGTGAGCAGACTGTGGCGCGCCGCGGCGCCACTGATCACCGCGGGGGCGCTGGCGCTGGCGCTGGCGGTGGTGGGCTGCTCGAGCTCGAGCGACGGTGACAGCGCTTCGGCGAGCGCGGCGCCCAGCCAGGTGAGCGGGACGCTCCGGCTCGGGTACTTCCCGAACCTCACCCATGCGCCCGCGCTCTATGGCGTCGAGAAGGGGATCTTCGCCAAGGAACTCGGTTCCGGCGTCATCCTGAAGACGTCGACGTTCAACTCCGGCGTCCAGGAGGCCGAGGCCGTCCTGTCCGGGGCGCTCGACGCCGGGTACATCGGGCCGAACCCCGCGGTGAACAGCTTCATCAAGTCGAACGGCGAGGCTGTCCGGATCATCTCCGGCGCGACGTCGGGGGGCGCGGCACTCGTGGTCCGCCCGGACATCACCTCGGTGGCGCAGCTCAAGGGCACCACGCTCGCGACGCCGAGCCTCGGCAACACCCAGGACGTGGCTTTGCGCTACTACCTGAAGAAGAACGGCCTGAAGACGGACACCCAGGGCGGTGGCGACGTCTCGATCAAGCCGCAGGACAACTCCCTCACGGCCGACGCCTTCACCAACAAGGCGATCGACGGCGCGTGGGTGCCCGAGCCGACGGCGTCCCGGCTGGTCGCCGCGGGCGGCAAGGTGCTCGTGGACGAGGCGGACGAGTGGCCCGAGACCAAGGGCCAGTTCGTCACGACGGTGCTGCTGGTGCGCACCGCCTACCTGAAGAAGAACCCGGAGATCGTTCGCCGGCTCGTCACCGCCAACGTGGCGTCCATCAACGGCCTCAACGCCGACCGGGACGCCGGTGCGAAGGTCACCAACACGGCTCTGGGCAAGCTCGCCGGCAAGCCGCTGTCGGACAAGGTCCTGACCTCGGCGTGGAAGTCGCTGACGTTCACGCCTGACCCGATCGCTGCCTCCCTGCTCACCTCGGCCAAGCGTCAGCAGGAGCTCGGCCTGATCAAGAATCCGAAGTTCGACGGGATCTTCGATCTGACGATCCTCAACGACATCCTGTCGAAGCAGGGCAAGCCGGCCGTCTCCGACTCCTGACCCACCCGCAGGGCGCCCTGGCCGGGCGTGCGTCTCCACCGCAACGGGGGAATGATCCGTGACCGCTGTCCGCTCCGACACCGCAGTGCGCATCGACGGCGTCAGCCGGTTCTTCGGCTCCAGCGCCGCCCGTGTCCAGGCGTTGGACAACGTCTCCCTGGACGTCCGGTCCGGCGAGTTTCTCTGTCTGCTCGGCGCGTCGGGATGCGGCAAGTCGACCCTGCTCGGGTTGATCGCCGGTCTCGACGCGCCGACCACCGGCACCGTGGACACCACCGGTCGCCGCGCAGGGATGATGTTCCAGGACTCGGCGTTGTTGCCGTGGCTCACCGCGGGTGGCAACATCGAGGTGCCGCTGCGGCTGCGGGGTATCCGCCGCGCCGAGCGGCGGGAGCGGGTGGAACGCCTGCTCGCGATGGTTCGCCTCGCCGGGCTGGCCGACAAGCGTCCCCACGAGCTGTCCGGGGGTATGCGCCAGCGGGTGAGCCTCGCCCGCGCGTTCGCGCAGGAGGCCGACATCCTCTGCATGGACGAGCCCTTCGGTGCCCTCGACGCGATGACCCGCGACCTGCTCCACGACGAGCTGGAACGGATCTGGCGGGAGACCGGTGTCACGGTCATCTTCGTCACCCACGACGTCCGCGAGGCCGTCCGGCTTGGCGACCGCATCGTGCTGTTGTCCTCCCGGCCCGGGCGGGTCGCGGAGATCTTTGATGTCGACATCGAGCGGCCGCGGCGGATCGACTCCGCCCGGGTCGCGGAACTGGCCACCACGGTGACCACGCGACTGCGCGAGGAGGTTGGTCGGCATGGCCACTGAAAGCGGCACCTCGACCCAGCTCCGTAGTCGGTCGACGGACCTCGACGCCGAGACCGGGCTCGAGGTGGACGCGGCGCTCGCCGGCCTCGACGCGCTCGACATCCCGACCGCGCAGCGGCGGCCGCTCGCGGCCCGGGCCTGGGCGGCGACCTGGCCGAAGATCGGCGCCCTCGCCCTGTTCCTGCTGCTGTGGCAGATCGTCGTCTGGAGCGGCTGGAAGCCCACGTACCTGCTGCCCGGGCCGGGCAAGGCGCTATCCGAGTTCGGCAGTCGCCTCGGCACCGGCCACTTCTGGGACGCCTTGGCGCGCACCCTGGTCCGAGCCGTGGAGGGCTACGCCCTTGCGGTCGTGATCGGGGTCGTGGTGGGGGTCGTGGTCTCCCGCTCCACCATCCTGCGCACCGCGGTGGGCTCCTTCATCACCGCACTGCAGACGATGCCGTCCATCGTCTGGTTCCCTCTGGCCATCCTGCTGTTCAAGCTGAGCGAGTCGGCGATTCTGTTCGTCGTGGTGCTCGGGGCCGCGCCCTCGGTCGCCAACGGGGTGATCTACGGCGTCGACTACGTGCCGCCGCTGCTGGTACGGGTCGGCCGCAGCATGGGCGCGCGAGGGTTCTCCCTTTACCGGTACATCGTGGCGCCGGCAGCCCTGCCGTCGGTGTTGGCGGGGCTCAAGCAGGGCTGGGCGTTCTGCTGGCGCAGCCTGATGGCCGGCGAGCTGCTGGTCATCGTTCCCGGCCATTCCTCGGTCGGTGCCGACCTGCAGAACTCCCGGGAACTGATCGACACGGTCGGGGTGATGGCCTCGATGATCACCATCTTCGTCGTCGGAGTCCTCGTCGACGCCGCCTTCAACACCGCCGACCAGCAGATGCGCGTGCGTCGCGGTCTCATCGCCGAGGGGACGTCCGCGGTGCGTGCGGCCCGGGGCGGCCGGGGACCCGGCGCGGCCGGCGGCGGCGTCGACCCGGCGGGAGGCTCCGTCGACGGCACGGTGCCGCATCAGCCGGCGGACGCGGGTGCCGGGGGAGCGGACGGCGGGCATGCGGGCAGCGCAGGATGAGTGGGTGGCATCCCGCTTCCCTCGGCGGGGTCGCCGCCGCGGACGGTGAGTGTCGCCGGGCACGCCCCCGCCGCGCCCGGCCGACCCGTCGGGGGCGCTCGGTGCTGCCGGACGGCAAAATGGATGCATGCAGATCTCCGCTCGCGCCGACTACGCGCTGCGCGCACTCCTGACGTTGGCGGCGAGTGACGGCGAGCTCGTCAAGGGCGAGTCGCTTGCCACGGCGCAGGATCTGCCGTTGCGCTTCCTCGAGAACATTCTGACCGACCTGCGTCGGGCCGGGCTGGTCCAGAGCCGCCGGGGTGCCGACGGGGGCTACCAGCTGGGCCGCCCTGCCGACCAGATCACAGTCGCCACGGTGATCCGGGTGACCGACGGCCCGCTCGCGAGCGTGCGCGGGCGTCGTCCCGAAGATGCCTGCTACGAGGGTGCGGCCAAGAATTTGCAGGACGTCTGGATCGCCGTCCGGGTCAACCTGCGCCGCGTCCTGGAGAACGTGACCCTGGCCGACGTCGCCGGTGGTCGACTCCCGGAGATCATAACTACTCTAGGTAATGATCCCGATGCCTGGGTTACG
>NZ_CADCWT010000097.1 GCF_902806485.1 Candidatus Frankia alpina | reverse complement strand
CCTTGGTTGACGCTCGTGTTCGTTGACGCTCGTGTTCACCCACAACGGAAAGAGCTCGCTCGGCTCTGCGCTGCCTGCCATCGTGAATTCTGTCCAGGACACCGCCATCCGGCGATGGGCCAAAGAAATCGCGAAATGGGGACATCCTCTGTACCTGACGGTGTTGCCGTCGGTGGACCGTAACTACGTTGCCAGTTCCGCCGTGGCCAATGGCGGGGTTCCGCCAGACTCCGCTAGAGCATGGGCGCATATCCGTCGCATCTTTGACCACGCTCATGCCGACAACGTCGCCTGGACCTGGCAGCCCGCCGCCCCATCGGACGGTACCCGCTATCGACCATCGACTGACCAGATCGATGTAGTCGCTGTCACCTGGGTCCAATACCCCGGGACACAATGGGTGATACCAAACGAGGAACTCGACCGTATACAGCTGGCTTATCCGCACAAACCGCTGCTGGTAACCCTCGCCGCAGCAGGCGATCCGAATCAGGTCGGCGCCTGGATAGGTGCGGCAGTCAGCGCTGCAAAATCCTACCAGGCAATCGGTCTGGTTTATCAGACCGACGGCCCCGACCCCTATGCTGCTCGCCAGGAACTTGCGGCATGGCGCGCGGGAGCTTATCTCACGGCTCAAATCCTCGGCGAGCAGGGTGTCAAGACCCTGAGTTCCGGAGCATCGAGTCCCGAAAACTGCGGAGCGGTCTCATGAGCACCCAAACCCTTGAGATCCCTCGACGTGCCCACCGTCGGTGGACCGCGACAGCACCCCCCGACACGCGACATCGCCAGGGGTCCCGGCTTCTATTCAGCCGCCGTTTCGGGTTGGCCGCTGTACTGGTAGTGCAGGTGTCGATGACCCTCAGGCTATCCGCGACCGCATTCCAAGATGAGGCGCTCTATCTTGACGCGGGCCACCAGATATTGAACTCGTGGCGGCACGGGAATCCAATTACCGAGGATTTTGGTTCTTATTTCTCGGGCTCTCCATACGTCTATCCGCCTCTTGGTGCTCTGGCCGACACCGCGGGCGGCCTCGCCGGTGCCCGTCTGTTCAGTCTGGTCTGCTGCGTCATCACAACCGCGCTGATCGCCTCGGTAGGGCGATGTCTGTACGGGCAGACCGCCGGAGTTGCGGGTGCTGCTGCTTTCATCCTCTCCGGCCCGGTGATTTTCGTCGGGCATTTCGCCACCTATGATGCGATGGCTCTGATGCTGTTGGTCGCCGGACTGGCGACGGGGCTAAGCGCCGCCGAGAACAGCCGTAGAGGGCGCGCCGGACTACTGGCGTCTTGCTCAGGTTTCCTGCTCGCAGGTGCCGTCGTCACGAAGTATGTCGCCGCCCTGTTTGTGCCGTCCATCCTGCTACTAATTCTCATGACGGTGTTTCGAATGGCAAGGTCACCGGCGCCCGATTTTCCGGGCGGAAGGAGATACCGGGAGTCAGCGGTCCGCGTCCGCTCGGCGGGTCGACTACTCTGCGTTGCACTGGGGATGACGGTCGGAGCCGTCGGGGTGGTCGGATGCTGGTTGTGGCTGACCGGAACCGGCCAGCTATCCGGTCTTGTCACCACGACTCTGTCACGGAAGGCGCTCGGCCCCACCTCGCCTGTCGAGGTGGCCCGGCAAGGCCTGGAATGGGCCGCGCCAACCCTCCTGGTAGCCATTGTGGGAATGGTGCTCGTCGGAAGACGTCGACCCGCACTGACCGCTCTGCTGCTACTCTCCTCACTCTTGCCGATCATCTTCCAGGCCCGCTCGGGCGAGCTGACTTCTCTGCACAAGCATGTTGCGTTCGGCCTCGTCTTCGCCGCACCACTTGCCGGCGCCGGCGTGGCCTTCATCTTGGGTCGAATAGAGCTGTACGACTCGCGGCGCCAGCTGGCACCGCGGCTACTGGCGGTCTCGCTAGCGGCCGTCATGTTGCTGGCAAGCGGAGTTCGCAACGCTCATGAACTTTTCCGTGGCTGGGCAGACAGCAAGCCCCTGACGGCGCTGCTGAAGACGCAGGTCCGGTTCGGGTCCGGCCATTATCTGGTCGAGGAATCCGAGGTGCCTCGCTACTACCTGGAAGGGCTGACAGCGCCCTGGCAGTGGAGCGGCACCTATTTTCTCTATTATCAGGACCCCAGGAATGGCGCGGCTTACACCGGGCTCGATGCGTACCGTCACGCGCTTACCGACCGCTACTTCGACGTCGTGGTCCTTCGGTTCGGGCCGACAGCGACGCTCGACTGGCAGATTCAGGACGTCCTGAACGACAGGACGAAGTACCGCAAGATCGCGAGACTACCCGAACCCGGTGGTTGGACTGTCTGGCATCGCATGGATTCCTGAACAGCGGACCGTAGGCTGACGATGCGAGAGTCGTCGGCCGGCATGCACCGACCTCGGGCGACCCGCCCAAGGTCGGTCCGCTAATAGGCGCCCTCGCGGCGTAGTACGGCGAAGACGGTGCGCCAGAGGATGTAGAAGTCGAGCGGCAGGGACCAGTTCTGGACGTAGCGCAGGTCGAGGCGGACCGACTCGTCCCACTCCAGGTCGGAGCGGCCGCTGATCTGCCACAGGCCGGTCAGGCCGGGCTTGACCATCAGCCTGCGGTGGACCTCGTCCTCGTACTTGGCGACCTCGCTCGGCAGCGGTGGGCGCGGGCCGACCAAGGACATCGTTCCGTTGGCGATGTTCAGTAGCTGCGGCAGCTCGTCGAGCGACCACTTGCGCAGGAACTTGCCGACCTTCGTGATCCGGGGGTCGTCGCGCATCTTGAACAACAGGCCCTCGCCGCGCTCGTTCTGCGCCGCCAGCTCCGCCTTGCGCGCCTCCGCGTCGACGTACATCGAGCGGAACTTGAACATGGTGAACGGCCGGCCGTCGCACCCGACCCGGGTCTGGCGGAAGATCGCCGGGCCGGGGCTGGTGAGGCGGACCGCGAGCGCCAGCGCCACGAACAGCGGCGCGGACAGCAGCAGCACGCCGATGGCCACGCTGCGGTCGAACAGGCCCTTCACGGCCCGGCGCGCGCCGGTCAGCTCCGGCTCCTCGATGTGCAGCAGCGGCAGGCCCGCCACCGGGCGGATCGAGATCCGCGGGCCGGTCACGTCCGTCAGCGCCGAGGAGACCAGCACGTCGACGTCGCTGCCCTCCAGCATCCACAGGACCCGGCGCAGCGTCTCGCCGTCCATCTGCGGGCTGATGGCCACGGTGGTCGCCCGGGTCGCCCGGATGGCGGTGTGCAGGCTCTCGGGCGTGCCGACGATGGGCACACCCAGCAGGTCGAAGCCACCGCGGTCCGCGTGGTCGTGGCTGTGCCGGCCGGGCGAGCGGTCCAGCACCACGCCGACGACCGACCAGCCCGCGGTGGGGTCGCGCCGCGCGAGCCGGACGAGCGACGCCGCCGAGTCGCCGGCGCCGACCACGAGCACCCGGTGCAGGCCGCGGCCACCGCGGCGCAGGCGGTGCAGGTAGCCGCGGGCGGCGCAGCGGCCGAGCACCGTCAGCAGGATCGCGGCAGGGAAGGCGATCAGGACGTAGGTGCGGGCGAGCTCGGCCTTGGTCGCGTACGACAGCACGGCCACGACCGCGGTCAGGTGCGCGGCGGCGTTGAGAACCCGGCGGAACTCCTCCGACCCGCTGCCGAGGAAACGGCTCTCGTAGGCGCGCCCCAGGAACATCGCCAGCACCCAGACGACGGGCAGCGCGACCGACATCACCACGTAGGGCGTCGCGGACACCGGCTTCAGGTCGAACTCGACCAGACCGCCGAACCGCACGAGGTAGGCCACGCCGGCGGCGACCACACAGGCCGCCGCGTCCGAACCCATCAGTAACCAGCCGAACCTGCGCTCCCAGGGCACCCTGGCCCGGTAGCCCTCGAATGCACCGGCGCGGTCCTCGGGACCGAGCGGGGCGCCGCTGCGGTCGCCGGCCTCCCTGCGGGCGCCGCGGCCCCGGGCGGCCCCGGGCCAGCCGGCAGCGTCACTCTCGGCGGCGGTCCCGAGCGCGCCAAGGACGTAGCTCTCCCCTGCGGCCCCGGCCCCGCCGAGGGCGTCCCCCTCCGCCGTTTCCAACCCGCCGGGCGCCCCGGACTGCGCGCGCAGCCGCTGCACCGGGGTCGCCTGTTCCGTCATCGTCGAGGCAGCCTGCGCCCCGACCTCGGCCAGCTGCTGCGGACCCGTCGGTATCGACCTTCGTCTGATGTTGGTCAGCGTACGTTCATCGTAGATATCGTCTTTTTTGTCCGATTCGTTGCCATTGGGCCCAGTCTTCGGGTCGCTCCCCGGACCAATCCTGGCATCGCTGAAGACAGTGTCCGTCACCTGGCAGACCCCCATGGTCACGACCTTCGTTGGCCGACGACGACGGAAAGTGGACTCGTAACACCGAAAACCCTGGTCACGGCGCATGGCGCTGCATCCTGGCCACCGCCCGAGCCCACCTGACTCGCCGCATCACCGGCTACACGGACCCCCCGTCCGGCCGGCACTGTAGGTGCGCAGCCAACTCTAACGTCCCGGCATCGCCAGATCTATGCCGGCATCACGTGATGACTCGCGTGCGTGACATAAATCGCTGCTGGACCGATTCGCGCGAAATCCGCGCCCGGGACACTTTTCTCCGTCTGGAGCACACCGGACGAACCGGAACCCAGCCCGCTTCCACCGCATGCCACAACGGGGCAAACCGCCCATTTAACGACCGCAGCCTTAGTCACGCATGGTGAAGGTCTGCCGTCGCCAGGCGACCAGGCCGCGGTCAGGCGGTCAGGTAACGGCGTAGCAGCCGTTCGCCCTCGTCGATCGCGGCGAGCTCGACGTACTCGTCGCGGGTATGGGCGAGGTTCGGGTCGCCCGGGCCGTAGTTCAGCGCCGGGATGCCGAGCTCGGCGAAGCGCGCGACGTCCGTCCAGCCGTACTTCGCCACCGGGACCCGGCCGGTGGCGGCGACGAAGGCGGCCGCAGCGGCCAACCCGGGCGGCGCGCCGCCCGCCCGGTCGGTCAGCTCCAGGTCAAATCCGTCGAAGACCTCCCGGACATGGGCGAAGGCCCCCTGTGGCGTCCGGTCCGGCGCGAAGCGGAAGTTCACCGTGACCCGGCACAGGTCGGGGATCACGTTGCCGGCCACGCCGCCGTCGATGCGGACCGCGGACAGCCCCTCGCGGTAGGTGCATCCGTCCAGCGTCACCGTCCGGGCCTGGTACTCGCCCAGGCGGCGCAAGACCTCGCCCGCCTTGTGGATGGCGTTGTCGCCGAGCCAGGAACGGGCGGAGTGCGCCCGGGTGCCGGGCAGCGTGACGACGGCGCGCAGCGTGCCCTGGCAGCCGGCCTCCACCTCGCCGGAGGTCGGCTCCATGAGGATGGCGAGATCCGCGTCCAGCCAGTCCCGGTGCCGCTCGGCGAGGCGGCGCAGCCCGTTGCGGTCGGCGGCGACCTCTTCGTTGTCGTAGCAGATCCAGGTGACGTCGTGCCGCAGCGCGCCAGCACCGGCGCCGGTGAGCGGGAGGGTGGCCGCCAGCCGAAGCGCGATCGCCACGCCCGCCTTCATGTCAGACGTGCCGCAACCGTAGAGGCGCCCGCCCACCACCCGCGCGGGCAGATTGTCCGCCAGCGGGACCGTGTCCAGATGCCCGGCGAGCAGGATCCGGGACGGCCGGCCCAGGAAGGTCCGGGCCACCACGGCGTCACCGTCCCGCTCGACCTGCAGCCCGTCGAGCGCCGCGAGAGCCTTCTCCACCGCGTCCGCCAGCGGAGCCTCCCCGCCGCTCACGGACGGCACGTCGACGAGCTGCCGGGTGAGCTCGCCGACCGCAGCGGTGAGATCCAGATCCATACCGACGACCCTACGGCCCGCGCGCCGACGCACCGTGCCCGACGGCGCGGTGGTCAGCCGGCGATGCCGTGCTCGCGCAGGACGTCGTTCAGCGCCAGCTTGTCGTGGATCTCGCCCTCGGCGAGGGTGCGTAGCACCAGGATGCACGGCATGGCGAACTCCCCACCGGGAAACAACTTCAGCCGGCTGGAACCGACGGCGACCGCCCGCTCGGGGATCTCGCCGCGCGGGTACTCCTCGCCGGTGGTCGCGTCGAACACGTGGGTGGACGCGGTCAGGATCGCCCCGGCGCCGAGCTTGGCGCCGGGGCGCACCCTGGCTCCGTCGACGACCATGCACCGGCTGCCGACGAAGGCGGCGTCCTCGACGACGACCGGGACCGCGTTCGGCGGTTCGAGCACGCCGCCGAGCCCGACCCCGCCCGAGAGGTGCACGTCGCGGCCGACCTGGGCGCAGGACCCGACGGTCGCCCAGGTGTCGACCAGGGTGCCCGCGCCGACATAGCCGCCGATGTTGGTGTAGCTGGGCATGAGGATCGCGCCGGGCTGGACGTGCGCACCCCAGCGGACGATGGCCCCCGGCACCACCCGGACGCCGTCGAAGCGGGTCTTCAGCGGCATCCGGTCGTGGTAGCGGAAGTCCCCGGCGGTCGACTCGGCCATCGGTAGGACCTTGAAGGACAGCAGGATCGCCCGCTTGGCCCGCTCGTCGACGACGACCGAGCCGTCCGCGGCGACGGTCGCGACGCGGGCGACCCCGGCGTCGATGGCGTCGACGGCCGCGACGACGGTCTTACGGGCGTCGGCGTCGTCAGGGGTCAGATCGGCCCGGCGATCCCACAGTTCGTCGACGCTGGGATCGATCGGGGAGTCGAAGGTCGTGTTGGGTGCGGTCACAGGCCCGACCTTATGAGGTCAGCAGCGTCAGCGAATGTCCGGCTCGCCGTTCCACGGACCGCCGGCGGCGTGGCGGCCGGCCCCGGAGGGCGGGCCCTGGCCGGTCGGCGGGTCGTCGTAGTCGGCCGGCCGGCCGTAGCCCGCGGGGTCCTCGTAGCCGGGCTGGCCTTCGTCGCCGGGCTGCCCCTCGTAGCCCGCTGGCCGCTGCTCGTACACGGGCCGCCGGGTCTCGTAGGCCGCCGCGGACTCGTAACGCGCCCGCGCCGGCCCGGCCGGGTAGCCCGGGGCCGGGGGATAGCCGTCCGGCTGGCCGCCATATCCGGCCGGGGGCTCGGACTGCGGGTAGCCACCGCCGGCCGGCGGGCCGCCGGCCGGGCCGGTCTGGTGCGACCCCGTGCCGGGATGGCCCGCCACGACTGCCGGTGCCAGCATGGCCATCCGCTCGGGGACCGTCGCCACCTGGGAGTCCGGCGCCGTGAGGGCGACCCGGACGTGCTGGCGCCCGCCCTCGCCGTAGAACGTGCCCGGAGCGACCAGCACGCCGACCCCGGCGAGGGCGTCGACCGTGGCCCACGCGTCCTCACCGCGGGTGGCCCACAGGTACAGGCCGGCCTCGCTGTGGTCGATGGTGAATCCGGCGACCGCGAGCACCGCCGCGAGCACCGCCCGCCGGTTGGCGTAGCGGGCCCGCTGGTCGGCGACGTGCATGTCGTCGGCGTAGGCGGCGGCCATCGCCGCCGCCACCGGCGTCGGCATCATGAAACCGGCGTGCTTGCGGACTCCGAGCAGGCCCTCGACGAGCGCCGGGTCACCGGTGACGAAGCCGGCCCGGTAGCCCGCGAGGTTCGACCGCTTCGACAGGGAATGCACCGCGAGCAGGCCCTCGTGCGAACCGCCGCAGACGTCCGGATGCAGCACCGAGACGGGCCGGCTCTCCCAGCCTAGCTCGATGTAGCACTCGTCGCTGGCGACGATGACACCCCGCTCACGGGCCCAGCTGACCACGGCCCGCATCTCGTCGATCGTCAGCACCCGGCCCGTCGGGTTTCCGGGCGAGTTCAGCCAGACGAGCGTCACTCCGTCCGCGGGGCCGATGACCGGCTCGCAGCGGGCCAGCAACGCACCGACCTCGTAGGTCGGGTAGGCCGGCGTCGGTACCCAGACCCGGTCCCCTGGTTCGAGACCGAGCTGCCCCGGGAGCTGGGCGACCAGCTCCTTGGTACCGAGCACCGGCAGGACTGCCCCCGGATCGACGAGGACGCCGAGCCGGCGGGCCAACCAGCCCGCCGCCGACTCTCGAAGATCCGGGGTGCCGCTCGTCAACGGATAGCCCGGAGCATCCGCGGCACCGGCCAGCGCCTGCTGGACGACGACCGGTGTGGAGTCGACCGGAGTCCCTACCGAGAGGTCGACGAGCCCGTAGGGGTGCGTGCGGGCCTTCTCCTTGAACGAGACGAGCTGGTCCCAGGGGAAGTCGGGCAGCCGCACCCGGGAACGGGCAGGTGACCGCAGGACTCCGGAGGTGTTGCCCGACCGCCCAGCGCCGCTCAGGACTCGCCCTGGGGGGCCAGCGCGGCGACCGCCGGCGGGTCGAAGTCCAGCGCGCCGACCTTCGAGGCACCGCCCGGCGAACCGAGCTCCTCGAAGAAGTTCGCGTTGGTGTCGGTGTACCCCTTCCACTGATCGGGGACATCATCCTCGTAGTAGATGGCCTCCACCGGGCAGACGGGCTCACATGCTCCGCAGTCGACGCACTCGTCGGGCTGGATGTAGAGCATCCGTCCGCCCTCGTAGATGCAGTCGACCGGGCACTCTTCGATACAGGCCCTGTCCTTGACATCGACGCAGGGCTCCGCGATGACGTAGGTCACCGGTTGTTCCTCCTCGGGCTCGCGGGCGACTGAGTCCTTAGTATCGACATGGACAGTTCCGTGTCGATACTAAGGGCGTGCACTGGTGGTGTATGTCGTCCGCATCACTCAGGCCGACATTGGCGCGCGAGCCATGATCCGCAGGCGCATCCCGGGTCCGATACCTCTCAGTGACGTTCTCGGGACATTGCGGTCATGGTCAGCGCACGTGTTGACGGTCGAAACGGCGGAGGGCACGCGCGTCCAGGTTACCGAGGATGACATGGTCGCGGCACGCGTCATACCCCCTCGCCCCCCCGCGCGGCGATCACGCGCCGGCGCGGATGCGCAGGTCCCGACCGCGCCAGGTCGTCTGGAGGCCGCAGCGGACGAACCGGCTCCGGGCACCATCGTCCGAACCCGGCCGGTCGGGCGCGCGACAATCCCAGACATGATGGAACAGGGCACTGCGCCGAACCCGGTCCCGGGGACGGCGACCGAGACCACCGGCGGGCAGGCGGAATCCCCGAGCGACGCGGGCGAGGCGGCGCGCGGATGAGCGCCCGCGGCCGCAGCCGATTCGCCGAGGTCATCCGGCGCGAGCCCATCGACCTGGCCGTCGCCTGCCACCTGCTCGCCGCCGAGGCGGACGCGACCACCGACGACACCGACGCCGCGGCCACCCTCGAGGCCCTGAACGCCCTCGCCGCCCACGCCCGCCCGCTGCTCGCCGCCCGGGCCACCGCCAGCCGGGGTTTCCCGAGGGTGGAGCGAGGCATCCCACCGCCGGCCGGTGGCGCCGAAGGGGGGCAGCCGGGGGCCGGCGCCGACCCGGCCGGCCGCCTCGGCGAGCCGCGCCGCTTCGGCGCCCTTGATCCACGAACCGCGGCGGAGGCCCTGCACGAGGCACTCGGGCTCGATGCCGGCTTCGCCGGTTCCGCCGGCGACTACGACGATCTGCGTTCCTCGTTGCTGCCCGACGTGCTGCGCCGCCGCCGGGGCCTGCCGATCCTGCTCTCCGTCGTCTGGCTGGAGGTGGCCCACCGGCTCGGGGTCGCCTCCTACCTGGTCGGGCTGCCGGGCCATGTGGTCGTCGCCGTCGGCTCGCCCGAGGACTTCGTGCTCGTCGACCCGTTCGCGGCCGGCCGGCTGCTGACCATCCACGATGCCGCGGCGAAGGTCCGCGCGACCGGGGTCGCGTTCAACCGGGCGCACCTGGCCCCGATGGATCCCCAGGACGTGCTGGCCCGCATCCTCGGCAACATCCGCATCCTCGCCGCCCGTTCGGACACGCCGCGGACCCGGCTGTGGGCCGTCGAGCTCTCGCTGCTGCTCCCGCACCACCCGGCGAGCCTGCGCCGCGAGCGCGGCGAGCTGCGCGTGCGGCTCGGCGATTTCCTCGGTGGCGCGATCGACCTGACAGCCTTCGCAGACACGGTGGCCGAGGTGGAGCCGGCCGCGGCCGCCGCCGCCCGCCAGGCTGCCGCGGCGGCCCGCGCTCGCCTCAACTGACCTGGTTTCACCCGGCCTGGTCGGTGCCACCGTCCTGGGCGGGGACCGGCTCACGGGACGGCGTGGTGTCGAGATACTTCCCCTCGAAGAAGACGAGTGGGGCGGCGTCGTCCCGAGACTGTTCGAGCGACACCACCTCGCCGATGACCAGGGTGTGATCCCCGCCGGGGTGGGTCGACACCGTTCGGCACTCGAAGACCGACAGGGCGCCGTCGAGCAGGACGACCCCGGTCTGCTCCCCGATCGTGTGCGGCCACTGGGCGAACATGTCGCCGGGCTGTTCGTAGGCATGCCGGGCGAAGAACCCCGAGGCCTCGGTCATGTCGGCGGCCAGCACCGAGACGCCCCAGACCCCGGCCGCCAGCAGCGGGTCGTGGAACCGGGCGTCACGGCGGATGCCGGCCAGCACCAGCAACGGGTCGAGGGAGACCGAGACGAACGAATTCGCCGTCATGCCGAGATGACGCCCCTCGGCGAGGGTAGTGAGAATTGTCACACCGGTGGCGAATCGACCGACCGCCCGGCGGAAGTCACCCGCATCCAGGGGTGCCCGGACGGCGGCTGAACCATTGCGGATCTCCTGCGGCGGGCTGCCCACCCGACTCACGCTACCGCCGCCATCCGCGGGCGTGCTCCTGGAAGCCGGAGCCGGTGACATCTTGCACAATGCTCTACGTTCTATCGTCGTGGCCTCACGGGGGGCGGGAGCACGGTGAACCCGCGCCGCGCCCCGCCGAGGACCGCCACGACGATCGGGCTCAGGCCACCGAGCAGCAGAAACGCGTACGCGGTGGCGCTGGATTGCAGCAGCAGGTCGCCCTCGGGGCGGGAGGCGGCGAGCAGCAGCACCACCGGCATCCAGCCGATCAGCACTGTCGCCGGCCCCAGCCGGGTACCAGTCAGCCAGCGCACCAGCAGCGCCGCCGCCCCGTTGCCCACCACCGCCAGCAGCAGTCCGACGGACAGCAGCGTGCCGCCCGGGCGAGGGCCGTCGGGGACGAGGGAGACGCCGTAGAGGCCCAGCCCGACACCGAGGACAACCCCCAGCGCGTAGGAAAATCCGAGGAAGACCCGGCCCGGCTCCGGTTCGGCCGGGCCCGTCTCCGTCTCCGGTTGCCGGGACGGCCGGAACGACTCGGACGAGCGCGACGAAGGCGGCGTCCGACGGGGACCGGTACCTGGGCGGGCCATGCTCCGACAGTAGGACATGATGCGCCGCAATCGCCTGGGCAGTCCGCCGAGGGCGTTCGCAACGGCTAGCTCGAGGGCCATCGCGAGGGCTCAGGTGGTGACGAGCTCCCGGGGGACGACGATGACGTCCACCAGGGCGCCGCGCCGCCAGACCGTCAGCTCCACCGCGCGGCCGATCGTGGCCTCCGTCAGCATCCGCTGGAGGTCACTGGGGGTGACGATGGGAACCGTGTCCAACGACAGCACGAGGTCGCCGGTGAACAGGCCCGCGCCGCCCGTCGGGCTGTCGACGGCCACCTCGGCGAGGCGGACGCCGTGGCTCTGGCCGGTGCGCTCCGCGACGGCCGGCGGCAGCGGGACCCGGACCCCGGCCACGCCGAGGTAGGCCCGGCGCACCCGCCCGTAACGCATCAGCGCGGCGAGGATCTTCCGAGTCGCCGCGTTGACGGGGACGGCGAGCCCCAGCCCCACCCCGGCGACGGCGGTGTTGATCCCGACCACCCGGGCGTCGGCCGTGCCGAGCGCGCCGCCCGAGTTGCCCGGGTTCAGCGCCGCGTCGGTCTGGATGACCTCGTCGACCACCCGCACCGCGGAGCCGGCCCGGGTCGGCAGCGACCGGCCGAGCGCGCTCACGACACCGGCCGTCACACTGCCGGTCAGCCCCAGCGGGTTGCCGACGGCGACGACGAGCTGGCCGACCTGAAGCCCGGTGGCGTCGCCGAGCAGGGCGGCCCGCGGCGTCGCCCCGCGGGCGCGCAGCACGGCGAGGTCGGACAGCGGGTCGGCGCCGACGACGTCGAACTCGAGCTCCGTCCCGTCCACGAACTGGGCGAGCCCGACCGGGGAGCCACCCCCGGCGAGATGCCCCTCGACGACGTGGGCCGAGGTGAGCAGGAAACCGTCGTCGGTGAACACCACGGCCGATCCCGCCCCGGCTCCGCGCCGCGTCCGTACCCGCAGGCTGGCCACCGACGGGGTCAGCGCGGCGGCGACCCGGGTGACGATCGCCGAGTAGGCGTCCAGCGGCTCATCTGGCCGGCTGGGAAATCCCTCGTTGCTGGCGTGCATCCGACCTCCCGGACCTGCACCTACAGCGTTACATCGCTGCACATGTGCACCAACGGCGGGCAGGCCGGCGCGATTCCCGCGATGGTCAGAAGGTGACGCCGGCGAACAGGTCCCGCTCACGGCCGTCCGGCCCGTCACCAGACCCGTCACCAGGGCCGCGGGTGCCCGCGGCCAGCACGAAGTGCTCCACGCCCCACGCCTGCTGGCCGATGCCATCAGCGAGGGCGAAGAAGAAGCCGTCGACGGCCATCTGGGTCCGGTGCGCCCGCATCGAGGCGATCTTGGCGTCGAAGAACTCGGGCGCGGAGATCTCGGCGGTGATGTCGGCGTCGTCGACGAGCGTCATCGCCAGGTCGTCGACGGACTGCAGGCCGGCGAAGGGGTTGTTCCGGTCGTCGGAGTCGCGGAAGTGCTCGAAACCGGCGACAGCACGCGAGCGGGGCATCGCCGTCTCGTAACGCTTCGCGACCTGCCAGGGCTCGCCGGTGCCCGGGGCGAACGCCGGGTCGGCGGCGTCGGTGAAGGCCCGCGCGGTGACCTGGTGGGCCCGGATGTGGTCGGGATGCCCGTAGCCGCCGTTCGAGTCGTAGCTGACCAGCACCTGCGGCCGGACGTCACGGACGATCCGGACCAGCTCGGCCGTGGCCTCGGCCAGGTCGGCCCGCCACAGGCAGCGGGGGTGGTCGTTCGCCGCGGTGCCGATCATGCCGCTGTCCCGCCAACGGCCCGGACCGCCGAGGAAACGCTGGTCGGTGATGCCGAGCGCGGCGCAGGACTCGGCGAGCTCGCCGATTCGGTAGCCGCCGAGCTGGTTGCCGCGGTCCGCCCGCAGGTTGATCAGCTCGGGCACCAGTACCTCGCCCTCCTCCCCCAATGTGCAGGTCACGAGGGTGACGGAGGTGTCCGCAGCTGCGGCGTAGGAGGCGATGGCGATCCCCGTGGAGATCACCTCGTCGTCCGGGTGAGCGTGGACGAACATCAACCGGCGGGCGGCCGGCGGGCTGGCCGGGGTCGACGGCGCAGTAGCAAACGTCACCATCCCGACCCTACGGCCCGCACCAGCCACATGGGCTGCCGGCGCGGGCCACGCGGGCTCGCCGGGAGGGGGAGGTCAGCGGCGCCGCGAGCGCAGCTTCTCCCGCTCACCGGCGGTCAGGGCCACCTTGCGAAGCCGGACGAAGCCCGGCGTCACCTCGACGCACTCGTCCTCGCGGCAGAACTCCAGCGCCTGCTCGAGGGTGAGCACCCGGTGCGGGGTGAGCCGGACCAGCTCGTCGCCCGTGGAGGAGCGCATGTTCGTGAGCTTCTTCTCCTTGGTCGGGTTGACGTCCATGTCGTCCGCCCGGGAGTTCTCAGCAACGATCATGCCCTCGTAGACCTCCGTCGTCGGCCCGATGAACATCGTGCCGCGCTCCTGGAGGTTGAACAGCGCGTAGGCGGTGGCCACGCCCCTGCGGTCGGCGACCATCGAGCCGGTGGCCCGGGTCCGCAGCTCGCCGAACCAGGGCTCGTACCGGTCGAAGACGTGGTGCAGCAGGCCGGTGCCGCGGGTCTCGGTGAGGAACTCGGTCCGGAAGCCGATCAGCCCGCGGGCGGGGACCAGGTACTCCAGCCGGATCCAGCCGGTGCCGTGGTTGACCATCTGCTCGACCCGGCCCTTGCGCAGCGCGAGGAGCTGGGTGAGCGTGCCGAGGAACTCCTCGGGGGCGTCGATGGTGAGGCGCTCCACCGGCTCGTGCACCTTGCCGTCGACGATCCTGGTGACGACCTGCGGCTTGCCGACGGTCAGCTCGAACTCCTCGCGGCGCATCAGCTCGACGAGGACGGCGAGCTGGAGCTCACCGCGGCCCTGCACCTCCCAGGTGTCCGGGCGCTCCGTCGGCAGCACGCGGATGGACACGTTGCCGACGAGCTCGGCGTCCAGCCGGTTCTTCACCAGCCGGGCGGTGAGCTTCTTGCCGGACCTCCCGGCCAGCGGCGAGGTGTTGATGCCGATCGTCATGCTGATCGACGGCTCGTCGATGGTGATCACCGGCAGGGGGCGGGGGTCCTCCGCGTCGGCCAGCGTCTCGCCGATCGTGATGTCGGGGATGCCGGCGATGGCGATGATGTCGCCCGGCCCGGCCTCCTCGGCCGGCACCCGCTCCAGCGCCTGGGTCATCAGCATCTCGCTGATCTTGACGCGCTGCTGGGTGCCGTCCGCGCGGCACAGGGTGGCCTGCTGGCCGCGCTTGATCGTGCCGTTGTGCACCCGGCACAGCGCGAGGCGGCCGAGGTACGGCGACGCGTCGAGGTTGGTGACCAGCGCCTGCAGGGGCGCGTCCGGGTCGAACGACGGCGCCGGGACGGTCTCCAGCAGCAGGTTGAACAGCGGCTTGAGGTCCGGCGAGTCCGGGTTGGCGCCGTCGGCCGGGCGGGTCGTCGAGGCGCGGCCGGCCTTGGCGTTGCAGTAGATGATCGGGAAGTCGATCTGCTCCTCGTCCGCGTCGAGGTCGAGGAAGAGCTCGTAGGCCTCGTCGACGACCTCGGCGATCCGGGCGTCGGAACGGTCCACCTTGTTGATGACCAGGACTACCGGCAGCCGGGCCGCGAGCGCCTTGCGCAGCACGAAACGGGTCTGCGGCAGCGGGCCCTCGCTCGCGTCGACCAACAGCAGCACGCCGTCGACCATGGACAGGCCGCGCTCGACCTCGCCGCCGAAGTCGGCGTGGCCGGGGGTGTCGATAATGTTGATCGTGATGTCGCCGTGACGGACCGCGGTGTTCTTCGCGAGAATCGTGATGCCCTTCTCCCGCTCCAGGTCCATCGAGTCCATCACGCGGTCGGTGAGCTCAGCGTGCTCGCCGAAGGCGCCGGACTGGCGCAGCATGGCATCGACGAGCGTGGTCTTGCCATGGTCGACGTGGGCGATGATGGCCACGTTACGAAGATCGGCACGAAGGGACACGGTGAGGCGCTCCGGGGCGGACGTGGGGCTCTCAACCCCGCAACAACGACGACGGCACCGCGCGAAGGACGGTGCCGCATGGAACCGGTGGCGCGAACGCCGTGGCTGGAACTTCGCCACGCCGATCGGCGTCGAGGCACGTTGACGCGCCCGCCAGACTGGCACTGGCGACGTTCGTGCCACCACCCATGGTACGGACACCTCGCCCCGGCGGGTGGCGAGGCGTCAGGGCCGCTGGGGCCAGCGAATCGGGTCGGGGCCGGTCAGTGCCTGGCGGAGTTTCTCGACCAGCGGGCCGTCCGCCGGCATCCAGTGGACGTCGTCGAGCTCGGCGGCGGCCAGCCAGCGCAGCTCGTCATGGTCGAGCAGGCGGGGGCTGCGCCCGGTCACCCGCCCGAACCAGACCCGCAGGATCCACCCCGGGCTCGCCAGACCCACCTCGCCCAGCGGCGGCCCGACCTCGATCTCGACGTCGAGCTCCTCGCGGCACTCCCGCACGAGCGCGTCGAGCTCGTCCTCGCCCGGCTCGACCTTGCCGCCGGGGAACTCCCACATGCCGGCGTAGGCCCGCGGCTCGCAGCGCCGGGCGGCCAGCACCCGGCGCTCGTCGTCGAGGAGGGCGACCGCGACGACCAGCCGGCCCCCCGCCGCGCCCGGCGCGCCGCCGTCGGCCTGCTCCCCGGACGTTGCACCCCGTCCCGGCGGGGTAGAAGCACCGGTACGCGGGCCGCCCACATCCGCATTCATGGTGCCGGACTCTCCCAGACTCCGGCCGCCGACGGATCGGATACCAGCGGTTCGGGCCATCCGCCGACGGTCGACCTGGTGCGGGAGCTGCGACGACGACGGATCGAATCCGGGTCCGGCGCGCCGCCGCGCCGACCAACCCGTGA
>NZ_CADCWT010000096.1 GCF_902806485.1 Candidatus Frankia alpina | reverse complement strand
TGGGATGCTTGCAAAAGTTAGCATCCATGCCTGTCGGCACCGACTCGGGTCATTTCGAGATCACGAGCACGAAAAAGGGCCCCTCGGTTTCCCAGGGGAGCCCCTACGTACTTTCGGTGATCCTGTGACTACACCCCGCCTGTCCGACTGGAGGGCTTGGGACGTTCCCGCAGGTAGCGGTCAAGATCGGGGTTCAAGGTCCACCGCCGGAGCTCCACCCTTGGCCGTCGACGACGACACGGGGCACGGCGGGCACCACCGTGGCGGCGTCGAGGTCGACATCCTCGCGCCGAAGCCCCACCACCTCCCCGCGGCGCATGCCGGTGGTCACCACCAGCAGGTGCAGCCTGGTCGGTCGGCGTTGTTACGGATGTCGGTCAGCCGATCTGGCGGTAGGCGGGAAAATCGCGACCGCGATGGCGATGACTGTCGCGGCGGGGCAGGCTGCTGCCCACCGTCAAGTCGTATCGGCGTTCCCGGAAATTGTCATCGTCCGCCGTCGCCGTGATTTCCGCGCGGACTCGGTCGCCGTGCGCAGGCAGGCCGGACGTTTCGCCGCAGCCGGATTCCGGGGCGGCCGGGGATTGCCCCTGCGGGGGTGGAAGAACGATCCAGCCATCCCCCGTGAGTGAGGCCAGGTCCGTCATTACGGGGAACAGTCCGCGGCCCACCACGAAAGCGATGTCCCGGCACGTCCGGCGGCCGTTGACCCGGGCCAGCAGGTCGGCCTGCGCCGTGCCCGTCGCGGCCCGCGGCGGTGGCGACGCCAGCCGTGGCCGGATCTGGATCTCCAGGCCCAGCTCGACCCGCCAGTGGGACGCACGTGCCAGCCGTCGGGTCGTCTCCCGGATGGCCCACTCGACCTTGATCCCCGGCTCGGCGGGCAGCACCGGGGAGAGGAAACCGGGGCCGGCGGGCTTCGCGGACACGCTCGTGATCTGGGTGCTGGCCAGGGCGAACAGGGCGTCCATCGCCGCCAGCCGAGTTACCACCTGCATGCCCGCGCTGCCCAGCAGCCGGCGCTCGACCAGCGCCGTCGCCAGCTGCCCGCTCGGCGCGGCCGCGGCGAACACCGTGGCCCACTCCTCGTCGGAGATCCGCCCGGACCGCAGCAGCAACGACTCGGGACCGGGCGCCGCCGAGGTGGTGACGGCCGCGATCAAACCTTCCCGAAAGACAACCTTCCCACTTGCCTCGCCCAGCACCGCGACTACACTCGAGAGCCTCTCCCGGGCCTGCCGTCGGAGCGCTGCCAGCAGGATCTCGACCCCGGCCGACATTTCTTCGGCCGCTCGCGTGCCGGCATCCTCCTTGTGGGGTGGGCCGTCGGTAGAAGAAACGGGACCCTGCATGTTCTTTATCTCATCCGGCATGGCGGGTTCCTCGATGTGACATTCCGTTCGCGCACGGGTACGGTCGCCTTGTCTACACGATATGCCCGTCGATGCGCACGCGAACGTTAACAAACCTGGAACCTAGCGACGTAATTTCGTCATGCTGTCAACGGGTTGAGGGGGTACCTCATGGACATTGAAACCGCGCTCAAGGAAGCAATGACAATTAACGGGGCGCTTGGTGCTTCGCTCGTCGATTATGAGAGCGGAATGATGCTCGGTTCCGCCGGTGGCGGCCGGAACCTCGATCTCGAGGTGGCCTCGGCCGGAAACACCGACGTCGTGCGTGCCAAGGCCCGCACCCTCGACGCATTGGGGATCAAGGAGGGGATCGAGGACATCCTCATCACCCTCGATCAGCAGTACCACCTGATCCGGCTGCTCCACCGTGGCGGCACCCCGCTGTTTCTCTACCTGGCGATGGACCGGCACCGGGCGAACCTCGCGCTCGCCCGGCACGGCCTGCGCACCATCGCCCGCAACCTCGACCTCTGAAGGCCGGCGGCGCCGGCCGAGGCCGAGCTGTGAGAACCGTCCGCCCATCCTTCCATGGTGGCAGAAATGAGGCCTCGATGAGCACAAGCACGATCACCGACGGGGTACTCGCCGAGCTCTACGCCCTGCGGGACCAGGTTCCGGGCGTCACCGGCAGCGCCGTCGCGTCCGCCGACGGCCTGCTGGTCGCCGCCGACGCCGACGACGTCCGGCCCGAGGTGCTCGCGGCGATGGCCGCCGCCGCCCTCGGCCTCGGCCGGTCCACCGGCCAGGAGGTCCGGATGGGCCCGCTGCGCGAGGTGATCACCCGGTGTCAGGGCGGGCACATCATCGTCTACGCGATCGGGGAGACCAAGCTGCTCGCCGTCCTGGGCGATGAGGGGCTCGACCTCGAACGGCTGCACCTGCAGTCGCGACCCGCCGTGCCGCGCCTCGCGAGGGCTGCTCGCCGCCTGAGCCCGAAGGGGAGGTACCGGCTTGATGCGGCGGGCCAGTACCCCCTTTCGGCGCTCGCCACCTCCTCGCCACCTGTGGGCAGCGGCCCGCCATCGACATGCCGGGCACCGTCGGGGTGAACCGCTCCACCCGCCCGACGGTGCGATATTCGCTCGAGGAGAGTCGATCCGTCGCGCGGATGGCGCGGGCGTTCTGCCAAGCTCGTAGGTACAGCATGTCGAGGATCGGCGGCGGCCCGGTTCGGCCTGGCGGACGGCGGGTGGGGCCCGGTCGGCACCGCGCCGCCGCCCGCGCGGACGCGCCGGCGGTCGGATGGAAGGAGAAGCCCGCCATGGCCTCGCGTACCGCGCGATCGGATGAGGCGAACGAAAAGCAGGATCTGCGGATCCGGGTCCTAGGAGAGCCGGTCGACGCCTATCCCGAGGTCCCGCCCGAGGTGGCGCGGGGCACCATCCGGCGCATCACGGTCGTCGGGGAGCCCATCCTGCATCGGCCCTGCCGGAAGATCACCGAGTTCGGCACCCCGGAACTCGCCGCCCTGATCGATGACATGTTCGCCACGATGTACGGCGCCGAGGGGGTCGGCCTCGCCGCGAACCAGATCGACGTCGACGCCGCCCTGTTCGTCTACGACTGCACCGACGAGGACGGCGTCCGGCACGTGGGGCACCTCGCCAATCCGGAGCTGGACGAGGCCGATCCGGCCGAGCGCCGGCTGGTCAAGGGCGACGAGGGCTGCCTGTCCGTGCCGGGCGCCTACATGGAGGTCGCCCGGCTCGAACACGCCGCGGTTCACGGCCAGGACTCCACCGGCGCACCGCTGCGGCTGGCAGGCACCGGCTACTTCGCCCGGTGCCTGCAGCACGAGACCGATCATCTGCACGGCGGCCTCTACCTCGACCGGCTGTCCAGCCGCGGACGCAAGAAGGCGTTGAAGGAGATGGAGGAGCGGGCCGAGGAGATCTTCGCCCGCCGCACCGAGGCGGCCGAGACCCTCGGCAAGTAGCCGCCGCCGCGGTCAGCCCTGGCGGCGGGCGGCGAAGCGCCGCTGGTTGCGGCCCGCGCCCGCTGCCCCGGCGTTCAGCCGCGGCGCAACCGGCCCGGACCGGGGACTCTCGCCGCCCCCGCCGTGCCCTCGCCGCTCTCGCCGCTCTCGCCGGGAACGGCGGTCCTGGGCCGGCGCGTCAGCAAGGCCGGGGAGCGCCGTTCCAGCCGTTCCAGCCGTTCCAGCCGACCCAGCCGGGTCGGCGAGCGGGGACGCGGCCGGTTCGGCGCCGGGCTCGGTCACCGCGTTCCCGGCCGGTGGCCTGGGGGCGGTGCGGGTGGTGTCGCGCAGTTGCGGGTTTCGGGATCGAGAACGAGCAGCCATCTGTGTTCCTTTCGGGCAGCGTGAAATGGTGACGCCGACTCCGCGGACGCTCGGCTCCCAAAACTGGGCGAGAAACGCAGTACGCCTAATCGGGTAAACGCCGTCAGCCGCCGAAAACGGCACTGGCGGGCGAGCGGAGCGCCGCGATGGACGGACAGATCAGCAGGACTGCCAGGCATTATGGCGTCGTGCGCGGCCGGAGGTCCGGTGCCACGAGACCGATCGCCCAGGTCGGCTGGAAAGAAGAGAATAATTGGTCACCCTGCCGTGACAGCGGGCGCACCGAGGCGTTCACACGCCTACTCAGATGCCCATGAGGGCAGGTTAGTTCATCCCGGCCGGCTGGGCAAACAGTTTTTCGTTCACCGGTCGCGGGCGCCGGCTTGACGCGGGCGGCTCCGGCGCTCGTCCCGCCTCGACCGAGCTCGTCGGCCGGCGGCCAGTCCCGGAAGACCGCCGGTCGGCGAGCCCGGGGTACTAAGGTTCGGTACCGGCTGGATCGGGCGGTACCCGCCAGCCGGCGGGAAGCAGGACGGCGCGAGGTCAGTGGGAAGGGAGCCGGCGGTGGACGTGGCATTGCGGCAGGTGGCCGAGGGGGCGACGGGCTTCATGCCCCCGCAGGAGGGGCTTGCGCTGTACACGGCGGCTGCGGCGATCCCGGCCGGCGGCCTGATCTGCGAGGTCGGCACCTACTGCGGGAAGTCCACCCTCTACCTGGCCGCCGCCGCCCGAGCGGCGGGCGCCACCGTGGTCACCGTGGACCATCACCGCGGCTCGGAGGAGAAGTACCACGACACCACCCTCGTCGACCCGCGCACGGGCCGGCTCGACACGCTGCCGTTCCTGCGCCGGACCCTGGAGCAGGGCCAGGTCGAGGACGTGGTGACGGCGATCGTCGGGCGGTCCGAGCAGGTCGGACGGTGGTGGACGACCCCGATCGCGCTGCTCTTCCTCGACGGCGGGCACACCGAGGAGCAAGCCCAGGCCGATTACGAGGCGTGGGGGCGCCACGTCACCTCCGGCGGCCTGCTGGCCATCCACGACGTGTTCCCCGATCCCGCCGACGGTGGCCAGGCGCCGCACCATGTCCTGCTGCGGGCGCTCGACGAGGGCTTCCGCGAGCAGTCGCGGACCGGGTCGCTGCGGGTTCTACGCCGCGTCGACTGACCGGCAGCCGCACGTCGCCGGCGGGTCCGAGTCCGTCGCCGGTGGGTCGGAGTCCGTCACCGGCGGGTCGCCGTCGGGCGCCGGACGCTGGTCGGGTGGGCGCGGCTCGTCCCGGGAGCGGCCGGTGTCGGCGCCGGCCTGGCCGTCGATCCCCTCCGGCCCGTGCAGCCCGGTGGGCAGGTCCGCCCCGCGGAACAGGGTCTCGGTGACCCCGCCGGCCAACGTGTCGGCCGCGAGGATCACCGCCGCGGCGGTCCACGTCGACTGCTCGACCGGCCAGAACGTGCGGTCGGCGAACTGCCAGCCCGTCCAGTAGCCGCCGCCGTCGTGCCGCAGATGCTGCATGTCCGCGACCAGCTTGGCCGCGGCGGTCGACTCGCCGACCAGGTGTAGGGCGATCGCGAGCTCGCAGGTCTCCGCGCCGGTCACCCAGGGCTCGTCGGCCACACAGCGGATCCCCAGGCCGTCGACGACGAAGTCGTCCCAGCGGGAGACGAGCCGGGCCCGGCCGGCGGAGCGGCGCAGCGCCCCGCCGATCACCGGGTAGTACCAGTCCATCGACCAGCGGTCCCGCGGGGCGAAGTGCTCGGGATGGGCGACCAGCGCGTGATGCAGCGCGCCGGTCGCCCGCTCCCAGGCTGGCGGCACCTCGTCGACGAGCGCGGCGAGCGCCATCCCGCACCGCAGGCTGTGCAGGGTGCTGGAGCATCCCGTGAGCAGCGCCTCGGGATAGTCCACGCCGTCCGAGCCCCGTGCCCACCAGATCTGGCCGCCGGGGGCCTGCATGTCGACGATGAGGTCGAGTGCCCGGCGGACGACCGGCCAGATCCCGACGGCGAAGGCACGATTCCCGGTGAGCAGCCAGCGATGCCAGGCGGCCGTCGCGACATAGGCGCACTGGTTGCTGTCGGCGAAGTCCTCTTTGATCGCGCCGGCCACGTAGCTGGTGGCCCAGGAGCCGTCGGCCCGCTGGTTGCGGCGCAGCCAGGCCCAGGCGGCGTCGGCCGCGCCGACGAGGCCGCCGAGGTCGAGCGCCATGGCACATTCGAGATGGTCCCAGGGGTCGGTGTGGCCGCCGGGATACCAGGGGATGGCGCCGTCCGGTTCCTGGACGGCGGCGATCGCGGTCGCGGTCGCGATGAGCGCCTCGGGGGCCAACACCGGAGCAGACTCAACCGGCCGCACGCGCTACCTCCGGTTTTCGTAGGTACAGGACGATGCTCTTGCCGATGACCGGATTGAGGATCCGTTCGGCGAGCCGCGTGACCTGGGGACGGCGCATCATGTCCCACACCAGCAGCCGGTGGTAAAGCCGCGTCGCCGGATGGTCGTCGTCATGGACACCGACGAGACACCGAAGCCACCAGTACGGCGCGTGCAGGGCGTGGGCGAAGTGGGTGCCGATCGGCTCCAGCCCGACGGCGGTAAGCCGCTCGCGCAGCTCGGACTGCCGGTAGATGCGGATGTGACCGCCTTCGACGGTGTGGTACGCCGTCGACAGGCTCCAGCACACCTGCTCGGGCAGGCGATTGGGGACGGTGACCGCCACCCAGCCGCCGGGCCGCAGCACGCGGGCGATCTCGGCCATCACCGCCGTGTCGGCGGGCAGGTGTTCGAGGACCTCGGCGATGATGACCCGGTCAAAGGTGGCGTCCGCGAACGGCAGGGCGAGCGCGTCGCCGCGCACCGCGGCGGCCCGTGCCGTGGCCGGCGCCTGCCCCTCCAGGGCCATCGCGGCGAGCATCGCGTTCACGCCGCTGACCTCACCGAGGGAGTAGTCCAACGCGACGACGTCGGCGCCGCACCGGAACGCCTCGAAGGAATGGCGCCCGGCCCCGCAACCCAGGTCGAGCAGCCGGCAGCCTGCGGGTACGGGAAAACGATCGAAGTCGACGGTGAGCATGCGGCGCCGGCTCAGCCGGCGAGCGTCGGCGACGCCGACGAGCTCGAATCGCCCGGGACCGCCGCCGCCGCCGGCGCGGACGTGGCGGCGGCGGTGGCCAGTCCCGCCGGGGTCGGCTGGGACGCCGGTGCCCGCTGCGCCCACGACCACGACGAGCCCGGGCAGGGCGAGGTCGGCGTCCCGCCCACCGCCGCGATCCGCTCCGCGTACCAGGCCGCGGTCGCGGCGCTCGCCGCCCGCCAGGAGAACCGCTCCTCCACCCGGCGCCGCCCGGCGGCCCCCATCCGGGCGCGGCGCGCCGGATCGTCGAGCAGCGTGCGGATGGCCGCGGCGAGCGCGTCCGGATCTCCCGGGGGGACCAGCAGGGCGGCCTCGCCGTCAGCGCCGGCGACCTCGGGCAACGCCCCGGCGGTCGTCGCGATCAGCGGGATGCCGCAGGCCATCTCCTCCACGGCGGGCAGGCTGAACCCCTCGTAGAGGGAGGGGACGACCGCGACCTCGGCGGAGCGCAGCAGCTCGATCAGCTCCTGCTCCGGGATGTTGGAACGGAACGTCACCGCGTCGCCCAGGCCCAGCTCCTTCACCCGGCGCTGGGCCTGCCCGCCTTCGCGGACCTTGCCGATGCAGACCAGGTGCGCGGCACGCTCGGATCGCAGCTTGGCCAGCGCCTCCAGCAGGACACCCAGCCCCTTGAGCGGCACGTCCGCGCTGGTCACGACCACGATGCGGCCGGCGACGGCCGGCGCGTGGGCGGGCGCGGGCGTGAAGATCTCGGCGTCGACCCCGAGGGGCACCGTGTGCATGACCTCCGACGGAAGGTTCATGTCGGCGATGATCTCGCGCCGCGAGCTCTCCGAGGGGATGACGATGCCGTCCAGCCTCCGCGCCACCCGGGCCTGCATCGGCAGGAACGAGTACCACCGGCGCAGCCCCACCCGAGCGGTGAAGCTCGACGCCGCGGCCAGGCTCAGCCGAAGGTCGACGGTGATCGGATGGTGCACGGTGCTCACCACGGGGATTCGGTACGGGCGCAGCGCCGCCCGCAGCGCCAGCAGCCCGTAGCCGAGCCCCTGGTTGTCATGGATGATGTCGAACGGCGGTCGCCCACCGGACGCTCGCGGCCGCAGCGCCTGGTAGGCGCGCAGGCTGAACGACAGCGGCTCCGAGAACTGCCCGGTTCGCATCATCCCGAACTCGACGACGTCGGGCAGCGCGCGGACCTCTGCCAGCCCCGGCCAGCGGAATGGGTCCGAGTCGAGGTAGAGGTCCAGGCTGGGCAGCTCGGTGAGACCGACCCCGTCGTCGAGGTCGGGGTACGGCGGCCCGCTCAGCACCTGCACGTGGTGCCCCAGGGCGACCAGTTCGCGGGACAGATGTCGGACGTACACGCCCTGTCCACCGCAGGTGGGCAGGCTCCGGTACGACAACAACGCAATCCGCAACTGTGCGCCCTCCGTTCGTTTCGGGCCAGTCCTGGTCCCTCGACGTCGAGGGTGGCGCCGCTTCTTCCGCACATTAGGACATTCAGGTCCGATCTTCACTGACATCCCATGTGACGGCGCGGCCAGGCCAGGTCGTGGACTGGCCGGCCGCGGGCGGTGGCGACCCGCGGGCCCGCCGGGCCACGCGTCCGGGGAACGCGCTGACCCGACGGGCCGCAGGCCGGCGGCGCACCGGTCAGTCGTTGTCCACAAGGACGACCTCGGAGGGGATGTTGCCCTTCGTGGCGCGGGAGTACGGGCACATCGCGTGCGCCGCCTCGAGTAGTTCCTGGGCGGTGGCCCGCTCGAGCCCCGGGATCTGCGCCTCGATCCTCGCACCCAGGCCGATGGCGCCCTCGTCGTCCCGGAGCAGTTCGATGGTCACCGACACCGCCGAGTCGGTGACGTCGGCCTTCTTGCCTCGGGCGACGGCCTTGAGCGCGCTGTGGAAGCACGCGGCGTACCCGGTGGCGAACAGCTGCTCCGGGTTCGTGCCCGACCCGTCGTCGCCGCCGAGCCCCTTCGGGATGGAGAGCTGGAGGTCCACCCGGTTGTCGCTGGATGCCACCCGCCCCTCCCGGCCGCCCCAGGCGGTCGAGGTCGCCGAGTAGATCGTGGTCGTCATATCTGCCTCCGTGTGTCACTGTGCATCGCGAGACGAACACCGTCCGCCGCGACGCGGGCTGTCGGAGCTCCGTGGAGCCTGTCAGATTTATGCAACCAGGCTGGTTCCCTAAATATTCGCGGTCTACACCCCCGTTTCCGGCTTAGCCTGAGCGGATGGCGCAGGAGGAGACCGGGCAGCTCGATCGGCCGCGGCGGGGGCGCCCCCGCGACGCGACGATCGACACCCGCGTGCTGTCCGCCGCCGTGGACGAACTGGCCGAGCACGGCGTCGGCGGGTTCAGCGTGAACCGGGTCGCGGCTCGCGCCGAGGTTGCCAAACGCGGCATCTACGCGCGCTGGCCGGCCCGCGATGATCTCGTCCTGCACGCGCTCGGGACCCTGGCGGCCGGGCTCGTGCCCCCGCGGACCGGGTCGCTGCGCGCGGACCTGCTCCACCTCGCGCCCTACGTCGACGCGGTGTTCACCGAGCCCCGGTTGTCGATTCTGGCCCGATGCATGGCCGAACTGCCGCACTTCCCCGCGATGTACGCGGCGTTCCGGCGCGAATCTGTCGACCGCTGCGCGGCCGCCATCGAGGACGCCCTGCACGACGCCGTCTCCCGCGGCGAGGCCCGCGCCGACCTCGACACCGACCTCGCCACCGGCGCCTTCCTGGGCGCCATGCTGGCCCGGCACGCCTTCGGCGCCCGCCAGCCCATCGACGACCCCGCCTTCCACAGCCGACTCGTCGACTTCTGCGTCGCGGCGGTCCGGCCGGTCACCGAGACGCGACCCACCGCCGCCTGCTGAGCCTCGTTCGCTGAGCGCCCCCGGACGGCCGGCGGGTGCTCCCCACACCCCGGGCACGGTGAGGACGGCGGTCACCGTCGGCCGCGCCGCGTCCTGTCTGTGGATAACTCCCGGTGTGCCCGCCGCCGGCCTCGACGAGGGGCACCGTGCTGCACTCGATGGCCACCTATGAGCATCGTGACCGGCGGTTCGCCGTTGTCCACAGAAGCGCGGGTCCACCTGGTGAAGATGCTCGACGGTCACCTTCCGAGGTTCCGGCCCAGCTCGATGCCCGTCAACCGGGAGATCCACAGGCCATCTGTGGGCACCGTGAGAAGATCGGCGCTGCGGCGGGGGTTCGAGACCGGCCCCGTCGCCGAACGGACAGACGGTATCCACAGGCGCGGCCGGGGCGCAGTGGCCGCTGGTCTCCGGTGGGCATCGAGGCAGTTGTCCCCAGCTCTCCCGTGGGCATCGTCGTTCCTCGGCGCGGGGACGACGCTGGCAAGGCCGCGGCCGAACGCGCACCCTCCCCCGGAGGTCTTCGGTGCCCGGCCCGCGGACGGGACCGTCCCGGTGCCCGCCACACGGCCATGGGCAGCGTGCTATCCACAGACGTCGCCGGCAGGGAGAGCGTGGCCGCCAGCCGGCCCCCTCCTGTGGGCATCGTGGTTTCACCGTCGACGGCGTTGGAAGGTCGCGCGAGCATGCCGACCCGACGCGGGTGACCGCGCTGTCCACAGGGTGACGGTGACCGTCGGCGCCGCCTGCTGCCGATGCACACGCTCTCATCGGCGCGCGGGCAAGGCGGCTATCCGCGCTGCGCGCAACCCCCGGCCGGAGCCGCGAGCCAAGCCCTGCACGGTTCCTTGACCAGGGATTTTTCGGCTATGCACAGGAGCGGCTGCGATCGTCGGTGGTCGGTGACGACGTCCCTCGGAGGTCACCTCCGACTGCGTACCGTGCACCCCGTGGATAACTCCCGGTGCGCTCCCCGCCAGCCTCGGCGAGGGGCACCGTGCTCCGCACAATGACCACCGATGGGCATCGTGGCCGGCGGTTCGGCGTTGTCCACAGGGGCTCAGGTCCACGTGACGAAGGGGTGCTCGACGGTCACCCTCCGATGCCTTGGCCCAGTTCGACGGGGGCCTGTCTGCGGGCACTGTGCCGGGCCCGGCCGCTGACCTGTGATGGTCAGCGAGGTGCCCAGCGGGGGTCGTCCGCGGAACCCACCGGACGCCTGTTCACAACGAGCGATCGCAGACCCGTCCGGCATCAGGGGCGGTCATGGTTCTTTCCTTGCACCCTGATTAGGGTTGATGCTCGAAGCCCGCCGACAGGGAAATCCACAGGTCACCCGTGGGCACCGTGAGTAGACCGGCGCCGCGGCCGGGGGGCAACGGGGCGAGTCCGGCGCCCCTGCCGGACGAACGGACGGGCGGTATCCACAGGTGCGACCGGCGCGCGGCCGCCGCCGGTCGTCCGTGGGCATCGTGCCTTGCAACGACGGGCCGGCACGAGGCCCGGCCACGACCACCCCGGGTGCGCTTGCCGGGATCCTCGTGGCGCGGGCACGGCGTCGCAGCGCTTGGTGAACGTTTCCCGGCCGCGGGTGGCGTCCGGACCCCGGAATGGGCAGCGAAGCGGTTGTCCACAGCCCTTCGGTGGGCATTGTTGTTCCTCGATGTGGGGACGACGAGCCACGGGCATTGCGCCGTCCACAGCCGTGTCGGGCAGGGAGAGCGTCGCCGCCGACTGGGGCCCCGTCCCTGGGCATCGTGTTGCCACCGCCGGCTTACGTCGGAAGGCCTCGCGAGCATGCCGGCCCCACGCGGGGTGACCGCGCTGTCCACAGGGGGACGGTGACCGTCGGCGCTACCTGCCTACGGATGCACGCGCTGTCCACAGTGCGGCCCGGTGCCTGGCAGGGCCGCGTGCGTTCGGCGCGCTGCGGACGACGGGGCCCGCGGGGTCGGACTGGCTGACCGTGGGCAGCGTCCCGGTCATCGTTGTGCGGGCAGGGCGCTTGTCCGAGCCGGCGTCCTGACCTGGAGTTTCCTGCTCTTCCATAGGGAGAATCGCCGGCCGTGGCGGTCGCTGGGGAGGCCCCACGGCGGTCACCGTCAGCCGCGCCGCGTCCTGTCTGTGGATAAACCCGAGGTGCGCTCGCCGCCGGGTTCGAGGAGGAGCACCGTGCTGCGCACGATGACCGCTAATGAGCATCGTGGCCGATAATTCGACGTTGTCCACAGGGGTAACGGTGACCGTCGGCGCAGCCTGCTGCCGATGCACGCGCTGTCCACAGAGTGGACCGGTGCCTGGCAGGGCCGCGTGCGTTCGGTGCGCACGGAGCGACGGGTCCGCGACGGTCGAGAACGACCGACTATGGGCAGCGTCCCGTTCGGCGTTGCGAGGGAATGCCTCCGTCCGCGTCGCGTGCACCTGTGGTCAGGACCTCGAATCACGCCACGCTTAGCCCGTTGACCAGCAGGTTTCTCGGTTATCCACAGGCAGGCCGGGTGGGCCTACTCGCGGGCGGAGGTGCCGAGTGCGCAGATGTCGCTGACCGTCGGCGGACGTGCGTCGAAGCGTTGCGCAACCCAGCGCATCAGGTCGTTCATCGACGTGCCGAGGATCGAGCCATGGTCGGCCAGCGGGTAGCGCGGGTAGTCCACCGTCGTGCCCTCACCACACAGGCGGCTGACCACGCCGTCGGTGACCGGCTGGCGAATCACCTCGTCGCGGTCACCCTGGAGGACGAGCGTGGGAGCCATTCGTCGCATGATCTCGTCCCGCTGCCGCGCGAACCCTGCGGCGAACGGCGGGCGGGTGAGCGGATCCACGGTGAAGGCCGTGTGGATCGATGAGCCGACACTCGTCTTCGTCACCTCGTCACCTCGTCGGCGCACCGGGTGCGCGCGACCGTCAGCAACCGCCGACCGTTCGGGGTCAGGTAGCGGTCCAGGTCGATCCGTGGATCGTCGACCGCCAGCCCGATCATTGCCAGCAGCAGGTATCCGACACCGTCCGCACGGCGCTGCATGGTGGTGAGTGAGGCGGGCAGGTCCGCCAGCGGCGCGGTCGCGACCACGCCGCGAATGCTCAACTCCGGGGCATAACCGGCGGCCAGCGCGCCGGCGGCCAGCATCGCCTGCCCGCCCTGGGAATAACCCCAGAGGACGACGTCACGGCCGGCCCCTGTCTCGGTGAGGGCGCGGGCGGCGCGGGCAGCGTCGAGTACCGCCCGCCCCTCGGGGGCGGCGACGTAGATCGCATGCTCGCCGGGGGTACCCAGCCCCGCGTAGTCGGTCAGCGTGACGACGTAGCCGGCCCGGACCAGGGGGAAGGTCCAGACGGCGGCGGCCAGCGGCGGGCGGGCGCGTGAGGGCGCGCAGGAATCCTGGACGCCCGTCGTACCGTGCCCGAACGCCACGACCTTGCGCCCTCCGGCGGGCACCGGAACATCTGTGCCTGGAGCAAGAATGATTCCGGAGACGGGAACCTCGCCGGCGTCGGTCGGCCGGGACGAATAGGTGACCCGCCAGGCACGGATGCCGGCCGGGGCCGGCGTGACGACCTCCCGGGAGAGCAGAGCTCCGGGGACAGTGGTCTGCGGCTGCCCCGGCTGCCCGGCCGCAGGAGCACCGTTGTTGCCCGCGCCGCCCTGCCCGCCGTCGACGTCATCCCGCCGCCCGCAGCCGGCCAGCGGGATCAGTCCGAACACCACAAGCAGCACCAGAAGCGGCGCGCGGATCGTCCGGCGACGGGGTCCATACCGGGCCTCCCGCCGCGCGCGCCGATCGGTGGAGCCGGGCGCGACCGGCGGCCGGGGGCGCTGATGCCGCACGTCCGATCGGGTCGGATGCGGGCCGGTAGAGGCGGGTGAATCATCGTTCGGACCGGACCGCGAGAAACGCACGAAATAAGACTATGGCGCCGGTTCCGTCGCACCGGTTGCTGTCCGTGTGGTCATGGTCTGGAGGTCCTCGGCGGGCTCGTGCCATGTCCCTGCCGTGTTGGGGCAAGCCGGGTTGGGCCAATCCACCTGGGTGAGTGAGTCGCGGGGTAGTGAGTCGCGGGGTGATGAGCTGGGCGGGGTGGAGGACCTGTGGACTATCTGTGGATCAGCGCGGTACCTGCAGGTGCCGGTCGTGGATGCCCAGCCGCTCGATACCCTTACGGTGTCAGCAGGCGGGGCCGGTGCGGTGACGCGGACGTCACCGCGATCTCAACGGACGCGTCCGACCTGTCGCCCGAAGCCGTCGGAGGCCCGCGATTGTGACCACGCTCGCGTCGAGCACGCTCGCCCTAGGTCCCAGCGCGATCAGCGCTGACAGCCTCATCAAGGCAGGGCTGGCCGTTGTCCTTCTGATCGTCTTCGCGGAATCGGGGCTGCTGATCGGGTTCTTTCTGCCCGGTGACGCCCTGCTGTTCACCCTCGGGATGCTGATCGCCAGAGACGAGGTCTCCACGTCGCTGCCGGTCGCGGCGATTCTGATCGGCCTGGCGGCGATCGCGGGCGACCAGGTGGGATATCTGATCGGCCGCAAGGCCGGGCCGGCGCTGTTCCGCCGGCCCGACTCGCGGTTGTTCAAACAGGAGTACGTCGAGCAGGCGGAGGCGTTCTTCGCGAAAAACGGCCCGTGCTCCATCGTGCTCGCCCGGTTCGTTCCGATCGTGCGGACATTTACCCCGGTCATCGCCGGGGTCAGCCGGATGAACTACCGGGTCTTCACCATCTACAACATCCTCGGCGGGTTGCTCTGGGGTGGTGGAGTGACCGTGCTCGGCTTCTATCTCGGAAAGATAGATTTCATCCGCGACAACATCGAGGCCATGCTGATCCTGGTGGTTCTGGTTTCGGTGGTACCGATCTTCGTTGAATTTCTTCGGAACCGGCGGTGGAAGCGCGCGGGGACGGCCGCCGGGTCGGCCGCCGCGGCCAGGTCCCCAGAGCCGGGCCAGCAGGACATCCCCGACGGCCGGCCGGCCACCGGTTGGGACGGCGACGGCTGGGACCACAGCGGGGACCTGAGTGAGGACGCAGACCCGGCCGTCACCATGCGCCTGAACCGTGGCGGTGGTCGTCACTCGGCGGCCCATCGCCGCGAGACCGCTCGAGACTGAGGCACCTCTCCGGCAACGGTCGGCGCGAGGCCTCGCCGGCCGATCAATCCTGCGGCGAGCGATCTCCTCCGCCGGATGATTTCAGTACTTGAGGGATCTCCGAGCGGGCTGCCCGGGGGGAAGGCCCGCGCAGGGCGGCTTCGCCGGCGCCTGCCGGCGGCGGAACGCAGCGCTACGGCGACACCGGGTAAGGCGGAAATGGCCTGGCCAGATGGGTCCCGACGGGCTCCACGCCGATACGGGGGGAGTCGACGGGACACCCGCCGGGACCTGTTAACCGTATCGGGTCAACGGGGCATTGTCGCCTCGCTGATCGCCGATCGAAGACCGGAAATGCAGGTGGCGCGAGCAAAGTCGGCCAAATGTGACGATCATCTCACTCGATCCGGGTGGCCGGTCGGTCGATAACACACGGCGCTTCACGAATCACGGTGCGTTCCGGCCCTCCCCGCTTCGCCGCTCAGGCCCGGCGCCGAATCAGGCCACGGGCCGGATCACAGCGCGTCGAGCCCGTGCTCACCCGTACCACCGCCTCGACGGGTAGCACCCAGATCTTCCCGGCCCCGCTCTCCGTCGACTCGGCCGAGCGCATGATCACGTTCAGCACGTCCTCGACGCCGACGTCGGCACACCCGATCCGGGCGACGCTCACCGACTCGTCGTGGAACGCCCGTCCGCGGTAGGTCTGAGTTCGCTACAGATCGGTGCCGAACCCGGTTACCTGGCTAATCATCATACCATGGACACCGTATGTGTCGAGGGCGGCGCGCACGTCATCGACACGGTGTGGGCGCAAGATCGCGGTGACCAGTTTCGCGGCGCTTTTTCGCCCTCGCTGCCAGAGTGAGGTTTCATCGCGGGGAAGCGTGGAGCCGACAGGTGACGGTTCCGTCGCGGGAACGTCATCGGATGGTGCAACGGAAGGAATAGTAGATGTCCCTGCTCGACCGCGGTACTCCCCCCGACCCGTACGACGTGCTCCCCGTTCGCCCGTCCTTCGAGGTGACCAGTACGGATCTTGTCGACGGCGGTGTCCTGCCGCTTGACCAGGTGTTCACCGACGCCGGCGGCGCGAACATCTCCCCGCACCTGTCCTGGTCCGGCCATCCCGCCGGAACGGAGAGCTTCGTCGTCACCGCCTACGACCCGGACGCGCCGACCGGCAGCGGCTTCTGGCACTGGGCGCTGGTCGACCTCCCCGGCTCGGTGACGGAGCTGCCGCGCGGCGCCGGCAGCGGCGCGTTCCCCGGCCTGTCGGCCGGGGCGTACCACGTCCGTAGCGACTGGGGTACCAAGGACTACGGCGGGGCGGCGCCTCCGCAGGGCGACGTGCCGCACCGCTACATCTTCACCGTGCACGCGGTCGACGTGCCCAAGCTGGAGATCAACGACGAGGTCTCGCCGGCGGTCGTCGGGTTCGGCCTCGTCTTCCACACCCTCGCCCGGGCCGTGCTGCGGGT
>NZ_CADCWT010000095.1 GCF_902806485.1 Candidatus Frankia alpina | reverse complement strand
CCACGGGGGGGATCGCGCACGACGATCCCCCCCACCGCACCGCAACTCTTCCCGCGCCCCGCGACCGGCCGGTTGGATGAACGTCCGTGGGGTGAGACGTGAGGGCGGGGCGGGAACGACGACAAAATCACTAATCTTGCTCGCCTAGGAACGTGCGCCCGTCCCTGCCTGGGCGGACGGCGGATCCGCCGGCGGATCCGAGCTCACCGAGGACGCGGTGGCGCCCGCCCGGCGAAGCTCCTTGGGCAGGTGAAAGGCGACCGTCTCGGTGCCGACGGAACGGGTGGTCACGTCCGTCGCGCCGAGGCCGGACAGCGCCGCGGTCAGTTCCTCCACCAGCGACGGCGGGGCCGAGGCGCCTGCCGAGATGCCGACCGTCTCCACCCCGTCCAGCCAGGCCAGCTCCACGTCGCCGACGTTCTCGACGAGGTGGGAGGCCACCCCGTCACGCCGGCTGACCTCCACCAGCCGCACCGAGTTGGCGCTGTTGGCCGACCCGACGACGAGGACGAGCTGGGCCTCCTGGGCGACCTTGCGCACCGCGTTCTGCCGGTTGGAGGTGGCGTAGCAGATGTCGGCGGATCCGGGGCCGACGATCGCGGGGAAGCGCTCCTTGAGCGCGTCGACGACCTCATCGGCCTCGTCCATCGCCAGCGTGGTCTGCATGAGGTAGGTGACCCGCTCGGAGTCGGGGACATCGAGGGAGTCGACCTCGTCGGGCGACTGCACCAGCTGGATGCGCCCGGGCGCCTCGCCCAGCGTGCCGTCGACCTCCTCGTGACCGGAGTGGCCGATGAGCAGCACGGTGTCGCCACGCGAGGTGAACCGGCGTGCCTCGGCGTGGACCTTCTCCACCAGGGGGCAGGTCGCGTCGATGACGGAGAGCTTGCGCCCGTCGGCCTGGTTCCACACCGCCGGGGCCACCCCATGCGCGGAGAACACCACGGTCGCGTCGGCGGGCACCTCGTCGAGCTCCTCGACGAAGACTGCCCCTCGGGCGGCGAGGTCGGCCACCACGTGGGAGTTGTGCACGATCTGCTTGCGGACGTAGACCGGCGCGCTGTGGATCTCCAGGGCGCGCTCGACGACCTCGATGGCGCGCTCGACTCCGGCGCAGAACGCCCGCGGCTCGGCGAGCAGCACGGTGCGCCGGCCCACCGCCGCCGCCCAGGCGCCGATCGGCAGGCCCACTCGGCGCATCGTGCGCAGGCCCAGCACGCCGCGGCGGACCAGGTCGAGGCGACCCAGCGGCTCGTCGGCGGTGTCGACGATGACCCGGACCGCGGCGAAGGGGACGTCCCCGACCCCCGCGGCGATCGAGGCGCTCTCCATGTCCACCGCGATGGCGCCGGTGGCGGCGAGCCGGGTGCGCTCGTCGCCGGTGGCGACCTTGGCCACGGTGACGATCGGGCCGACGTGCACGGTCAGGCCGAGCCGGCGCAGGTCACCGGCCAGCAGCGGGGCGGAGGCACAGCGGGCCGCGACGGTCCCGTCGGCGGCACGGACCTCGCTGGCGACGACGATGTCCCCAGGCTTGATCCCGGGGGCGAGGCCGCCGGACAGGCCCACGATCGCGACGGCGTCGGGGCGCGCCTGCCGGACCACCCGGGCGGCTCGGGCCGCCTTGTCGGGGCCCATCCCGGTGCGCACCATGACCGTGTCCGAGGGCAGGCCGGAGCGACCGGCCGCCATGGCCTCGAAGCGCAGCGCCGTCGCGACCACGAGCCGGGCACGGCGCCGCGAGCTGGCCACCGCCGCGGCCGGCTCGAAAGGCCGCGGCGGAGCCTGCACCCCGCCGCCCGACGCCGCGACGGGCGAACCCACCGCGGCCGGGCCGACGACCGCCACCGACGCGGTCGCGACGCCCACTGCGCCGCCACCGACGCCCACTGAGCCGCAGCCGCTCGCCGAGCCGGCAAGCGGCAGCGCAACCGGGGCGGTGCCCGCGGCCACGGCCGCCGACGCGCCCGGCCGGCGCGCCGCGGCGGACGAGGGAACCGACGGCGACGCCGGGTCCTGGGCGGGGATCACGGCGGGTCCCCCCGCCGCGGCCGCCGGGGCCGTGCGGTCGGCGGGGGTCACGACAGCGTCGGGAGTGTTCCCGTCGCCGGCCGGGGATGCGGAGGTGCTCATGGTGCGGCCACCCCGGTGAGGCTCACGTACCGGCCGAGCGCGGTCAGCGGGAAGACCAGCCGGTACAGGTGGTAGTTCAGGGAGAAGTCGCCGGGGAAACCAGTGCCGGTGAAGTAGGGCTCGTCCCAGGTGCCGTCCGGCCGCTGGGTCTGGCACAGCCACCGCACCCCGCGCTTCACGGCCAGGCTGTGCGGGTCCACCGCCAGCAGCGCGAGCAGCGCCCACGCCGTCTGCGACGCGGTGAGCTCGCCCCGGCCGATCCAGGATGGGTCGGTGTAGGAGCGCAGGTCCTCGCCCCAGCCGCCCTCGGGCGACTGGTGCTCGAGCAGCCACCGCACCGCGGCGGTGATCGCCGGATGGTCGGTGGGCACCCCGGCGCCGATCAGCGCCGGCACGGCCGCCCCGGTGCCGTAGAGGTGGTTGACGCCCCACCGGCCGAACCAGGACCCGCCCGGCTCCTGGTTGTCCAGCAGCCACTGCACCGCCCGCTGGGTGATCGGGTGATCGGAGCGGCCGAGGTCGGCCAGCATCTCCACGATGTGCGCGGTGACGTCCGCCGACGGCGGGTCGACCACCTCGCCGAAGTCGCAGAACGGGATCTTCGTGGTGAGCGTCCGGACGTTGTCGGCGTCGAAGGCGCCCCAGGCGCCGTTCGACGAGCGCATCCCGACGCTCCAGTCGACCCCCCGGGCCGCCGCCGCGCGCATCGCCGCGGCCAGCCGCGGGTCCGCGTCCTCGACGGTGTTCACCGCGAGGGCCTCGGCGCGGCCCTGACGGGATGCCGGCGGGACGACGTGCCCCGCACCGAGCAGCCGCCGCAGCGCCAGCACCACCTCGGCGGTGTCGTCGACGTCCGGGTAGAAGTCGTTGTCGAACTCGAACGCCCAGCCGCCGGGGGCGAGCTCGGGGCGGCGTACCGCCCAGTCCCCGGCGACCCGGACCTCTTCGTCGACCAGCCACCGGCCGGCCTTCACCATCGCCGGATGGTCGCCGGGGACGCCGGCGTCGGCCAGCGCGACGACCGCGAGCGCGGTGTCCCAGACCGGCGACTGGCAGGCCTCGATCTGGCGGATCGGACCCTCCGGGGTGTCCCGGCGGATCACGTACCGCTCCATCCCGCGGAACGCGGTGGCGATCACCGGGTGGTTCAGCGGATACCCCATCAGGTGCAGCGCCATGACGGAGTAGACCCAGGGTGGCTGGATGCCGCCCCAGCACCCGTCGGCCTCCTGCCGGGCGACGACCCACTCGGTGGCCCGCCGCAGCGCCAGGGTGCGCAGGAGCTTGATCGGCCGGCGCTCGTAGCGGTGCAGCAGCTTGTCGAGTCGCCCGAAGGCGCCCTCCCAGCTGCGCAGCGGGGCCGGCTTGCGCTCCACCGTCGGCACCTTGAGCTCGTCGATGGTGAAGCCGAGGTCGTGCGACGGCCGCAGGGAACCGACGATCGTCAGCGCGACGATCGTCTGGCGGGCCCAGCAGGCGAAGTCGTAGACGTTCAGCGGGATCCACGATGGCAGAAAGATCAGCTCCGGCGGGATGACCGGCACGTCGTCCCACGACCACTGGCCGAGCGCCGCCAGCCAGATCCGGGTGAACACCCGGGAGGCGGCCACCCCGCCCTGGGCCCGCACGAGCTCCGCGGCCAGGGCCATGTGCGGGGCGTCGACCGCATCGCCGGCAAGGCGCAGCGCGATGTACGCCTCGATGGTGGTGGACAGGTCGGCCGGGCCGCCGTAGAAAGTGGGCCAGCCGCCGCCGGAGAGCTGCTGGGAACGGATCCAGCGGGCGGTCTGCTCGGTCTCGTCGTCGCCGCGGATGCCGAGGAACTGCTTCATGAACAGGTCCTCGGCGTCCATCGTGACGTTCGTCTCGAGGTCGCCCTTCCACCAGCCCTCACCCGACTGCAACGCGAGGAGATGATCCCGCGCGCGCGCCGCGGCGACGTCCGCGCTGATCGGCGTGGCCGCCTGCGGCCTGCCGGCACCGGCGGACAGCGGCGGTGAGGACCGGGAGATCCCGTAGGCGTCAGCCGTGGCGGGCACCGGGATGGTGGGCCGCTTCAGGCTCTTCTCGGCAGTCGGAGCAGCCGGGGACGGGTCCGAGGTCAGGCTCATCGACGACTCCCCTCGTCGTACGTACGATGGTCAAGCTGACGATCACCAGGCTGATCACCGGTCCGTCCGGCGTTGCGGCGGCCCGGTGGGGCCGACCGCCGGTCGAGCCGTGGCGGGGCGCCGCCCGGCCTCCCGGCATCACCCCGGTCTGGTACGGGGCGGCGGGTGGACCAGGCGGCATGGACGCCTGCGCTCACCTGCGGCCTCCTCAGCGATCGCGCTCGGTCACGAAGCGGGCGAGGGCGAGCAGCTCCGCCTCGACCGTGGCCGGCATCGACAGCGAACGCAGCACGTTCTCGCAGGCCTTGAGCTGCCGGTCGGCCTCGGCGGTGGTCCAGTCCCGCCCGCCCGCCTGTTCGATCAGTTCGGCGATGTGCGCGAGTTCCGCCTCGCTCGACTCCCCGGTGCCGACGAGGAAGGCGCGCAGCTCGTCGGCGGCGCCGCCGGCCTCCAGCGCGACCACGACCGGCACGGACTTCTTGCGGGAACGCAGGTCCGACAGCACCGGCTTGCCGGTGACCGCCGGGTCGCCCCAGATACCGAGCAGGTCGTCGATGAGCTGGAAGGCCGTGCCGAGGCGGGAGCCGTACTCGGCGAGCGCGTCGACCATCTCGTCGCCGGCGCCGGCGAGCACGGCGCCAAGCGACGCCGAGCAGGCCAGCAGCGCGCCGGTCTTGCCGTCCTCCATCCGCAGCGTGTCGGCCACGGTGACATCGGAGCGGCTCTCGAACATCAGGTCCTCGGCCTGGCCGCGGACCAGGTCCTGGACGCCGGCGCCGAGGATCAGCGCCGCGCGCCGCGCGGCGTCCCCCTCGACCTCCAGCAGGACCTGGGTGGCGAGCCCCAGCAGGGCGTCGCCCGCCAGGATCGCGCCGTCGGCACCGAAGACCGTCCAGGCCGTGGGCCGGTGGCGGCGTTCGGTGTCGCCGTCCATCAGGTCGTCGTGCAGCAGCGAGAAGTCGTGCACGAGCTCGACGGCGACCGCGGCCGGCAGGCCGACCTCCACCGACGCACCGGCCGCCTCGGCGGACAGCAGCGCCAACGCCGGGCGGACGAGCTTGCCGCCGCCACCGGGCAGCGGTTCGCCGGCGGCGTCCACCCAGCCGCGGTGGTAGGCGACGACGTGGCGAAGGCGCGGGTGCAGGCGGTCCACCACGGCGCGCAGCGCCGGCACGGTAAGGGTCCGCCCCCGCTCGATCGCATCCGGAACCGTCATGGTCATACCGGGAATCCCCCTGTGGATGAGTGCCCTGGCTGGCCGGTGGGCACCGGCCCGGTGACCGCCTTGGTTTCGGCGGTCACCGTGTTCTCCCCCCGTGGATCCGGAGAATCCGACGAATCCGATGCATTCGGTGCAACCGCTTGATCCAGCAAAAGCGAGGTGGTTGATGGGTGGGTGGTACGCGTGCTCGGCGCCTCGTCGGCGCTCTGCCGCGGGAGGGCCCGCGCCGGTGCCGGTGATCGCTCGGCAGCCCCCCGATCTCCCCCGGCGGACCCGGCCAACCCGTTGACGACGACCCCCATACCGGCCAGGCTCTCACGGGTTGCAGTGAGTCCGCTACGCACAGCAGATTCCATGGTCGCCGGCCACCCGGTGTCGGTCCACGTGCCGGCCAGGGCAAAGCCGGGCAGTCCGGTCGAGGTACCCGGGCGCAACGCGAGCGAACCGGGCGCCTGCCGGAAGGTGGCCGTGCGCTCCCGGGTCACGAAGACCTCGAGCGGCGCGGCCGCGCGGGCGGCCGGGAACAGCCGGGCCATCTCGTCGACGAACAGGGTGCGTAGCTCGTTCGCCGACCGGTCGATCCACGGCTCAGCGGCCGACTGGGACAGCGCCAGGTACTGGGCACCGGGCGGGCCGGAGGCGGCGAGGCCGGACGAGATGGTGCGATCGAAGATCCACTGGATCGGCGAATCGACGACGGCCAGGAACGGCCCCTCGATCACCTGCCGCGGATAGATCATGTGCACGTTGATGATCGGCGAGTCACCGAGTTCACGCAGCCGCTCAGGTTTCGGGCCGGCGCCGGCCGGCAGCAGGTCCGCCGCCGCCGGTGGCGGCACCGCGAGGACCACGGCGTCGGCGCGCAGCCTGCCCGCGACGTCGGTGCCGGGCACCGCCTCACCGCGGTTGGTGCCACCCGCGGTGACGGCCAGCTCCCAGCCACCGCCCACGGCGGTGATGGAGCGGACCTTGGCCCCGAGATGCACGTCGGCACCGGCCGCGGCCAGGGCGGCCATCGCCGCGTCGCCGTGCAGCCGGGCCAGCGGGACCTCCGCCCAGCCGAGGTCGCCGGCGTCGGCGCCGTCCAGCAGGCCCGTGCGCACGACCTTCGCCGCCAGGCCCAGCGAGGCCTCGGCGGCCGGCGCGTTCAACGTGGCCACGGTGAGCAGCTCCCACAGGGCCTTCGTCGCCGCCGGGCTCTGGCCGTGGCTGGTCAGCCACGCGCCGAACGACCGCTCGTCCACCGCCGCGGAGCGCTCGTCGAGGCGGCCGAGCTGGAAGGCCGCGAGCCCCGCGCGCAGCCGCTCGGCGAACGGCAGCGCCCGGTAGCCCAGCAGCGCCGGGGCCAGGTGCAACGGCGCGGGCAGGTGGACGCTGGTGCGCCGCAGCCGGGTCCGGGTGAGCGAGTCACCGAGGAGCACCGGGACGTCCAGGCGGGGCTGCAGCGTGGTCAGGTGCTCCACTCCGAGACGCGCCAGCAGCCCGCGGTAGGCGGTGCAGCAGCGCATGAACACGTGCTGACCGGTGTCGATCCACAGGTCGTTACGCCGGAACGAGGTCGTCTGGCCACCCAGGCGCGGCCGGGCCTCCAGCAACGTCACCCGCGCGCCGCTGTCCACGGCGAGCAGTGCCGCGGCCATCCCGGCGAGGCCACCGCCGACGACGACCAGGTGCGGTTGGGAGTCGTCCCGGCTCGCCGCCGCACCGGCCGCTTCGGCCCCGGCGGCCATGTCACCCATCCCAGCAGTCATGCAGCGCTCGTCTCCGGCCGCCCGGCGAGGCTACGGGCGGCGACGACCGCCTTCTGCCAGCCCGGCAGCGCAAGTCGGCGGTCCAGCACGGCGGCCGGATCGTTCTTGATCCGCCGGTTGAGCCGCAGGTAGATGCCGGCCATCGCGCCGCAACAGGCCGCACTGCGCCGATCCAGCAGGTCGAGCAGTACCGTTCCCTGCTCGTACCATTCCTCAGCGCGCTGCGCCGAGGACCGTAGGTAGCCCAGCAGCGCCGTGGGCGGGCCGCCGAGACGACCGCTGGCATCCACGGCGAGCTCGATCCCGGCGGCCTTGAGCTCCTGCGCCGGCAGGTAGATGCGCCCGCCGAGCAGGTCCTCGCGGACGTCACGCAGGATGTTCGTCTGCTGCAACGCCACGCCAAGGGCGTCGGCGATGGCCGGGGCGGCACGGTCGGAGGCCGCCTGCTCGGTGCCGAAGATGCCCAGCGAGAGCCGGCCGATCGTGCCGGCGACGAGCCGGCAGTAGCCGACCATGTCGTCGAACGTGTCGTAGGTGGTGCCGTGCACGTCACTCTCGACGCCGTCGGCGAGTTCGATAAACGCCTCCAGCGGGATCGGGAAGCGCCGGGCGGCGTCGTCGAGGGCGACGTACATCGGGTCGGAGCTGCCCGCACCCAGGTTGTTGACCTCGGCCCGGACCTGGGCCAGCCCGGCGAGCTTCTCCTCGGGCGGCAGGTCCCCGTCGCCGATGTCGTCCAGGTGACGGGCCAACGCGTAGACGGCGCTGAGCGCGCCTCGTTTCTCCGGGGGCAGCAGGCGGATGCCGTAGGAAAAGTTGCGCGCCGCCTCCTTCGTCAACGCCTCGCAGGCGGCGTACGCCTCGGCGACGGTCGGTCGGCTCACCGGGTTCGGCACCGGGCTGCTCATCGGCCCTCCTCCAAGGCTCGCCGGGCCGCGACGCCGGTCGCGCTGGTCGTGGTCGCGACCGCCGCAGCGGTGCGGGCCGCAGCCGGCGCTCCCGGGGCCGCCGACTGGGCCAGCGCCACCAGGGCGAAGCGGGCCATCCGCGGCTTGGGGGCCTTCGGCGGGCCGCCGAGCACGTCGTAATCGGCGCGACGGATCGCGTCGAGCGCCGCGCGGCCGCCGCCGACGAAGCCGGCCAACGCCAGCTTCAGCCGACCCGACACCGTCGAGATCAGCGGAGCGCCCTGGTCCATGACGGTGCGGGCCCGGCTGACCTCGAAGGCCATCAGGTGGCGCACCGCGGGGCTCGCCACCCGCGCCCGCAGGTCATCCTCGGTCACCCCGAAGGTGTCGAGGTCCTCCTGCGGCAGGTAGATGCGCCCGGCGGCGAGGTCCTCGGCGACGTCCTGCCAGTGCTCGGCGAGCTGCAGCGCGGTGCACACGCGGTCGGAGAGCACGACCCGGTCGGGGATCGCCAGTCCGTACACGCCGAGCACCATCCGGCCGACCGGATCGGCCGACAGGGTGCAGTAGCGGACCAGGTCGTCGAACGTCTCGTAACGGGTGACCCGCTGGTCCTGACGGTTGGCCTCGACGAGCCGCTCGAAGGGCTCGGGGGGCAGGTCGCAGGCGTGCACCGTGCGCGCGACCAGGCGCAGGACGGGCAGCTCCGGCTCACCGCCGGCCCAGATCACCGACAGATCCTCGGAGAGGCGGTCGAGCAGGGCGAGCCGGTCGCCCGCGGCCTCGTCGCCGATGTTGTCGACGAACCGGCTGAAGGCGTACACCGCGTTGAAGTGGGCGCGCACGGCCGCGGGCAGGACGATCGGCGAGACCGGGAAATTCTCCGCCGGCGCGGCGCGCAGCAGATGTTCGGGGGGAGTGGACAGGCCCGTCGCGCCCGACGGCGCAGGCGTGCGTGATGGGCCGGTTGGGGCGTCGATGGCGGTCATACGCCTCTCCTTCGATGACGGTCTGCACTCCGGGCGCGGCGTGCCGGGCTGGGGTCCCCGCGGATACCCCGACCGGCGCCGGAACCCGGCCGGCGCCGGAAACGTGGACGGCGCCGAGGTTCGGCGGGTTCTGCGCTGGCGACGACCCGGTCCGCCGACGGACCAGCGCGCCCGATCGCACCGGATGGTCATGGGCGCGACTCACGCGGACCTGCTCGGCAGGTCCAGGCGGACCGGCTCATGCGACCGGTCCTGGCAGGCGCGCCGTGCCGCCACCCGGGTTCCGGGGGCGTGGGGCCGACGGCGCCATGCGCCCCCGGCCCCACCCCGGCGCGTCTGCCGCCGACGACCCGAAGACCGCCGGGGCTGTGGTCGGTGTCACTCACCCCCAATTGGCGGCGACACAAGCCAGCCGGCAGGACGCTCCCAGCGCCGGATCATCCGAAGACACCCGCCAGCTTGCGGTACAGCGACGGCACCGCGCCATGGACCCGTACCGCTCCGAGCAGCCAACCAGGCACCCAAACCTCCGCGCTGCCCCGTCCCGCTCCCGCCAGCATGCGCTCGGCGACCAGCGCGGCCGGGATCGGCCGCGGCCATCGCCGCACGTACGGTGCGCCACGGCGGTGGAAGAACGGGGTGTCGACGACGCCAGGTAAACACAAGGTCACCGTGATGCCGCGTCCGGCGACTTCGGCCCGCAACGCGTCGGCGAAGCCGACCATCGCCGCCTTCGTCGCAGAGTAGGCCACCTCGCCGCGCACGCCGAGCGCACCGGCGATGCTGCCGACGATCAGGATGCGCCCCTGCCCACGATCCAGCATGGCCGGCAGCATGGCCCGAACCAGTGCCATCGGCGACAGGACGTTGACCGCGATGAGTTCCGCGATCGCCTCCGGCGACATCATGTCGTACGGGCCCGCGGCGCCGAGCCCCGCGGAGCACACCAGCAGGTCCACATCGCCGAGCAGCTCACTGGCCCGGGAGGCGACCGCCACCTCCGAGCCGGCGACCGACAGGTCGACGGAGATGCGGTGCCCCTCCGTGGCCGCGGCGACCTCGTCCAGCGCCACGCCGTTGCGGCCGACCAGCAGCGAGCGGCAGCCACCGGCGGCCAGCAGCAGGGCGGTTTCCCGGCCGATGCCACTGGAAGCGCCGGTCACGACGGCCGTTCGAGGTGGCCAGGTGGCGGGGGTTGTACCCGTTCGCGCGGTCCGGTTGGTGAGGACGGTCAACCCTCCCTCACGGAAAGCAGGCCGGGACCGTGTGCTCATGACACACCACTTCCGGTCGTTCCTTTCACGCAGCTCTCCCCCGCGGGCACTGGTTGCACGTCACCTACTACTTTCCCCACTCATCTCGCCCCGCGTCGCGAGGTGGCCCGACCGAGCATGATCGGCATGGTCCGATGGCACGAGCTCTGCCGTCGGACCGCCGCATCGACCACACTCGACGGCCATGCCGATCCGGACAGCTACTGCTTCCCAAGCGTCGGACTTCAGGACCCCGGGCGCGTGAGCGCCACCGGGTCCACGACTCCCACCATTTCACCGCCCCGTCGCCGGATCGTCCATGGTCAGATGGGCGACATCGGGCGGGCGGATCACCTGCGCGGCTCCGGACTCCCTATCACACTCCCTCTATCGTGACCGCCTCCGCTATCGGGGCTGCCCCGCTATCACGACCGCGGGTGCGGCCCGATTCGACGGTCGTACGATGGATTCGGGATCTTCATCCTGGGACGCGTGAACTACTTCACCCAGCCGGCTGGGTATCGGGGTGATTTCCCACCGCATTGCCTACGCCGGATTTACCCGGCGACAACCCGCCGCCGTCACCACGAACTCACAACCGACGGGCACGGATCTGCCACCTCTGGTGTCAGTACCCTGCCGTCAGTCCGATCCGGTCGCCACCGGAGCCACCCGATCGGTGCACAGGTTCATCAGTGGATCGTTCCCGCGCCGGATCGAGTCGAGCTGTGACGTACGCCGGACAGGCTGGTGGGGCATCGTCCGAGCACTGATCCATCCTCCACACGACAACCACCCTACCGCCTCCGACAAACGTGATCGAAAGCGGCATTTCTCCGAACCTAATGGACGGACCGCCGGGCGTGGATATCACCCTCAGCGGTGACCTCCAACACATTCGTCCCGAAGATGCATCGCGAGAGGTCCGACAGCGGCCGCGACCACGACGACGTTGGCACGTTCGGTGGTCGCCGGGGGTGCCGACTACCCCAATTGGACACTCGACCGAACCAGTCGATCACCCGAGCAAATGCGGTTCAATCTACCCATGCATCCAACGGATGGACTACCCCGGGTGGATACCCGGCCGGATTTGGCCCACCGATCCCGATGATCCCGCCGCCGCGCCCGCGGGAAGCGCGGCCGAGGAAGAAACCGATGACGCGGGCAGTGCCGCGGATGTTACGAATTCCACGCACGATCCGGTGGCCGCGGCTAGTCGGACACCCTCGCCCGCGGCCGAGTGGCAAGCCGATCCCGGCGACCGGGGCGCCGGATCCTCGGCGCCAAGCGCGGCGAACGTGGCGGCCACGATCTCGCGCCGCTCGGCGGCGGAGACCAGCGGCGGCATCCCCTGCGGCAGCCAAGCGACAGCGGTGCGCAGCGCCACCGTGCAGAGCTGCCCCTCGCGGCCGGACCCCCCGGGCAGGCCGGATCCACCGAACACGACCGGCACCTCACCGAGGATCGCCCCAGCCCCGGCTTCATCCTCGGCCCGGGCACCCTGAGCCTGGGCCTGCTCGGCCTGGGCGCGCTCGAACGCCATCCCGAGAATCCCCGAGCGCAACGCTCCGAGCGCGCAGTGCGCCCGCAGCAGCCGGAGGTCCGATGGTTCCGGGCCGGCGAGCGCCCGGACCAGGGCCTGCTGCAGGGAGACCATGTCACTCTTGCCGATCTTGCGGTGGATCACCGAGGGATCGTTGACGAAGGCGAGCAGCACACCGCCGGGACCGGCCATGACGTCGACCAGCCGCTCCAGCAGGAGCAGTGCGCTCGGCGGCGGGGACTGTCGGACCAGCTCGACCAGCCGGCCCAGTTCGGAGACGAACGGCTCCAACAGCGCGTCGAGGATCGTCTCCTTCGACGGGAAGTGATAATAGAGTGCTGCCTTCGTCACGCCGAGTCGCTCGGAGATATCCCTCACAGACGTGCCGGCATACCCTTGCTCTGCAAAGAGACTGATCGCGGCGGCGAGGATGCGCGACCTGGTGTCGCACGCCGACCCGGGTGATGTTGGCTCGGCCATGGCAGCCCTACACCCCTCCGATCGAGTCCGCCACGAATGTTACCCTGAACCTTACCTACTAAACGACCGGTAAGTTCCCAGGTAGCAGGCCACCTCTGCTGCAGATCAAGACGTCGCAGGTGACGACACCGACCGATCATCAACGTTCGAGGGGAAACCGTGGCATCGCTCGCCCGTTGGTGCTTCAGGCACCGCCGGCTCGTACTGCTCCTATGGATCGTCGCGATTGTCGGGCTCGGGGGGATCAGCCAGGCGGCCGGAAGCGACTACAAGGACGCCTTCTCCCTGCCCGGCACCGACTCTCAAAAAGCGATCGACCTGCTGCAGCGTGACTTTCCGGCGGCTTCGGGAGACAGCGCCACCATCGTGCTGCACAGCAAGAACGGCACCGCCATCACCGACCCGGCCCTGCGCGCGCCGGCGACGGAGATGCTCGCCAAGCTGGTCAAGGTCCCGCACGTCACGGACGTCGGCAGCCCCTACGGCCCGCGCGGGGCCTCGCAGATCAGCAAGGACGGACTGACCGCCTTCGCCACGGTCGACTTCGACCAGCAGGGCATCGACCTGGCCAAGGACGACATCCAGCGGCTCGTCGACACCGCTCGCGGCTACGACTCGAACACGCTGCAGGTCGAGGCGACCGGCCAGGTTGTGTCGATCACCGAGCAGGCGAAGCAGAGCTACAGCGAGCTCATCGGCATCGTCGCCGCGGCGATCATCCTGTTCCTCGCCTTCGGCTCGCTGCTGGCCGTGACCCTGCCGCTGATCACCGCCATCGTCGCGCTCGGCGTCGGCAGCCTGCTGATCATCCTGCTCTCGCACGTGCTCACCATCGCCGAGTTCAGCCCGGTCCTCGCGACCCTGATCGGCCTCGGCGTCGGCATCGACTACGCGCTGTTCATCGTCAACCGGCACCGCATCGGCCTGCGGGCCGGCAAGTCGCCCGAGCAGGCCGCGATCACCGCGGTGAACACCTCGGGCCGCGCCGTGCTGTTCGCCGGCATCACGGTCTGCATCGCGCTGCTCGGCATGTTCGCCCTCGGGGTGAGCTTCCTGTACGGCGTGGCGATCTCGGCGGCCGTGGCCGTGGCGATGACCATGGCGGCGGCCGTCACACTGCTGCCCGCCCTGCTGGGCTTCTACGGCATGCGGGTGCTCAGCAAGCGCGATCGGCGCAAGCTCGCCGACATCGGCCCGGAGCACGAGAATGTCGCGGGCTTCTGGTGGCGTTGGGCCAAGGGCATCGAGCGCCGGCCCCGCCTGTTCGCCGTCATCAGCGGCGTGGTGATCCTCGTCATCGCGATCCCGTTCTTCTCGCTGCGACTCGGCTCGTCCGACCTCGGCAACGGCGACTCGGCCAAGACCACCAAGCGCGGGTACGACCTGCTCGCCGACGGCTTCGGCCCCGGCTTCAACGGCCCGTTCACGATCGTCGCGGAGATCAAGTCGCCGCAGGACACCGCCAACCTGAACGCCGTGGTGAAGGCGGCCCGCGCCACCCCGGGCGTCGCGTCGGTGTCGGAACCGCGGCCGAGCCCGAACGGCCAGGCGTCGATCGTCTCCCTGTATCCGACGACCAGCCCCCAGGACGAGGCCACCTCGAAGCTGCTGAACAAGCTGCGCGACGACATCGTCCCACAGGCCAACCAGTCGGGTACCGGCATCTACGTCGGCGGCATCACGGCCATCTTCGAGGACTTCTCCAGCACCCTGTCGAGCAAGCTGCCGCTGTTCATCGGCATCGTGGTCGTGCTCGCGTTCCTGCTGCTGGTGGCGGTCTTCCGAAGCCTGCTGGTGCCACTGACCGCGTCCGTGATGAACCTGCTCGCCGTCGGCGCGGCCTTCGGCGTCGTCGTCGCGGTGTTCCAGTGGGGCTGGGGGGAGTCGCTGTTCAGCATCAGCAGCGGCCCGGTCGAGGCGTTCATCCCGGTCATCCTGTTCGCGATCCTGTTCGGCCTGTCCATGGACTACGAGGTGTTCCTGGTCAGCCGAATGCACGAGGAGTGGACCGCCCGGCGGGACAACCGGCTGGCCGTTTCGCTCGGCCAGGCCGAGACCGGCCGGGTCATCTCCGCCGCCGGCGCCATCATGACCCTGGTGTTCGCCTCGTTCATCCTCGGTGACGAACGTGTGATCAAGCTGATGGGGCTCGGGCTCGCGAGCGCGATCGTGATCGACGCGTTCATCATCCGGACCATCCTCGTGCCGTCGCTCATGCACATCTTCGGCAAGGCGAACTGGTGGGTGCCGGCCTGGCTCGACCGGATCCTCCCCCGGATCTCGGTCGAGTCCGCCGACGACATCGAGGAGCTCCAGCACACCCCGCTGCCTGCGGACGCGCTGTCCACGGCCGGCCAGCCGGCCGGCACCGGCGGTCACGTCCGCCAGGTCCCCGGCCAGCAGGGGCGGGAGGAGGACAGCCCCCGCGCGGAGGAACCCACCCACTGAGCCACCCGCCGGGGGGCCGCCCCCGAGCAGGGGCGTCCCCATGCGGACCATTGAACCGGGGCCCCGGCAGGCACTACCTGCCGGGGCTTCGGCGCGTGCGGGGGGGTGCGAGGGGAGGTGGTCAGCCCGTGGTGAAGCCGTCGGCGACCGTCAGCGCCTCGTCGAGGATCGCGAGACCGGTCCGCACGTCCGCCTCGGAGATGGTGCACGGTGGGACCACGTGCACCCGGTTGAAGTGGGTGAACGGCCACAGGCCGCGCTCGCGGCAGGCCGCGGCGGCCGAGCCGGTGGCGAAGGCGCCCTCGGGGTCGACGAAGTAGGACGTCCCGTAGAAGTCATCGTCGCCGACGGATTGAAGACGATCTCGGCGCCGTTCAGGCCGAGCGCCCGCCAGCCCTCGGGGAAATGCCGGTCGTAGCAGATGTAGACGCCGACCCGCCCGATCGCGGTGTCGAAGACCGGAAATCCCAGATTCCCCGGTCGGAAGTCGAACGTCTCCCAGAACCCGGTCACATGCGGAATGTGGGTCTTGCGGTGCTTGCCGAGATAGCGGCCGTCGGCGTCGAGGACGGCCGCGGTGTTGTACAGCACCCCGGGCTGCTCCTGCTCGTACATCGGCAGCATCATGACCATGCCGAGCTCGGCGGCCAACGCCTGGAAACGCTCGGCCCGTCGGCCCGTCGTCGTCGGCGGCGGCGGATCGGGCGTACTCCTCGTACGCCTTGATCATCGTTTCCTTGTCGCCGGTCCGCGCACCAGGGCGAAGACCAGACCGATCGCGAGGCCCGCGAAGCCGAACGGCGCCGGACGTCGGTCGCGCCGAGCGCCGTGAACACCAGCAGCACGGTGAGCAGGATCTCGACGAGGAAGACGCCGCCGAGGCCGTAGCCGCCCGGCGAGTGCACGCCGTAGCCGTTGGCGCCGAGCCCCTGTACTCCGGCCGAAGACTCGACCGGTCCCGCGTCGGAGAGCAGCCAGACCGTGCCCGCGGCGACGATCGCGCCCACGCACTGCGCCGCCACGTAACCCAGCGCGCGCCGTGGCTTGATCTTCCGGCACAGCAGCAGCCCGAGGGTCACCGCCGGATTCACGTGGCAACCGGAGATCGGCCCGATCACGTATACCAACACGAGCAGCGCCAGGCCGAATGCCAGCGCGACCCCGAGCACGCCTACGTAGTCGCGCGCCAGCACGGCCGTCCCCACCCCGCCGAGAACCAGCACGAACGTTCCGAGACCTTCGACCAGGTACCTACGCACACGGCACCCCCTCCGTCGCCGAGACCGCCCCGGCCGCAGCCGGCAGACATGTCGATTTACTGATCTTTAATGCGCGATGTCGGTCGATGGATCATGATGATGGCTCCACGGCCGGTCCGGTGACGGCGAAGTACCCCTCGGGCAGACCA
>NZ_CADCWT010000094.1 GCF_902806485.1 Candidatus Frankia alpina | reverse complement strand
TGCCTCGCCCTGTTCGCGGCGGTCCACCTGCTCTCCCGACCCGAACGCGGCCGCGATCGGCCGGTCGTCCTCGCGCTCGTCGTCCTGCCGATCCTGGTCGGCGGCGTGCTGTGCGTCTCCAAGATCTTCCTGCTGTGCGGGCTGGTGCGATGGAACGGCACCTGGATGCTGCAGATGCTGATCCCCGGCGCCGGTTCCCACGGCCTGTTCGCCCAGTACACCGCCGACGGGTTCCGGCCGACTGGTTCCTCAGCGCGGGCCTGGAACTTCGTCCTCGACACCCGGCCCTGGTTCGGCTACGGCGCCGGCGGCCTCGCCGTCCCTTACGACAGGGCCTGGGGGAGGCCATCATCGCCGGCGGTCTGCTCGGCGTCGCCCTGCTGACGGCCGCCCTGCTGCTCGTGGCCAGCACCTGGTGGCGCAGTGCCGGTGCAGACCGTAGATGAGCAGTAGCTGCTGCACCGGTGTCGAGTAGATGTAGGTGCCGTAGAACAGGTCGTCGCGGGCGGCGACCTTCCACAGTGGCAGCCGGATGGCCGCCCAGACGCAGACGTAGGCCAGCGGGAGACTGATCACCGCGTGCCTGTCCGGGCACAGCAGCCCGGCGGCGGTCAGTGCGACCGCGAGGAACAGCGAGCCCAGCCGCAACCCCCATCCCGTGTTCGACGGACCGGACGGCCACGGTCGCTCGGCAGTTCGGCCGGTGGATCCGGGCCTCGGCCACGCGGCGACTCTCCGGCAAAATATAGCTATCTGTAGCTGACAAGTCATCGATGGTGACGTTCCGTGTGTGGCGGGGGAGGCTCTGTGGATCCGACTCCCGCTCTCGGGCATCCCCGTCCGGCGCAGACAACGTCGGTTACACCGGTTTCCCTCAGGCGCCGCGGCATCGGCGGGCGACGGTGGTCGGGTGCGGCCGGTCGGTTCGCCGTGCCGCGCGCGGATCCACGCAGATGGGGATGTGCCGAGCGGGGCTGAGAGCAGGTACGACCAGCATTGCGGATGCCAACGGCAGCGGTATGGACACGATTACCGCGTGAGGCGACCCCGCTTGTCACCGAATGGCAGTTGGCGTATAGCGTCCGCTTTGTGGCTACTGTTGCTGAGCGGATACTCGACCAGCTCGCCAAGGCTCCCGAGGGATTGGACGACGGCAGGCTGGCCGCGGCGACCGGGGCGAGCCGGGGCACGGTGAACCAGGTCTGCCGGCGACTTGCGCAGACGGGACAGCTGCTGCGCGCGCAGGGCGCCGGCGGCCGCATCCTCAATCGGCTGCCGGAGGCGGCCGTCGCGGCTACCGACGTCCCGGCCGGTTCCGTCCCGGCCGATCCGGCGCCGGTGAGTCTGGTTGCCGTGAGCGCCCGCACCGCCGTGGAGCCGGCCACCCCCGTGGAGCCGGCTCCCGAGTCGGCCTCGGCTGAAGCGCAGGTCGCCGACGACGCGCCGGCGGCGGAGGTCGAGCCGCTAGGGGGCACGGAGCCGGCCCTGGAGCCGGTGTCGGCGGTCGAGCCGGTGCCGGTCCTGGAATCTGCGCCGCTCCCGGTCCCGGAGCCGGTCGTCGAGCCGGAGCTGGTTGTCGAGCCGGAGCCGGCAGGGGAGTCCACGCCGGCGCAGGACGTGGCCGGCCAGCCGGTCGTGGAGCCCGTGCCGACCCCGCCCGCCACGGCTGAGTCGCGACCGGCGGGCGGGCCCCCGCCGATTGTGGAAGTGATCGCCGTGCCGGTCGTGGAATCCGCGTCGGTTCTTCCCGCGGACGTTGCGCCAGCCATCGAATCCGAGTCGACGCCTGAGCCTGAGCCTGAGTCGACGTCTGAGCCTGAGTCGATCTCAGCGCCCGAGCCGACCGCGGAGCCGGTGTCGGTGGAGGCGTCGGCGCCGATCGTGGCGGTGCCAGCGGAACCGGCTGCGGCCGTGATTGCGGCCGAGGCGATCCCCGCCCCCGCCGAGGCAGAGGATCCGGTGGCGACCCTCGGGCAGGTCCTGGCCGCCCTCGATGACGCGATGGCCCGATTGGGGAGCACGATCCCGCCTGGGCCGGCGAAGGCCTCGGGCGATGCCACGCCATCGACGGAGCTGCCGGACGGTACGGTAGCCGAGCCTTTCGGGACGGAGGCGGTCCCCGCGGCGGCTGCGGCCAACGGCGGGGGCGGCGACCGGACGGGGACCGGCGTTCTCCCTTCCGCGGAATCGGCCAACGACAGCGCTGTCGCGCCGGCCAAGGGGGCGGGAACGGGTCACGGGGAGGGCGATCACGGCGTGGGCGGGGAGAGCTCCCCGGCCGCGGAGGAGGCACCGGTGGCGCGCGCGAGCGCGCCTGCGGTGCGTCGAAGCTGGTGGCGCCGCATGTTTGTACGCAACGTCGGTTGATGTAACGGTACGTAGTCGGCGGCGGCTGGTTGGCTGTCGTCAGCCTGACGTATCGAGGGCGTGGATCCGGCCGTACCGTTCGAGCGTCACCGATCTACCTGGGGAGAGCATGTCCATGCGGGCGAAATCGCTCGTCGCCGTCGTTGTGCTGTCGTCGCTGGCGCTCGTCGCCTGCGGCAGCCGGGCGGGCAACACTGAGCCGACCACGGCCGCCAGCACGCAGGCCGGTGCGTCGAACAACACCGCCTCCGACGTCGGGGTCACACCCACCGAGATCAAGATCGGTACGATCGCCGGTCTGAGCAGCGGCTTCGGTCCCGACACGTTCTCCGCATCGCTGTACGGGGCGAGGGCCTACTTTAAGGCGCTCAACGCGGCCGGCGGCGTGAACGGTCGTAGCGTGAACCTCGCCGAGTGCGACGACAAGGGCAGCCCCGACGGAAACGTCAGCTGTGCGCACAAGCTCGTCGACGACGAGAAGGTCTTCGCGCTCGCCGGTGTGACCGCGTTCAACTACGCGGGTGCGCAGTACATCAACTCGAAGGGCGTGCCCGACATCGGCGGCCAGCCCGTCGGCACCGAATACGACCAGTACCCGCACCTGTACTCGATCTACGGTAGCTACTACCCGCGCAACGGCGACCGCCCCGGCTACAACGGCACGTTGTACGCGGGGACGGAGACTTACCGCTGGTTCAAGCAGAATCTGCGCACCAACGTGGCCGGGGTCGTGTACTACAACGTCGCCCAATCGCAGCGCTACGCCAAGTCGGTGGCCGACGGTCTGCGCAAGGAGGGCTACAACGTAGTCGAGGAGGAGATCAACCTCGGGGCGCCGAACTGGGACTCTGCGGTGCTCGACCTCAAGCGGCGCGGCGTGCAGATCGTCTTCGACGCGATGGACGACGGCGGCAACGCGCGGCTGTGCAGCTCCATCGAGAGCCAGAAGATGACACTGCAGGCCAAGGTGGCCACGCCGCAGGGCTGGGCGAACAACATCGGCCAGATCTACAGCGCGTCGCCGAACTGCCGGAACACCATCTACTCGACCAGCGGCACGGCCAACTACCAGGACACCTCGATCCCCGCGGTGGCGCAGTTCCAGAAGGATCTCCAGGCGGCGGCGCCCGACCGGGTGGCCAAGGAGAACCTGTGGACGCTGGAAGGCTACGTCGCGGCCCAGTGGCTGACCGACGCGATCCGGTCCTGCGACGCGAACGTGACCCGCACGTGCGTCGAGGCGTTGATGAACAACGGCAAGGACTATGACGGCCACGGGCTGCTCGTCTCGGCCGGTCGCAACTTCACGAAGGCTGCGCAACCACCCGCGCAGGACAAGAACTGCCTGAACGTCGCCCGCTGGAAGGACTCGGCGAACGGCGGCAAGGGTGGCTGGGAGACCCAGGTCAAGGACATGAACACGAACTGCTTTACCGTCCCGAACCTGGGTTACCCGGCAGGCTGACGGCTGGCGGCGGTGGCCGCCGAGAAGATTCGGGCCCCGGCCGGGATCCCCGCACCCGCGGGTGATTCCCGGCCGGGGCCCGTCTCGTTGCAGGGCATTCGGCGGCCCGCAGCAGGCCGGCCCGCAGCGCAGCGCAGCGGTTAGGCGGAGGCGCCGGTGGCCGCGCCGCCGGCGAAGTCGGCGGGGGTGCCGGCGAAGGACCGTTCGCCCCGGTGCAGGACGTAGACCAGGTCGGCCATGGCCAGCGCCTGCTCGGTGTACTGGTCGGCGAGCAGGACCGTGGTGCCGGAGGCGGCCACGGTCGCCAGCCAGCCGAACAGGTCCGCGGCGACCTTCGGCGACAGGCCGAGCGACAGCTCATCGACCATGAGCACCGACGGGCGGGCGAGCAGGGCCCTGGCCAGCGCCAGCATCCGGCGCTCGCCGCCGGACATCGAACCGGCCCGCTGGGTGAGCCGCTCGCGCAGCCGAGGGAAGGACTCCAGCGCCGGGGTGATGTCGGGATGCCCGCTCGTCTCGGCGATGATCTGCAGGTTGTCCCGGACCGACAGGGTGGCGAACACGGCCCGTTCGTCCGGCACCAGCATCAGGCCGCGCCGCGCCCGGTCCACGGTGGACAGCCGGGTGATGTCCTGGCCGCGCCAGGTCAGGGCGCCCGCCCGCAGCGGGATCAGCCCCGACAGTACCCGCAGCGTGGTGGACTTGCCCGCGCCGTTCGCCCCCAGCAGCGCGGTCACCTTCCCGGCCGGGATGGCGAGGTCGAGGCCGTGCAGGACCTCGACCGTGCCGTAGCCGGCGCGGGCTCCCGTCAGTGCGAGCTCGGCGGTCGCCGTCGTCAATGTGCCTCCCTGGAGTGCCCCGCTGCAGCGAGGGGTGCCTGCGCCAGGTACACCGACCGCACGGTCGGGTCGTTGCGGACCGTCTCCGGGTCGCCGGACGCGACGACCCGGCCGCCCACCATCGCATACACCTGGTCGACGACGGAGAAGACGAGGTCGACGTCGTGATCGACGATGACGATGCCGACCCCGCCGGCGGCAGTCCGCCGCAGCAGCTGCGACAGCTTGGCGGTCTCCTCGCTGTCCAGGCCGCTGGCGGGCTCGTCGAGCAGCAGGATGTCCGGGCGCGCGCACAACGCCCGGGCGAACTCCACCAGCCGCAGCGCCCCGGTGGGCAGCGTCCCGGCGATCGTGTCGCGCACGTCGGACAGGCCGAGGGAGTCCAGGACCTCCTCGACGATCTGGGTCACTGGTCCCTTTGGGGCCAGACCCAGCCGTTCGAGCACGCGCTCGGCGCTGTGGCTGATCCGACCCTGGCCCTGGGCGGACAGGCCCAGCAGGCCGCCGGCGTAGTCCCGGCGCCGGTTCTCCGCACCGACGAGCAGGTTATCCGCGACGGTGAGGGTGGGGAACAGTGAGGGGACCTGGAAGGTCTGCACCAGGCCACGCCGGGAGCGGATGTCTGGGCGCATCCTGGTGATGTCCGTGCTGCCGAGGACGACCTTGCCCTCGTCCGGTTGCTCGACGCCGGTGAGCAGGCTGAACAGCGTCGACTTGCCGGCGCCGTTCGGTCCGATGAGACCGGTGATCATGCCCGGTGGAGCGACGAGGTCGACATGGTCGACCGCGGTCAGGCCGCCGTAGCGACGGACCAGGCCCACGACCTGGAGCACGTGCCGGCTCATGCCCGGCCTCCCTCGGCTGGGTGGGCCTCGGCCCCGGCCCCGGTGGGCGTCGGGCCGGCCGGCCGCGGCAGCGTCGGGCGCGGGGCGCCGGCCGGGTCGGTGGCCTGCCGCCGACGGGCCCCCGCGGTCTGGGTAGCGGCGTACTGCTGGACCATCCCCACCAGGCCGGCGCCGAACGGCGTGAGCCGCGGGGCGCCCGCGGGCAGCCCATCCTGGTTACCGGACAGCGGCCAGCGGGCGTAGTGCCCGGCGCGGGCCGCCCTCAGGGTCGAGCCGATCCCGGGGAGGCCGGTGATGCCGGTGATGCCGGTGGTGGCAGGTAGGTGGCCCACCGCGGAGATGCGCACGGGCACCGGCCGGGGGGCGCGCTGGTTGGGGTCGACGAAGCTGTCGGCGAGGTACTGGGCGAGCAGCCGAAGCATGCCGCGCACGGCCGAGGCGAGTCCGCCGGGCATCCACCCCAGGGCGAGCGCCAGGATGCCGATGGCCAGCGTCGACGACCCGGCCGGGGCCAGCACGTCGATCGTGACCATGAAGGCGGCGGCCACGATCGCGCCGGCCGCGCTGTCCGCGCCGAACACGACGACCGCGGTGAACCACAGCAGGCTCTGCAACGGGGCGAAGTCGTCGGCGGAGAACGAGTAGCTGCTGTGCACGAGCAAGGTCCCGCCGAGCCCGGCGATGACGGAGGAGACGGTGAACGCCAGCAGCTTGAGGTTGCGCACGTCGACGCCGACCGCGGCCGCGCCCTCGGAGTGGTCGCGCAGGGCGAGCAGGGCCCGGCCGAGCCGGCCTTGGTGCAGGTTGCGCACCACCAGCAGGCCGATGCCCAGACAGATCAGCTCGAAGACGTAGAATGCCTTCTCGGACAGCTCCCAGCCGAACAGCGTCAGCGGGTCCAGATACAGCCCGGTGGCGAAGGTGGGCTGTTCGAAGACGAACCGGCTCACAACCGCGCCGACGGCGAAGGTGGTCAGGGCCAGCGTCAGTCCTCGGCGCCGGATCGCCGGGTAGCCGGTGATCAGGCCGATGGGGGCGACCAGGAGCGCGCCGACGAACATCGACGCGATCCCCGGCATCGCCGGCAGGCCGAACAGGTCGCCGTTGGCGAGCTTGAGCGACAGCAGCGCGCCGAGGCCCGCGAAGCCGGCGGCCCCGAGGGAGAGCTGCCCGCTGTAGCCGGTGACGATCACCATCGACAGGAAGATCAGGGCCAGCGCCGGCACCATGAACGCCGAGCGCAGGTCGGAGGGCGCGAAGGTGAGCGGCGCGAGCAGCAGCGCCCCACCGCCCAGCTTGCCGAGGTAGTCCCGACGGAGCCGGACCCCGCTGACCCGCCCGGACGGCGGGGCATCGCGGCTGGAGAAGCTCGTCGTCGCCCCGGAGTCGCCCGAACCCAGCTCCCGCAGCTTCGGGACGGCCAGCAGCAGGACCAGCAGGGCGACGATGAACAGGTTCGACTGGAGCACGGTCAGGATCTGGCCGGCGTCGCCGTGGAGGGTGAACTGCTTGAGTTCGCTCTGCAGGATCGCGATGCCCAGTGCGGTGAGGACCGCGACCGTCATGCTCGACAGCCGGGCGGCCACGACCACCGCGAAGGTCTCCAGGACCAGCAGGGTCAGGCCGTAGGGGGTGAGCTGGAAGCGGGGGGCGAGCAGGATGCCGGTCAGTCCCGCCATCGTGGTGCCGGCGGCCCAGCCGGCGGCCGCGACCTTGTCGGCGGGCACGCCCGACAGCTCGGCGAGCTGCCGGGCGTCGACGACGGCCCGGATCTGGCGGCCGAAGGCGGTCCGGGCGGCGATGACCCCGATGACCCCGGCGAACACGATGACCATGACCAGTTCGGCCAGGGCGTCGGCCCCGATCCGAGTGTCGCCGAACAGCTGGACCGACGAGTTCGGGAAGATGCTGGGTGCGTCACTGCGCGACCCCAGCCCCCAGATGCCCGCGGTGATGCCGAGGCTCAGGACCAGCACGCCGAGGCTGGCGACGAGGGACTCGGCAGCCGACGCCCGGCGGCGGGCCAGCGGCCGGAACACGAGCCGTTCGAGCAGCAGCCCGATGCCGGGGGACACCACGGCGAGGGAGATCACGGCGGCCAGCCAGATCGGCAGGTTCCACTCGACGACCATCTCGCGGAAGACGTACGCCACCAGGGTGGCGATCCCGCCCTGAGCGAGGTTGAGCACGCCGTTGGTGCGATAGGTGACCAGCAGGCCGATGCCGGACAGGGCGGTGATCGCGCCCAGCGAGACGCCGGCCAGCGCCAGGTCAATGCTGGTCATCGGCCACCCTCTCGGCGTCCGCCGTCGCCGGCCGGGTCAAATCTGATCACGGGAACGCTCGCCTTCCGGGGCGCCGTCGCAACGCGGGGAGACGCCGGCGGGTCAGGCGCGCGGGCCGGGGGCGCTGATTCCCGCCGGCTGTGCGGGCCCACCCGCCACGGCGCCGCCGGTCGCGTTGAAGTAGGAGTTCTGCGGCGGGGCGGCGGGCTGTTGCTGGTAGGCCGCCTGGGCCGGGGCGGTGGGTGCCTCGCCGTCGACTTCCGCACCGGTGGTGGCGGCCGCGATGATCAGCGAGTGCAGGTCGTCGACCTGGCCGACGGTGCGGGCCTGCGCGGACTGGGCCGCGTCGAAGCGGTCGGCCACCAGCAGCGCGCTGCCGATCAGGACGAGCGCCAACCCGCCGAAACCGCCAGACACCACGTACGGTAGTTGTAGCGCGACATCCGTCTCCTTGGAGACGCCCAGGTAGCAGCCGAGAAGTAGAACGCCGCCGGCCGCCGCCACCACCCATCCACGCAGCGCACGGCCCACGTCGACCACCAGGCGCGACGTGGGCCGCGGATTACCGGTCCCAGCGGTCTGCTCGTCCACTTTCGTCTCCCCCATGGAGCGTCTCGTCATCGGTCGTTTGGGTGCGGTATCCCGCCTGGCGCCCGTCCCGGTCGACGATCCGGGTCACGACAGACGTCAGATTAGTGCTCGGAGCTGAACAGGTGCTCTGTCGGGTGGCCCACGGATGTTCCTGGCGAGCTCCGGCGGCACGGGAGGTTTCGTTGCATTCGGTATACGAGGATAGGCGAACGTCCACGAGGGCGGTCAGGTATGTCCGCCTACGGACAGTCTGGGGCTTATGCCGGCGACCGTCGACCCCAGGACGATCGGTCCGTCGCTGCCGGCCGGCCCGAGCCCGCGAACCGGCTCCGGCGGGCGGCGCTCCCGGCGCAGGCCAGCGCCCGGATCCGTCGGTGTGGTGTCCCGTCCGAGCAGCGCGGCAGGCGGGCGCAGCCCGATTCGCCCAGGCCGGAGCGCCGCAGGCCGCCCGCCGCCCGCCGCCCGGCCCACGTATCCGCTGGCGATGCCGATGTGTTGGGTTTCTCGTGCTGGGAAATTGCCCCTTCGGGTCATCGGCGGAGATTGCGGGGTCTGGATCGCGGAAGCGACCGCCGCGCGGGGGGCGCTGGCCCGCGCCCGCCTGACCCGCGCCCGCCTGACCCGCGCCCGCCTGACCCGCGGCCGAGGCGGATCAGCCCGACCGGCGGGGCTGCACGGGAATGACGGTGGGGGCGTCGAGGACGTCGCAGAGCACCGCGGCGCCGAGCGGCGCGATGACCGAGGCATGGTCGGCGGGAGACCCAGCGTGGTCGATGGGAGACCTGGTGTGGTCGGCTGCGGACCCGACGGCCCGTGGGGCGTGGCTCCCAGCCGGCGTCTCGGCTGCCGCGAGCAGGTCCGCGCAGCGGTCCACCCAGACGCGTCGGCGCTGCCCGAGCTGCCGATCCTCGACCTCGAGAGGCCCGGGGACGCCACCCATCGCGGCCTGCAGGTGGGCCCACTCGTGCGCCGCCGGCCAACTCGTGAACGAGCCCAGGTAGTCGTAGTCGTAGTCGTGGCAGGGCCGTGGGCCCAGGTGTCGGTCCGCCACCATCACAGCCAGCCCTTCGGGGTCGGGAAAGCCTGTCATGATCACTTCGTCCCGCGGGTCGAAACTGCCTGCCGGCCGAACGGACCGGGTTGGTCCGACCGTTCGCCGGACCTGATCGTCCGGGCTGAGGCCCCAGGCTGCTCGCGCCGGAGGCGCTGGTCCAGAGCCCAGAAATCGTACTTCGCTACAGGCTACGGGGTGTGCACGGTAGGCGGTAGCCCCGAGGGATGTCCGGTTTGAGCCGGTGTCGGAGACGTCAGGTGATGATCGGGACGTTGCGCTGCCGCGGTGGCACCCCGGTCCCACCGGAGGCCCGGCCGAACTGCCAGGCGTCGGTGACGATCTGGTCGATGCTCGACTGGGGCGAGCTCCAGCCCAGCTCGGTGCGGATCCGCCGGCTGTCCCCGATGAGCGCCTTGGGCTCGGGGACGGGCGGGCAGTGGATGCGGCGCACCGGGCGCCCGCTGGCCCGGCCGACGGCCGCCAGCACGTCGGCGATGCTCACCCCGATGCCGCTGCCCACGTTGAACACCGAGCAGCGTCCCGGGGTGGCCGCCGTCAGCGCCGCATGATAAGCGGCGGCCATGTCCCCAACGTGGACGTACTCCCGCAGCGCGCGCCCGTCTCCGTTGACGCGGAAGACGTCGCGGCGCCCGCTCGCCACCGCGATCGCGGCCGGGATGATCCGGCTGTCGTCCCGGTCGAAGCGCCCGGCGACGGCACCGGCGACATTGAACGAGCGCAGGATGACCGCGCCGATCAGACCGGTGCCGGCCTGATGGCTCAGCAGGCGCTCGGCGGCGAGTTTGGACGCGCCGTAGGGGTTGGACGGGTCTGGCGGTCGGCTCTCCGGGACGCCGGTCAGATCAACGTCACCGTAGACGGCGCAGCTGGAGCCGAACACGAACGCGGGCGCGACCCCGGTCCGTTCCGTGCCGATCTCCAGCGCCGTGAGCAGGTTGACGGTGCCCGTCAGGTTGGCCTGGAAATAGCGCAGGGGGGCCATCCGCGACTCCCGGACCCGGGTCAGGGCCGCGAGATGGCACACCCCGTCGAAGCCTCGATCCACCTCGGCGGCGGCGAGCTGCCGCGGGTCGAGCAGGTCCGCGGCCACCACCTCGACGCCGGGCGCGAAGGCCGACGCCGAGGTGTGGTCGCGCACCATCGCGGTCACCGCGTGGCCGTCGGCGGTGAGGGCGTCCGTGACCACTCCGCCGATGAATCCGGACGCACCGGTGACCAGAACGCGCATGTCCCGGGTCAGGATGCCGTCCGCGCGCGCACGCCGGGCAGCAGCGTCTCGCGGTGGCGCCAGGCGAGCTCGAGGCAGGCCGCCGCCGACGGAGCGATGGGCTCGGTGTCGACGAGGCGGCGCAGCGAGGTGTGGGTGAACGGGATACCCTCGGTCACCGCTCGGTTGGGCCCGGCCGTGACGACCGAGCCCTCGGCGTTGCTCTGGACCATGCCGCCGAACAGCTTGTCGAAGGCATCCGCGTCGATAACCACGACGGTGAGTATCTCGCCGAACAAGGTCAACGCGTCGAGGCCGATGCCGAAGTACGACACCCGCAGCGAGCCGGCGCGCCGAGCCTGCTCGAAGGAGCGGAACGGCTCGTCGGTGTCGTAGTCGATCGGGCTGGACGAGCTGCCGTCGTGCTCGGGGTTGCCGAGCAGCTCCTCGCTGAGCTCCCGCATGATGTTGCGCCACAGGTCGAAGTCGGCCTCGTGGTGGAACGCGGTGATCCCCGACGGCTGGAACACCCCGGCGGGGATCACGTGGTAGACCCCGCCCGCGGTCGCCACGGAGCCCGCGCTGCGCCGGTGCAGGAAAAAACTCGCCTGGCCGCCCCGATCGTGCCGGATCGTCAGGGTGTTGATCGAAGGCAGGGCCACCCGGCGACCGAAGTCGAACGGGTTGCCGATACGCGCCCGGAACGGCAGCGCGGGCCAGGACAGCCCGGTGCCGGCCATCGCGGCGGCCGCCTCGTGTGCCACCGTCTCGCACACGTCGACGGCGTCGAAGTAGGTCGTGTGCCCGAAGTTCAGCGTCGGCCGGTTGTCCGCCGTCGCCGGCGCCGTGCCGTCGCCGGCGATGTCCAGCAGTCGGAAGCTCAGCCGGTTCTCGAACAGCGTCGGCCGGTCGAGGTCGCGCATCGCCCGGGTGTAGCGCTGGTACCGGGTCTGCGGGCTGCCGCCGCCGAGCAGCGGGTGGCTGCCGGCCGTCTCCGGCTCGTCCCCGCGGATCAGCGGCGGTTCGACCTTGTCCTGCCAGTGCAGGGCGACCTCGTCGATGTCCACCGGTCGGTCCCAGACCCAGCCCGGACGGGCCAGCAGGCCGCTGCCGAGCCGGTCGGTCTCCAGGTAGAGCCGCACCGCGGCTCGGGCGAGGCTGATCCGATGGTGGTTGAGGTGGTCTCGGGTCAGCCGCCAGGCACGCTGGCTGGCAGCGACCTGTTCGGCCGCGGGACTGCGTGGGCTGCTGTCCCGCCTGCGGTCCGCCATCGCGCCGGGCGCCAGGCCCACGTCCTCCGGGGACAGCGCGAGGTTGCGGGCGATGTGGCGCAGCGTCGAGATGTCGTGGATGGCCCGGCGGCCGCTTTCCACCTTTGACACGTACGATTGGTCGAAACCCAGTCGATCGGCCAGTTGCTGCTGCGTCAGACCGTGGGCCTGCCGGTAAGCCCTCAGGAGCTGGCCGACGCCGACGCTGGCTGGAGTGGCCCGCGGCGGCGTCCAGAGCCAGGTGTGACCAGTCACCCGCTGTCCTCTCGTCCGAGAATCGTGTTACGCGAAGTGAGCGTAACGAGTCGGGCATCTGGGAGCGCAGTGACATAAATCGACCACCCCATACGGAGGTGGTCCGGTGGCGTCCTGCAACGTCTTCGCTGCCTTGCGTTATGCAGTGCTGTTCCTGCCATCCTGGCGTTCATTGGTTGGGTAACCCGTCGGACAGATCGAGGATGACTACGACAATGATCGCGACGAGTATCCAACGGAAGAAGCCGATGCGGCTCGACACGTCGCGGGCGATGCTCCGACCGGCTCGGCCGCCGAGCACGAGCAGTGCGAGCAACGCGCCGCCGACCACGACGATGAAGATGCCGGCATTACTGTGGTCCACGCTCAAGACGATCGCATGACGGCGTTGGGTGACTACACAGGTCCTGTCGAATTGTCGCCGATCGGCCGAGAACCGCCTCATCCGCGACGCGCACTCGGCCGGCACGTACTCGGCCGGCACGAGGTCGGCCGCGGGCGTCGTCACGTCGAGGTACTCCGGTCGCTGGTGGTATGGGGCGGCAAGGTGTGAGGGACATCATGCAGGATTGCGCCCGCCCCACCGTCGGACCAACCACCACCCGGCACGGCGAACCCGCCCCCTTCCGCTACCCGCGGGATGTTGGGAGACGCGCATCTGAGCGGGCTCGTCCCTAGCCTGTTCCGGATGTCCACGGCACTTATGACCGATCACTATGAGTTGACCATGCTGCGGGCGGCGCTCCGCTCCGGGGCGGCGAACCGTCGTGTGGTCTTCGAGGTCTTCACCCGTTCGCTGCCGCCCGGCCGCCGCTTCGGTGTGTTCGCCGGCACCGGCCGGCTGCTCGATGCCCTGGCGGCCTTCCGCTTCGCCCCGCCAGAGCTCGCCGCGCTGCGCGCCGCCGGTGCGGTCGACGACGACACCGCAGCCTGGCTGGCGGACTACCGCTTCCGCGGCGACATCCGTGCCTTCGCCGAGGGCGAGCCGTTCTTCCCCGGCACGCCGGTTCTCGCCGTCGAAGGGACGTTCGCCGAATCGGTGCTGTTGGAGACGCTCGTGCTGTCGATCCTCAACCACGACAGCGCGATCGCCGCGGCCGCCGCCCGGATGGTCGCCGCGGCCGGCGGGCGGCCCTGCCTGGAGATGGGCTCGCGGCGTACCCACGAGGCCGCGGCCGTGGCGGCCGCGCGCGCGGCCTACCTGGCGGGCTTCGCGGCCAGCTCCAACCTGGAGGCGGCCCGGACCTACGCCGTGCCCAGCGTGGGGACCAGCGCGCACGCGTTCACCCTCGTCCACCCCACCGAAGCCGCGGCGTTCGCCGCCCAGGTGGCCGCGCTGGGCCGCGACACGACGCTGCTCGTCGACACCTACGATGTTGCCGAGGGCATCGCCGCCGCGGTCGCGGCGGCCGGGCCGGAGCTCGGCGCCATCCGGATCGACAGCGGCGACCTCGGCGGCCAGGCGACGGCGGCCCGTGCTCAACTCGACGGGCTCGGTGCCACCGACACCAGGATCATCGTCACCGGGGACCTCAACGAGCACGTCATCGCCCGGCTGGCGCAGGCGCCCGTGGACGGCTATGGCGTCGGGACCAGCCTGGTCACCGGGTCCGGGGCGCCAACCGCCGGGTTCGTCTACAAACTCGTCGAGGTCGATGGCGTCGCCGTGGCCAAGAAATCGGTGGGCAAGACCAGCCGCGGGGGGCGTAAACGCGTGGTGCGCCGCCACGACCCCAGCGGCCGCGCGGTGGCCGACGTCGTCTTGCCCGCCTATGCGGCCGCCGCTCCGGCTCCGGCCGCTGCCGCTGTGACCGCTGCGGCCCCGGCCGCTGGCGCCTCCTCCGCCGCGACCTGCGCCGCCGCCCTGCTGCCGGTGGCGGCCGACTCCGGGTTGCGGCCCGGTGGGACCCGAGACCGTGAGCTGCTCCAGCCGATCGTCGTGGGCGGCGAGCCGGTCGACGCCGATCTGGTCGGCCCCACCGGCACGAGGCGGGCCCGGGAGCACCACGGCCGGGCCTTCGCCGCGCTGCCCCCGACGGCGCGGGACGTGCGTTTCGGTCAACCGTGCCTGCCCGTGGTGCACACCACCCGCGTGTGACCTGTCCCGCGTCGGACCTGTCCCGAGTCGGACCTGTCCCGCGTCACCGCAAAGTCGCTACGGGGAGGGGGCCGTGTGCGGTGAGGTGAGCATGGCCAGACTGGAGGGGTGCCGCCTGCATCGCCGCCGAATCAGGTCCGCGGTCCGCGTGACGGCGACGACGGGCGGCCTCGCGGTGATGCCGCCGGGCCGCCGGTTGTCGCCGTCAGCGTGGACCTGGTTCTGCTGACCCTGCGCGGCGGCCGGCTCTGCGTCCTGCTGATCCGCCGGGACGGCCCGCCGTTCGACGCGCCCTGGGCTCTGCCCGGCGGATTCGTCGACGGCGATGAGGACCTCGACACCTCGGCGTCGCGCCGGCTGTGGGCCGAGACCGGGGTGACCATGACCGGCCATCTCGAGCAGCTGCGCACCTACGGTGGCCCGCATCGCGACCCGGGGATGCCCTGGGTCAGCGTCGCCTACCTCGCCCTGTTGCCGAACCTGCCGCCGCCGCCGCCCGGCTCCGACGGCCCCCGTGCGCGGTGGTGGCCGGTGGCGGACCTGGGCTCCGCGGACGGCCCCATGCTGGCCCTCGACCATCCACGGATCGTCGCCGACGGGGTGGAGCGGGCTCGCGCGAAGCTAGAGTACACCCCGCTGGCCGCCGCCTTCTGTGAGGACCAGTTCACCCTCGCCGACCTGCGCCGCGTCTACGAGGCTGCCTGGGGCGTCGCGCTGGATCCCCCGAACTTCCGGCGCAAGGTGCTGTCCACACCCGGGTTCGTCGTCCCACTGGGCCAGCGCACCTCCCCGCGCGGCGGCGGCCGGCCGGCCGAGCTGTACCGGCGTGGCTTGGCCACGGCCCTGCACCCGCCGCTGCTGCGTCGCTCGGTCTGACCGTCGGCGCCGCGCGGTGCCGTGCCGTCGCACGCCGCGACCGTGACATGCTCCGTTGCATCTCACCGTGCCCGGCGGCGGGTCAGGGCGCGGGAATGGCGTAACAATAGGTCTCGTGTCTGTCACCGCCGTGTCGCCACTCGACGTCGAGGAAGTTGACGAGGCCCTCGACGACGAGCGGCCGTGGGTCACGATCGTCTGGAACGATCCGATCAACCTCATGTCGTACGTGACCTACGTCTTCCAGAAGTTGTTCGGCTACAGCAGGTCGAAGGCCACCGAGCTGATGCTCGACGTCCATCAGAAGGGACGCGCCTCGGTCGCCACCGGTACCAGGGAGGAGATGGAGGCCGACGCGGAGCGCCTGCATGCCTACGGGCTGTGGGCGACGATCGCCCAGGACTGACCAGCCCTCCCCGCCGGGGATACGGGACCAGACGTGCGAGTCCTGTGTGGCCAGTGGCCGCAGGGGGCCTGATCAGGGTGGCAGGTGGGCGCTTCGGGGGTTCGATGCGCGCTTCACTGGCCGCCGCACCCTTCGCATCTTTATGTGGCCAGTTGTGTACGGAATCGTGCCGAGGCCTGGTTACGGTTTTCGGCCGTAAAACCGTACGTAAGCCTCGGCACGATCTGGCCGCAATATGGCCGCGGACCGAGCCGGCCGGAAGCGGGGCTGGCCGGAGGCCGGGAAGCCGGGTCGGCGGGCGGCGGCGGTCGCGCGGGGCTCATGCATGCCCAACTCGGACACTCTGTATGGCCAACGGGGCCACAAAGGGCTAGCTGGATCGGGTGCGGGCGGGGTGAGGCCGGCCGCCGTCGGCAGGCTGCGCCGGCGCGCGCCGGCCGGCGCGTGATTCTGGCGGGAGAGGACGGAATGCCGGGGGCCGGTCGGCCCGGCCGCGAGCGGGGGTTCGACAATGTGCTCGGTGGGCCGTGAAGGTGCGGGCGGGATTCGTCCGGATCAATCCTGGGGAGCTACGCGGTAACGGCCCCGAAAAACTCGGCAATCGGTATTCGCCATTCATTTCACGAATCATTACCCGCCGCTGTTCGGTTCAGCTGGACTCTGACGATGAATCCGGGCTGTGTGTATC
>NZ_CADCWT010000093.1 GCF_902806485.1 Candidatus Frankia alpina | reverse complement strand
CTTCGCCAACAAAGTACGACACACCCCCACGAACGCCCGCAAGACTAACGGACTAGTAGATCCAGCTTGAGTCGGGTACTCAGCTATGAAAACGACATCGTGGACGAGCAACCCATAGTGCGCGATTCATTACATAAACGACAGTCGGGGCGACGAGGCGTCACCGACCGGCCGGGCAATACGGACCGGCCCGAAGCGACCGGCCGTGGACGACTCAGCCCTCAGGCATCAGCCCTCCGGCATCCGCGCAATCACCAGCAGGGTGCGAAAGGGCTCGACGACGACACCGTCGGGAAAGGCCCGCAGCATGGTCCGATGCTCGGCGTCGAGAAAGTCGTCGAGACGATCACCGATTGCCGCGACGTACGACTTGGAGCGCAGCCAGGTCAGGTAGTCGTCAATTCCGATGCGCCGGTGCCACCGCCCGGTGAGGGTGACGACCTCGCTGAAGTGCCCGGTCCAGCGCAGCTCGTCGGCGAACGGGCGGGAGCGGTATTCCCGCCGGTAGCCGGGGCTCAGCCGTTCCAGCCGTTCCTGCTGGCGCTGCCACCAGCGGAACTGCGCCGCGTCGACGTCGTTCCACCAGACGGCGACGGCGCCGCCGGGGCGCAGCACCCGCACGGCCTCCGCCGCGGCGACCGGCACGTCCACCCAGTGCCAGGCCTGCGCATAACAGACCAGGTCGGCAACCCCAGCCCGCAGCGGCAGCGCCTCCCCGTCGCCGCGCACGGCGGGCAGTCCGGGGCTGCGCTCGAGCAACCGGGCGAGCATGCTGGGGCCGGGTTCCACCGCGACGACACGCGCGCCGCGCGCACGCAGCAGCCGGGTGGCGATGCCGGTACCCGCGCCCACGTCGATGACATCGGCCCCCGCCAGCGGGCGGCCCAGAATCCTTTCGATGTCGCCGAAGACATGCTCGGGATAGCTCGGTCTGGCGGCGGCATAGGCATCGGCCAGCGGGTCGAACAACGAGCCGGTCGGGGTCCGTCCTCGGGACATGCCCTTATGGTGGCGACTAACCGCCGGCGTGTCAGCCGTAGGTGTGATGAAGTCCGGCGGCGGACGGCGCGGCGAAGTGAAGCCGGGTGAACGCGAGCGCCTCGGCGAGATCGGCCTCCCGTTGGGCGCGCGACTCGGCGCGCCGCGTGTTGATCTCGACGACGATCGTGCCGTCGAAACCCCCGGTGGCCAGCAGTTCCAGTAGTTCGGCGCACAGCTGCGTGCCGCGGCCGGGGACGAGGTGCTCGTCCTTGGCCGACCCGACGCCGTCGGCCATGTGCACGTGGACCAGCCGTTCGCCGAGGACGCCGGCCATCGCGACCGGGTCCGAGCGCGACACGCTGGTGTGCGACAGGTCGAGGGTGACGTGGGCGTAGTCGTCGTCGACCGGGGACCAGTCCGGCGCGTAGGCGGAAACCTCCCGGCCGCGGGCCCGCAGCGGGAACATGTTCTCGACCGCGAACCGCACGTCGGTCTCCCCGGCCATCCGCTCGATGCCCGTCACGAACTCCCGGGCGTAGTCGCGCTGCCAGCGGAACGGCGGGTGGACGACGACCGTCGGGGCGCCGAGCGTCTCGGCGACGGCACGAGCCCGCACCAGCTTTGCCCACGGGTCGGTGCCCCAGACCCGCTGGGTGAGCAGCAGGCACGGCGCGTGGATCGCCAGAATCGGGATGCCGTGGTAATCGACCAGCCGGCGCAGCGCCTCAGGGTCCTGGCTGACCGGATCCGTCCAGACCATGATCTCGACACCGTCGTAGCCCAGCCGTGCGGCCATCTCGAAGGCGGACGCCGTGGACTCTGGGTAGGTCGAGGCGGTGGACAGCGCTACCCGGGCGCTGGGCGGGAGGGATGCGTGGGCGGGAGCGCCGCGCGGCAGGACGACTGCCGATCGGGGGGGCCGGGCGGCCTCGGGTGCGGCCGCGACGGGGGCGGCTCGCTCCGGCGGCACCCGGGCGGGTGCCATCGCGACCGGCGGCACCGGCCACGCATCCTCACGCGACGCCTGCAAACCAACTCCCTGCCGTACGGACCGGGAACCGGCCAGCTCGGCCGTTCCCCTCATCCAGGCTAGGCCATCTTTGCGAACCCGCTCGCTCCGATGCCCGCCGGACGAGGGTGCGTAGCCCCACATCGCACGTGACAACGGCAACATCCCGTTATCGTTGCGCTACAGCGCTCCCCCCGCAACCGGACATTTACCTCTAAGTTCTACGCTGACAGCCTCCCCCGACCCGGGCTACCTTGCCTGTCCCTAGAGACAGAAAGGAAGCCGGACGCCGGCAGGAGGCTCAGGCCGAGGTGAGCCAGTCGAGACGGCGCAGGATGACGCCTTCCCGCAGTGCCCAGGGGCAGATCTCCACCTCGTCGATGCTGAACAGGTCAAGCGCCTCGGCGGCGACGACGGCGCCGGCGACGAGCTGCCCCGCCCGCGACGCCGAGACCCCCGGCAGCCCGGCCCGTTCCTCGACCGGCATCCGGGACAGCCTCGCCACGACCTCGGCGAGATCCTCGCGGCGCAGCACCCGGCGGGTGTACGGCCCGCGGCTGTAGGGCTCGGCGCCGGCGATACGCGCCAGCGAGCGGAACGTCTTCGACGTGGCCACCGCCCGGGTGTGCTCGCCCAGGTGGTAGATCGTGCCGACAACCGGCGCGATCTGCGCCCGCACGTAGCGCCGCAGCTCGGCGAACTCGGCCCGCTTGGGCGGGTCGTTGTCGGCTAGCCAGTCCCGGCTGAGCCGGCTCGCGCCCAGCGGCAGCGAGGCGACGACCTCCGGGTCCTCGTGCATGCCGGCGCCGATCTCCAGGGAGCCGCCGCCGATGTCCAGGGCCAGCAGCCGTCCGGCGCTCCAGCCGAACCAGCGCCGCACGGCCAGGAAGGTGAGCCTGGCCTCCTCCTCGCCCGGCAGGACGCGGATCGCGATCCCGGTCGCGTCCTTGACCCGATCCAGCACCTGCTCGCCGTTGATCGCGTCGCGCAGCGCCGAGGTGGCGAAGGCGGCGAGGTCGTTCACCCCGAGGGCCTCCGCCTGCTGGCGCATGTCCAGCACGCAGGCGGTCAGATCACGCTCGCCGTCGGGCCCGAGCGATCCGTCGGCGTCGAGCAGCTCGACGAGCCGCAGCGGAACCCGCACGCTGGCCGCCGGCTGCGGCTGCCCACCCCGATGGGCGTCGACGACCAGCAGATGGGCGGTGTTCGACCCGATGTCGATCACGCCGAGCCGCATCGGACCGGGATGGGGGCCCGACGGCACGGGGCTCACGCTGACCGCGGGTCGCATGGGCACGGACGGCTGCGAGCCGACGACCACCGCGACGGCCGCACCGGCCGCCGCGGCGTCCCCGACCTCCACCGCGTCCCCGACCCCCACCGCGTCTTGGGCCTTCCGGGCATCCACGGCAGCGGAACTGCCGTCCTGCACGGAGTCCGGGCCCGCCGCGGCATGCTCGGCGCGAGAGGTCGTACGGCTGGCGCCGAGCGGGAACCACCCCGTCGGACGCACGCCACCGAGCACCTGAACACCGCCCCCCTCCGGCCGCGACCTACCTGATCACGGCTCGAACTTGTAACCCAGGCCCCGCACGGTCACCAGGTGCCGCGGATTCCCGGGTTCGTGCTCAATCTTCGTCCGCAGCCTCTTGACGTGTACGTCCAGGGTCTTGGTGTCACCCACGTAGTCCGAGCCCCACACCCGGTCGATCAACTGACCCCGCGTGAGTACCCGCCCGGCATTGCGGAGGAACATCTCAAGCAGTTCGAACTCCTTGAGCGGCAGGGTGACCGCGCCGCCGTCGACCGTGACGACGTGCCGTTCGACGTCCATCCGGACCGGTCCGGCCTCCAGGGTGACCTCCGCGGCCTCCTCCGTCTCCAAGCGGCGGCGCAGCACGGCCCGAATCCGGGCCACGAGCTCACGGGCCGAGAACGGCTTGGTGACATAGTCGTCCGCGCCGAGCTCCAGGCCGAGCACCTTGTCGATCTCGCTGTCCCGAGCGGTCAACATGATGATCGGCACGCTGGACCGGCTCCGCAGCGTGCGGCACACCTCGGTGCCAGACAGGCCGGGAAGCATCAGGTCGAGCAGGACGAGATCGGCGCCGCGCCGGTCAAACTCGGCCAGCGCGCTGGGGCCGTCGCCGACGACCCCCACCTCGAAGCCCTCCCGCTCCAGCATGAAGGACAACGCATCGGAGAAGGACTCCTCGTCCTCGACCACGAGCAGCCGGGTCACCTTTTCGCTCCCCCTGTCGCATCGGACGGTCCGGCCGACCCAGACCGCTTCCTGTTCTCGGCGCGGCGGCGCGCCCCCCCGTCGGAACTGCCGCCGTCCGTGCCTCCCGAGCCGGCACCACCGGCAACGTCGGTGCCACCGGCACCGTCCGCGTCGGAGATCTCAGGTCCGGTCCTCGCTGGAGCGCGGCGCTCCCCGAAGGTGAACGATCGCAGCACACCGGTGAACAGCGGCAGCCGCAGGGTGAACGTGGAACCCGTGCCCTCCACGCTCCACACGGTCACCGACCCGCCGTGATTGGTGGCGATGTGCTTGACGATCGCGAGGCCGAGTCCCGTCCCGCCCGTCGCCCGGGAGCGAGCCGGGTCCGCGCGGTAGAACCGCTCGAAGACCCGCTCGAGGTCCTTCTCCGCGATCCCGATACCCTCGTCGGCGACCGAGATCTCGACGGTCGTCCCACTGCGGCGTACGCCGAGCACCACCCGGGTCCCGTGCGGCGAGTAACTGATCGCGTTGTCCAGGAGGTTCGCCACCGCGGTGACGAGCTGGTTCTCGTCACCGCGCACCCGCAGCTCACCGTCGCCGATCACTGCGATGGAGATTGCCTGTGCCTGGGCGACGAGCCGGGTGCGGTCGACCGCCTCGGCGAGCAGCCCGGCCGTCGCCAGCGGCCGCAGATCGGGCAGCGGCTCGGCACCCTGCAGCCGGGACAGATCGATGATTTCCTGCACCAGCCTGGCGAGCCGCGCCGACTCGTGGGTCATGCGGGAGGCGAACCGGCGCACGGCCACCGGGTCCTCGCTTGCCGCGGCGACCGCCTCTGCGAGGACGTGCAGAGCGCCGACCGGGGTCTTGAGCTCATGGCTGATGTTGGCGACGAAATCCCGGCGCACCGCCTCGACGCGACGCGACTCCGTAATGTCATCCAGAATGACGGCGACATGACCGGACGAGTCCAGCAGACGGGCCCGGGCGCGGACGGCAACGCCCTCCTGGTCGGGCCGGGGCCGGGTCAGCGGCGGCTCGGGCACCGGCGGCAGGTCGATCTGGCGCTCCCGGTCGCTGCCCGCCCCGCGGGTCGCCCGCACCAGCTCGGCCAGTTCCGCCACCGCGAGTTCGTCGGAGTCGACCACGCCCATCCGCCTCGCGACCGTGTTGACCAGGACAACCCGGTCGGTGGAATCCAGGACCAGCAGACCGGTCGGCAGGCCGGAGATGACCCGACGGACCAGCTTCGCGGGCAGCATCGATCCGCCGTCCGCACCCCCGTCTGGGCCGGTCGACACACTGCTGCTGCCGGGTACCACCGTCATCGTCCATCCATCGTCTCGGGCCACTCTGTGGGCGGGGGCGGCTCGGTGGGCGGGGGCAGCTCGGTGTGGTGTGCGCCGGTTGTCATGGCATCCGCCGACCTGTCACCCACTCGCCGCATGCTAGGTGCCCGCATGCCTTCTGGGCATCGCTCCGCAAGCCTCCACCGCCGATGGTTGCCAGTTGTTCATCGGACCTATCGTCGATGTTCACCGGACCGCGAGAGGCGCACATCATCGTCGAGGTTTACCGCGACACAGCTCCCCCCATCGCGATCGCGGCGATTCGTCCCAATAGTTCGGTCCGAGCCCCGCTCCATCGCAGAGCGCCACTCCACAGCCGGTTCCCACCCCACAGCCGGTTCCACCCCACAGCCGTCACTCGGCCCACCAGCGAAGAGAAGGAGCCGTCCGTGCGGGACGCCTTCACCGACGAACTCGAAAGCATCAACCAGTCCCTGATCGAGATGACCAACCTGGTCGCCTCGGCCATGGCCCGGGCGACGACCGCTCTCCTCGACGCCGACCTCCAGCTCGCCGAGAACGTCATCAGCGGAGACGAGACGGTAGATCTGCTGCGCAACGAGATCGAGGAGCGCGCGTTCGACGTCATGGCGCGCCAGGCACCCGTCGCCACCGACCTGCGGATGATGGTCACCACGCTGCGAATCGTCGCCGATCTGGAACGGATGGGTGACCTGGCGCTGCACGTGGCCAAGGTGGCGCGCCGCCGGTACCCCGGGCGGGCGGTCCCGCCGGAGCTGCGGGGTACCCTGCTGGAGATGGGCCAGGTCGCGCAGCGCATCGTCGCGAAGGCCGGCTCGGTGATCGCCAGCCGCGACACCGAGCTCGCCAAGCAGCTCGAGGCGGACGACGACGCGATGGACGGGCTGCACCGCACCCTGTTCCACGTGCTGATCGAGAAGCCCTGGCCGCATGGCATGGAGGCCGCGATCGACATCACCCTCTGCGGGCGCTACTACGAACGGTACGCCGACCACGCGGTCTCCGTGGCCCGCCGGGTCATCTACCTGGTCACCGGGGAGATCACCACGTCCTGACCGGTGCGCACCGGCCGGCAGCTCCGCCGGGACGACGGGCCAGGCCCGCGCGCCTGTCGCGGGCCTGGAGGCTGACCATCGTTACTTCTTGCCCTGCACGGCGACAGCGGCCGCCGCGCTCGCGGCGGCATCCGGGTCAAGGTATCCCGAGCTCAGCACACCCAGGTTGTCGTCGAGCTCGTAGCGCAACGGGATGCCGGTCGGGATGTTGAGCCCGGCGATGTCGGTGTCGCTGATGTGATCGAGATGCTTGACCAGGGCCCGCAGCGAGTTGCCGTGCGCGGCGACCAGTACCGTGCGGCCGGCCCGCAGGTCGGGCACGATCTCGTCGTACCAGTAGGGCAGCATCCGGGCGACGACGTCGGCGAGGCACTCGGTGCGCGGGATGAGGTCGGGGGCGAGGTCGGCGTAGCGCTCGTCCACCCCGCTGGCCTGCTCCGGACCGATCTCCGGCGGCGGCGTGTCATACGAGCGGCGCCAGAGCTGAAACTGCTCCTCGCCGAACTTCTCCAGCGTCTCGGCCTTGTTCAGGCCCTGCAGGCCGCCGTAGTGCCGTTCGTTCAGGCGCCAGCTCCGGCGGACCGGTACCCAGGTCCGCCCGGCGGCGTCCAGCGCCAGCCAGGCGGTGCGGATCGCCCTGGTCAGCAGGGACGTGTGCACCACGTCCGGGAGGAGACCGGCCTCGAGCAGCAGTTCCCCGCCGCGGGTGGCCTCCTTCAGGCCCTCCTCGGACAGGTCGACGTCCACCCAGCCGGTGAACAGGTTCTCGCGGTTCCAGTTGCTCTCACCGTGGCGGAGCAGAACAAGGGTCGGCATATCCGAGATCCTGCCTGCTGGCCCGGGCCCTCGGCCAGCATTGCCGGTTCCTGCCGCCGGCCGGATCGCCGCCGGTCGCGGCCGGGACCGAGCGACGCCGACGCCCCACCGAAGGGGCCAGCCAAGATCTTCTGGCCCGGAAAATGAAGCGACCCCCGGGCGCTCCGCCGCCGCAGAAGCGGTGGCGGTCCGTCGGGACTTGTCGACGGCGCCCGGGGGTCGGGTGATCTGCCTGGTACTCGCCGGTGCCGGTGCCCGTGGGGGCCACCCGGCTAGAGGTGAGGACCACGAGACCGGCTAGCGGACAGTCACCTCACGAGTCCTATGAGCATACAAAGTGTGGACCACCTCCCTTCTCGTGTACCGCAGACGCTACGCGGCCGGGCGGCCACCTCGCAACGGCTTTTTCGGTCGCGTCGATGGGACGCTCGCAACACTCCTGGCGGGAACACGGCAAGCCACCGCCCGCTGAGACACCCGTGATACCGGCCGTCGGAATAACCTGGTCGCACCCCGCATCGAATGATCACGTCTGCCCGGCCGGGCGGTGGACGGCGGCGTGGGGCCCGCGCGGCGACCTAGACTCAACGCCATGAGCGCTGGGTCGACCCCGAGCACCGAAGCCATCCGATCCCCGCTGCTCGACCTGCCCGGCGCGGTGCCGGCGGCCGGCGACGACGCGGCGGTCGCCGCCCACTACGGCGACCCGCTGCGGGAACAGCGCGCGCTGCGCGACGGCGCCGCCCTCGTCGACCGGTCGCACCGCGAGGTGGTGCGCATCGGCGGCCCGGACCGGCTCTCCTGGCTGCACAGCATCACCTCCCAGCACCTGTCCGGGCTGGGCGCGATGCGGGGCAGCGAGGCGCTGGTGCTGTCCCCGCAGGGTCATGTCGAACACCATCTCGTCCTCGCCGACGACGGCGCAGCCACCTGGGTGGACGTCGAACCCGGCACCGCCGCCGAGCTGCTGCGCTACCTGGAGTCGATGCGCTTCCTGCTCCGGGTCGAGCCGACGGACGTCAGCACGGGCACAGCCGTGCTCAGCGTGCTCGGGCCGGCCGCGGTGCCCACCGTCACCGCGGCCCTCGGCAGTGCCGACCTGAACCTGCCCGAGCCGCTCACCACCGAGCCGACCGGTACGCCGGTCACCGGCCCCTACTCGGTAGCCAGAACCGCAGACGGCATCCTGGTGCGCCGGATGGCGTACGGCGTGGATCTGCTCGTCGACCGGGCGACCCTCGCGGCAACGGCGCAGCGGCTACTCGCCGCCGGCACGGTGCCCGCCGGGCTGTCCGCGTTCGACGCCGCGCGGATCGCCGCCCGCCGGCCGCGACTGGGCCGGGAGACCGACCATCGCACGATCCCGCACGAGGTGGGCTGGCTCGCTGGCGCCGTGCACCTGGACAAGGGGTGCTATCGCGGCCAGGAGACGGTGGCCCGAGTGCATAATCTGGGCCGCCCGCCGCGCCGGCTCGTCCTGCTTCACCTCGACGGCGCGGTGGCCGCCCCGGGCTCGGCGGTGACGGCCGACGGGCGTGAGGTCGGCTTCGTCGGCACCTCCGAGATGCACGAGGAGCTGGGCCCCATCGCCCTGGCGATCGTGAAGCGTTCGGTGCCGGTGGGCACCGCCCTCGTCGTCACCGACCTCGACGGTGCCCAGGTCGCCGCCGCGATCGACCCGGACGCCGACGAGGCGGCGGCCGCACCGAAGCGCCCGGCGGGCCGGCTGCTGCGTTCCTCCTGACACTCCTGATGTCCGCTCAGACGGTGCGGGAGAGGGCCTGGTCGAGTTCGCGCGCCTCCGGATCGGCGCTGTGCCGGCGCAGCCGGCGCCGCAGCTCGTCGGCCCGGCGGGCGTTGCGCTTGGAGCGGGTCGCCTCCAGCATTGGCATCGCTTCCCGGGTCAGCGAGCAGCCCTGCTCGACGTTGCCCAGGTCGATCTGGACGGCGGCCCGACGCAGCAGGTAGGTCGCCCGGTCCCGGGCTCGCGAGGTCGGCAGGATCGTCAGGGACCGCTCCAGCCACCGGTCGGCCTGCGCGAGGTGGCCGAGATCGATGTAGCAGCTGCCAATCTGGGCCTGGTACTCGCCCTCGTCGAAGTAGTCCGCCCAGGCCGGGTCCTCGGGCTGGGCAGCTTCCATCGCCTTCTCCGATCGGGCCAGCGCCTCCGCGCAGGCGCTGGCCTCGCCGAGCGCGGCGTGGGCGCGGGCGCGACGCATGTGCAGCATGGCGCCGACCCGGCCGGACTCGCCGCCGATACTGTTCACGGCCGCCTCCGCAAGATCCACGGCCTCCCGCGGGCGGGCGAAGTCGACGCATTGCAGGGACATGTTCTTCAGCACGTTCGCGCCGAGCATCCGGTCACCGCCGGCGTGCGCGGAGTGCAACGCGGTGATCCAGTAACGCTGGGCGGCGGTCTGGAAGCCGGCGTCGAAGGAGACCCAGCCGGCGAACCGGGCGAGCTCGGCCGCGACCACGTGCAGATGCCGGCCGACCTGCTCGGTGTAGGACCCGCGGACCAGCAGGTCCGCCACTACCCCGAGCTTGGCGTCGGCCAGGCGCCGGACGCTCTCGCCGCCGAGGCGCTCGTCCATCACCCGCAGGCCGGGGATGTTGTGTTCGATCTGATTGACGATCTGGTCGTCAACCCGTCCGCCGATCAGCGCGGCGGACAGCCGGCTGGGCTCCAGGCCGAGCCACTGTGTCGCGAGCTCCGCGACACCGACTCCGGTGATCGTCAGGAAGCCACGTCGGTCGGACAGGGCGTCCTCGACGATATCCATGATCGACGTGATGCTACCGGTCGGCGTCCACGGGTACTCGGTGCGCACGGCGTCGCCGGTCGGCAGCCACGCCGGCCACGGATGTGACTCCAGCCGGTCGTTCGGCACGCCGAGTTCAGCTGCGAGCGCAAGCTGGGAGACCCGGTCCGGGATGACGCCGCGGTGCTCCCACCGCCAGACTTTCTGCCGCTCGGCAGCCATGTTCGCCACCCCGAGATCACGGGCGCGACGAGCCACCACGCGGGCCAGTCGCTGGTAGGACCAACCACGCTGCAAGCGGACGAATGCAAGCGGATGAGTGCAGGCGTGCGCGTTGTCCGTCAGCATCGACGATCTCCTCGAGTCGGAACTCCTGGGCAATTCTGTGAGCGCCCACTGACGCCATGTCGCGACATCTTGGTGTCCATAGTGATGACCCCGGTGCGATGCGTGCACAGAGGTCACGTCCGGACCACTGGCGGCCTTGATTGCACGGGTGTCGACGGAACTGCCCGGGTATCCGGGCGTAATGTCCATTTCTCGAACGACGCGATCCCGCAACCACGACCTGGGGCATTGCCCAGCCGATACAGGCACGGACACCGCAGGTGGCGCATCTCGGTCATACCCGCCTATCCTGACAAATACCATACGAACCATCCGAGGGGTGGGACCCGGTTGGACACCGTCCGCGCGACGGGTGTTTGACAGACAGCAAAGCATATAAAGACGCCCGCCGTCACCCATCCTCTGAAACGCCGCCGCTCGCAGCCAGAATCCGGATTAATCGCAATCCGATTAACCGATGACGGCGATTCAGGGTCGCGCTACCTGTCGCTCCCGTTAAAGCGCGGGCAGCCAGGATCTCGGCGGCGAACGGCGATCGCGCCGAGGGTTGGCCACGGTTTCCAGCCAGCCCCTCATGGTTTCCGTCTTCTTGTCACTTTTTGTGACGCGCAGCGGAGTGGGCGAGGCTACGGATGCATGGGAGAGCGCCTATCTGGTTCTTCTATAGGGTTCGGCGTCCGATTTGTCCCTACAGAAGAGCCAGTCGGCGCTGCTCCCCTGCACCCGACCGCCACCCCGCCGCCCTCACCCACCTCACCGACTACCAGCAGTAACGATCACGCCCAGCCCTCACCGGCAACGAACAGATGAGCGGCTGCCCAGCTCAGGCAGAGGCTGACCGATCAGGGGAGGTCGAGGCGGTCCCCGCCGGGCCCGAAGAAGGTAAGCGCAGAAGTAGGGGCACGGAGCACCACGGGGTCGCCGGGGGTCAGGTGAATGCCGGCGTCCACCCGGACGGCGAGCACGCCGGCGCCGGTGCGGACGTGGACGGTCCGCTCGGCCCCAAGCCGCTCAGAGACGAGGACCTCGCCGGAAAGCCTCAGTTCGCCGGAACCAAAGCCAAAGCCCGAGTTGGAGCCAAAGCCCGAGTTGGAGGAGTTGGAGTCGGAGTTGAAGCCGGGAGCCGGCCGGCCGCCGGCAGCGGGACGGATCACGACAGCGCCACCAGCCGACGAGCTCGCGTCCCTCGGCGGCGCGGGGCGGTCGGGCTGCCCGGGCACGTCGACCTCCCGGGTGCCGGCGTCCAGGGTGAGGTGTTCGGGCCGGACGCCGAAGGCGGCCGCGCCCGCGGGTGCGGGCAGGTCGAAGCCCTCGGCCCGAAGACGGCCGTCGTGCCAGTGACCGTCCCAGACGTTCATCGGTGGGCTGCCGACGAAGGCGGCGACGAAGCGGGTGGCGGGCCGATCGTAGATCTCGTCGGGGGTGCCGATCTGCTGCAGCCGGCCCTCCCCGAGGACGGCGATGTGATCTCCCACCGCCATGGCCTCGGCCTGGTCGTGGGTGACGAACAGCGCGGTGGTACCGAGGCTGCGCAGCAGGCCGACGATCTCAACCCGCAGTTCGACCCGGAGTTGGGCGTCGAGGCCGGACATGGGCTCGTCGAGGAGGACGACGCGCGCGCGGGTGGCCAGCGCCCGGCCGATCGCGACCCGCTGACGCTGGCCGCCGGACATCTGCGCGGGCCGGCGGCCGGCGAGTTCGGCGATGCCGAGCATGGCGAGTGTTTCCCGCGCCCTGGCCGCGGCGGCCGTCTTCGGCAGGCCCCGACCGTGGCGCAGGGCGAGCGTCAGGTTGTCCAACGCGGATTTGTGCGGATAAAGGGCGAAATGCTGGAACACCATGGAGACGTCCCGGCGATGCGGCGGGACGCCGAGCTGGCTGACTCCGTCGAAGCGCAGGTCGCCGGTGGTCGGCTCGTCCAGCCCGGCGCAGATCCGCAGCAGCGTCGACTTTCCCGAGCCCGACGGCCCGAGCAGCGCGACGATCTCCCCGGGGGCGACGGTGAGCGAGACCTCGCGCAGCGCGTGCACGGAGCCGAACGATCGGCTAATCCGGTCGAACTCGATCGGCACGCCGGTGACCGTTTCGAGCCGGGGAACGGACCGGTCCTGCACCGGGGCGCTCAACGGGTCAGCTCCACGGCTTCGGCCTGCGCAGCGGCCAGCGTCTTCGCCGGGTCCTCGCCCTTGACGATGCGCACCACCTGGTCGGACAGTGCGCTCGGCAGCTCACCGCCGCGGGCCCCGCCCCACACCGGCGCCTTGACCAGCGAGCCGGTGAGCTCGAGGAACGGCTTGAGCTGCGGGTAGGTGTCGTAGAACGAGCCGAGCTGGCTGACGGCCTGGGTGTCCACCGGGATGTAGCTGAGCGCCTCGGTGCTGGCCACGACGACATCCGGGGACAGCAGGGAGACGACCAGCTCGGTAGCCATCTCCTGCTGGCAGCGGTCGGTGGCCAGGACGGTCAGCGCGTTTCCGCCGGCGACCGGGTGCTGGCTGCCGCCGGGCAGGGTCGGGAACGGGATCGCGCCGGCACGGAAACCGTTCGCTCCCTGACCTGCGATGAACTTCAGGCCGCCGGCCAGCGAGGCGACGGTGACCGCCGTCATCGCGGTCTGCTTACGGATGCCGAAGCGCAGCAGCCCCTGCTGGGTCGGGTCGGCGGACTGCGGGCCGTAGGTGCCCGCCTTCGCCAGGAACGCCGCGGCCTCGCGCGCCGCCGGGGTGGTCAGCGCCGGCCGGCCGGCCGCGTCCTGGATCGGGGTGCCCTTGGAGCTGGCGAGCGTGTTGAGGATCCACTGCCCGAACTGCTGGCCGGTCGGCAGGTCGGTCGGCTGGACATTCTGACCGGATGCTTTGATCTTGTCCGCGGCGGCGATCACACCGTCGGTGGTCGTGAGGGTGGTGGGATCGACGCCGGCCTTGGTCAGGACGTCGAGATTGTAGACCAGCGCCAGCGAGGAGACCTGCTGCGGGATCCCGATCTGCTTCCCGCCGACGGTGCCGAGGCCGAGCAGGCGCTGGTCGTAGGAGGCGCGCAGCAGGTGCGGGGAGAGCTCCTGGGCGCCGAGCTCGCGGGCGAAGACCGGCAGCAGGTCGAAACTGGCGACCGCGACGTCGACGGAACGGCCCGCCGACCGGTCGGCGCTGATCTGCTGGACGAGCGCGGTGTAGTCGGGGGCGGACGTGTTCAGGTCGACGGTGAGGCCGGGATGGGCCCTCTCCATATACGCCTTGCCCGATTTGGCCACGTCGTTGAGGGTGCCGACGGCCGCCATCCGCAGGGTCTTCACCTTGGCCGCGCATTCGGGGGACGCGGTGGCGCCGGCCACGTTGTCGACGCCCGCGGCGGCAGAACGCGCGGTGGGGCGCAGGCTCTCGGCGGGGTTCGCCGGGCCGGAGTCACCGCCTCCGCCGCACGCCGTCAACGTGAGCATGGTGACCGTCACGGTCAGCGGCAGCAGGCGGCGGATGCGGATCACGCGTTCTCCCTCTCAGGCACCGGCGCCCGTGCCGGTGATCCCGGCGGCGAGGCGGCGTTGGGCGACGACGAAAACGGCCAGTGACGGCAGGCTGATGATCAGTGCCGCGGCGGCGAGCTCGGCGAAATCGGGGATGACCGACGAGGAGTCCGTCATCAGCCGGGCGAGCGCGAGCGGTGGGGTGGCGATGCCGGGCGATCGGGCGACCAACAGCGGCCACAGGTACTCGTTGTAGGAGAGCAGGAAGCTGAACACGGACACCGATGCGATCGCCGGCGCCGCGAGCGGCACGATGATCGAGCGTAGCGTCCGCCAGGTACCCAGCCCGTCCATCCGCGCAGCGTCGAGAACCGCGTCCGGAATCGTGCTCATGTACTGGCGCAGCATGAAAATCATGCCGGCGTGGGTCATGAACGGAAGCACCAGGCCGACGCGGGTGTCGGCGAAGCCCAGTGCGGAGATCGTCACGTAGTTCGGCACGGCGGTGACCTGGGCGGGCACCAGCAGCGTGGCCAGCACCACGGCGAACAGGGCGCTGCGCCCGCGAAAACGCATGCAGGCGAACGCGTAGGCGGCCGGGACGGCCGTGGCGAGCTGAAGCGCGAGGATCGCGAGGCTGACCCCGACCCCGGTGAGCAGCGCGGGTCCGAGGTCACCGGCGTGCCAGGCCTGGTCGAACGAGTCGAACTGCACCCGCGACGGGATGGGGTTGGAGTCCAGCGCGAGGGCGGACTGCGGCGGTCCGATCGCGGTCCGCAGCATCCAGACGAACGGCAGGACCGCGGCCACGATGCCGACGGTGAGCAGGGCGAGGCGCGCGAGGGTCCCGACGCCGGGCAGCCGGCGCCGCGGGCGCGCCGCGGCCGGCGTGGAGGGGGGCGGGCCGCGGTGCCCGGCCGGGGCGGATGGGTCGGCCGCAGCCGGGGCGTTGCTGCTGGTTCCGGCGCTCACGCGGCGGCCTCCCGCGCTCGCCACAGCCGCCGGCCGAGCAACGCGCCGCCGGCCCCGAACGCCACGATGACGACGAGCAGCAGCAGCGCGATCATCGAGGCGTAGCCGATACGGAACGATCCGGTGAAACCGACCTCGTAAATGTAGTAGATGATGGTCGTACTCGAATCCAGCGGGTCGCCCTTGGTGAGGACCGCGACCGTCTCGAAGGTCTGCAGCGTCAGGATCGTCACGAAGACACCCAGGAAGATCGTGGTCGGCGCGAGCAGCGGCAGGGTGATGTGGCGCAGCCGGGCGAACCCGCGGATCCCGTCGACGTCGGCCGCCTCGTAGACGGAGCCCGGGATGGCGGTCAGGCCGGCCAGGTAGACGATGAACACGAAGCTGGTCAGCCGCCAGGCTCCGACCAGGGCGACCACCGGCAACGCGGTCGAGGTGTCGCCGAGCCAGTCGACCGGCGCCACCCCGAACAGGCCCACGACCGTGTTCGCGAACCCGTCGGGGCTGCTGTCGAACATGTACGCGAACACCACCGCCATGGCGACGATGTTCGCGCTGACCGGCAGGAACAGCGCGAAGCGGACGAGGGCGCGGCCGTGGGCCACCCGTTCCGCGGCCAGCGCCAGCGCCAGCGCCAGCGCGATCGCGACCGCGGGGATGACCGTGATGAGGCAGTACACGAGGGTGTTGCGCACGGCGCCGGCGAGGTCGGCGTCGGAGAAGGCGGTGCGTGCGTTCGCCGTGCCCACCCAGTCGAAACTCGGACCGGTCAGCGTCTTGTCGGTCCCCGCGATAAGGGCCGAGACCAGGGCGGGCCCGATGACGAAGACCCCGAGCCCGACGAACGCAGGAGACAACAACGCGCCGACTCGCCAACCCACCCGGCTGCCGCCCATCCCACTCATCACGGTTACGCATCTTGGCCCCACCCAAGACCGGGCGCCTAGACCGGGGTCGGGCCACCGAATGAACAACCGGTGCCTTCCAGTGACCTTCCGAACAAGCAGCCGCCCCGCGGGGCCCCGCAACAGCGGGCGGACGGGCGCGTGGACCGACCCACCAGCCGACGTCGCCGGCCCGCATCCTCCGGATCCCGGCGTGTCGCGGCGGCGCTGGCACCGATTCATGGTGTTCGGATACGTGGCGGCCGTCCCCTCCGCGGCCGACGCCTGCAACAATGACAGGAAACGTCAGTCGATCTTCGGGAACACGATGAGTGACCGCAGCAAATCCGACCGAGTATCCGCCTGGGGGCGTGTCACCGAGGACGGCACCGTCTTCGTTCGCACGGCGAGCGGTGAGCGCGCCGTCGGATCGTGGCGGGCCGGGAGCCCCGGTGAGG
>NZ_CADCWT010000092.1 GCF_902806485.1 Candidatus Frankia alpina | reverse complement strand
CAGGCGACGATCGGCGGCTGGACTTTTCCCGTCCACTCCTCGTCATCGATCGCCGTCGCGATCTCCTCGTCGAGCGCGGCCTGGGCGTCGAGGAGGTCCTGGCCCTGGAACCGCTCGCCGAGCTGGCCCCGCATCTCGGTTATCTCCTGGCGGCTGTACTCCAGCCGGACCTCGTCCCACGCGAAGTCGACGTCCTCGTACCGGGTCGTCGGATGCTCGCGTTTGAGGAGCATAAACAGCAGAACCCGCCGGGCCAGACTTGATCCGTTGAGGACGGCCTTCGACCACTCGGCGTAGGTCATGGACGACCGGCGTTCGATCATCTCCCGTTCGACCGCGCGGAACGTCTTACGCGGGTCGTACGGCCACCGCTGCGGCTCGTCGGAGCCTTCCGGCTGGTATGTCAGGTACATCCGTCTCCTACTCTCCGCTCCCACCGGATCGGGACGCGAGCCGGCGGGCCATGTCCTCCATGGCCTCCATCACGGCTTCTCGGTAGTGCGCGGCCCGGCCGCTGAGGGCCTCGTCGAACCATTTGATCTTGCCGTGTTGGACTACCCATACGTCGCGGCCGAAGACACGGTGCCGCCAGCCCGCGGACCGTTGAGTGCGCTTCGGGGCGTTCGCGAACTCGCGTAGCCCGGGTGTCTTCTTCGCCTTGACCCGGGCGCCGCTCCACCGGCCGCCGAGCTTGACCTCCGGGCGGATCTTCTTCGCGATGGCCGGGCGCAGGGCCGGCGAGGTGCTCATGGTCGACGACATGGCCATGATCCCGCTGCGCGCCTCCGCGGCCGCCGGCGTCAGCGCCTCGCGCATGTTCTTCGCCAGCTCCTTGCGGAGCTGCTTGCAGTCTTCCTCCCGCTTGAACGCGGCGACGAGCGCGTCGAGGCCATCGATCTGGACTCTTAGCCCGATGTCGGGCCGGTTGTTGCTCCCGCGCCCCCCGCCCGGGCCGGGTGGAAGTGCCACCGTTCAGCTGGTCGTGCGGGTCACGGCGCCGCTCGTCGGGTAGGACACGCCGACCGTCGCCTCATCACCGACGCTCCCCTGGAGCGGCGACCACTCCTTGACGAGCAGGTTGCCGGTGTAGCCGGGGTTCGACGTCGACGTCGACGTCGCGGCGTCCGTCGCGCGCACAGCGAACGTGGTGACGGTCCCCAGCTTGGCCCACATGATTGCGTCAAGGCCGGCGGCGCTGAAGTCCTGGATGAAGTCGATGTCCAGGCTGCCGTCCTTGAGCCCGCCGATCCGCTCTTTCCAGCCGGCGCTCGCGTAGTTCGTCACCTCCTTGTCCTCGACCTCGATGCCGAGCTCCGCTTTCTTCACGTACTGGGACAAGTTGTTCGTCCCGATGACGATCTGTTCGGCCGTGAGGACCATGAACGCCACCGTGGGCTCCCTGCTTGATTCCGAAGGAGACGAGGAACAGAAACGACGGGCTGGTGCCGGAGATGGTCCAGCTCGCCCGGTAGTAGGTGTCGGTGATCGCGCTGCCGGTGGTGCGCAGGATCTGCCCTCCGCGGCCGGTCGCCGCAGCGAAGGTGAGCTGGGTCGTGGGGGACGCCATCCCGGACGCGTCGTCCGATTGGACGGTGACGGTCAGGCTCGGTGTGGTGCCGGCGGCCGACAGGACGTGCAGCGCCGCATAGAGCCGCTGACCGGCCGGCACCGCGCCGAGCTGCACCGCGGTGCCGTCCCCGGTGCTGGTCCGGGCCGTCCCCGGCGGATGGGCGATCACCCCGCGGGCCAGCGGCCACGATCCCTTCGCGTCGGCCGACCACGGCGCCACGTCACCAACCTCGCCGCCGAGGGTGTAGGAGCCGCGTAGCGCCCAGGTGAGGTAGGCGAGGCCGCCGACGGTCGCTCCGTCCGGGCTGACCGTCCACGGACCCAGGCCGGCCCAGGACGCGTCATCGACCATGCCCGCGTCGCCGGCCTCCCAGAATCCCTCGGCGGTCACCGTGGGGTCGGCCAGGCCAGCGAGCCGGGTCTTCCACCCGGCGTCGCCGTAGGTGGTGCGCTCCTTGTCCTCGTAGTCGGCGGTGATCTCGACCTTGTTCGAGGACCCGGTGAGGTCCGCCCCGCCGGTGAACAGCCGAACGTTCGTCAGCACCAGTGGTGTGCCCACGTCAGTACCTCCCGTCTCCGATGACCCGGACCAGCAGCTCAGCGCCGACGTACTGGGTGCCGGCGTGCTCGTACCAGCGGTAGGCCTGCATCCGCCGGACATGCAGGTCGTGGGCCAGGCCGCCCAGCGCCGGCGTGCCCGGTGCGCCGCGGGCCGCTTCGATCGCCGATTTCAGGGACGCGGGGCCGGCGCCGGACAGCATCGCGTCGAGCAGCTCCTGGGCGGCCCGGTCGTCGCCGCGGCCGACGAGCACGCGGCAGGTGAACTCGACCTCGTCGAGCGCCCTGTTGTGCGCCCGGTCGTAGTCGATCTCGTACTCGGCGACGAAGAACGCCGGCTCGCTGACCGAGTCGGGCACGTAGCCGGTGCAGGTCAGCGCGCCCGCTGGCAGGACGACCGCCGTCGCGGCGTCCGCCAGCGCCCGCCGAACCGACGAGATATCCATCAGGCGAACCCGGGCAGGACGTACGGGGCCAGCAACGTCGCGACGTCCGGGTCGACCCGGCCCAGCCGGATCGCCCCCCACTCCGCGCTACCCGCCACGCCCTCCGGAGAGTCCTTGCGTTTGAACAGCCGGGCCGCCTGGATCTGCGCGGCCTGGGCCACCTCGTCGGGCACCGCAGGCCATCCCCACCGGGCGGTCACCCGCACCCGCTGACCCAGCGTCCAGCCGACCCGCAGCAGCGCGGTGACCGGCCGACCCTCGTCGAGCGCGTCCGCCGGCTCGAGTTCCACGTCGACGGTGACGTCTATCCACCCGGCCGCGGCGCTGCCGACCTCCACGACCAGCCCGGCGGCCGACCCGATGTCCGCGACGAGCAGATGCTCACCGTCGCCGTCCGCCCGGACCCGTCCACGCGGATTGATCGTCCGGGTGGCCGGGTCGTCGCCGAGCCAGAAGCGGCGGCCCGCCATACGGTCGATGCTGCGCGACGCCGCGGCGATCGCTGCGGAGAGCAGGTCGTCTCGGGCGGTGTCGGTGATGTGCAGGGCGTCCTTCAACGCTGCGAGGTCGACGTAGTCGGATGCCATCTCAGACCGCGGCTTCCTGGGCCAGGGCCCGGGCAATTCCCTCGGCGAGGGGCACCCGCGGGGTGTAGATCGTCCGCATCAGGGATGGGTCTTCCACCCGGTAGGCGACCCCCGCCGGCGCCCGCAGATCGAACTCGAAGTCCGGCCAGTAGCCGGCCGCTGTGCACACCAGCGTTGCGAGGGTGGCCATGGAGGTGGCGACGCCCGTGCAAAGGTTCACCGGCCGCCGCTCGTCGGCGTCGACGACGGCCAGGGCGCCGGCGACCACATCGTCGATGTGGATCCAGTCGCGCATCTGGCCACCGGCGCCCCAGATCCGAAACGGGTCCTCGCGCTGGCGGGCCCGCGCGACGAACGCGCCGAACGGGAAGTCGAGGCCCTGATCCTCGCCATAGCCGGAGAACGGCCTGACGATGTGGACGGCCACGCCGCCGGCCGCGGCCGCGGCCGCCATCTGCTCGCCGGCGACTTTGCCCCAGCCGTACTGATCGAACGGCGCATCCGTGATCCCACGGTGGGAGATCAACCGTTCGGCGTAGGGCCGGTCGCCGCCGGGCGGCGCGGCGGGGTAGGCCGCCGAACTAGACAGGTAGAGCACTCGCCGCTGCCCCGTCCGCACCGCCCACTCGAACATCTCTGCGTCGAGCATCCGGTTGTAGATGCTGGCCGCGGGCTGGCCGTCGATCGCGGCGCGGTGTGGCGCCCGGGCGGCTGCGTGCACAACCAGGTCGTAGATAGGGCTGTTCTGGCCGAAGACAAACGAGCGGCAGTCCATCGGGCACTCGGCCTCGGCAATGTCGATCTCATTGACCACATACCCGCGCGCCCGAAGCTTGGTGGTCATGTGCCGGCCGACGAATCCGGACGAGCCGGTCACGAGTGCCCTCACTGTGTCCTCCTTGCGATCCGGAGTCGACGTCGCGCGAGCAGACGGCCGACCGGGCCGAGGCGGAGCCAGACGTGACCCGGGCCGGCAAGACGCCACAGGGCGACGCAGTCGGGACACTCGAACAGCGTCCCGGGCGCGTGGCTGCCGGCCGGCGGCATGCACTGGTGGGGCTCATAGAGGATCGGCATCACCCGGTCAGCCCCATCGCGGCGAGCACCGCATCACGGTCCCGCGCGCCGTGCGCCGCCCAGTACGCCTCGAACGTGTTGCGGTCCGCTTCGTACAGCGCCGGCGCGTTGACGCGCGTGTGGCCCTCGTCCCACGGCACCTGCCCGGTGATCGGGTGGACGTGCTCAACGACGACGTGCGGCAGGTAGGTGAGGCAGCCCGCGGCCTGGCCGAGGGCCTTCCAATAGTTGTCGACATACAAGTGGGTGAGTACCGGCGGGGCCATGTGGCCCAGCGCGCGGACGACCGACGTCGACATCGCGCACTGGGTGGGCAGATTCGCGCGCTGCAGCAGATCGTTGCCGTAGACGATCCCGGGAAGCGAGGCGAGCGCGTCGAGGTAGGCGCGATCCCAGCCGCGAGTCCTGGGCCGGTGGTCGTCGCCCATGAAGCCGATGGCGGCGGGCGGCTTCGGCTCGGCAAGCACTGAGGCTGCCGCGAGGTTCAACGCCTCGACCATCGAGGTCGAGGCGGCCGGTCGAATGGCGACCGGATCGAACACCTCTCGCAGCAGCATCACGCCGAGCTGGTAGACGTTCGCTTTCGGGTCGGACTCGTCGATTGCGACTGCGAGCCAGGTGTCCGCCGTGCACGTCTCACGGAAGGCTGCGGCCAGCTCGACGATCGCGTCCGGGCGGCCGCGCGACGGGACGATCACGACCAGCTCAGGCATCGAGCTGCTGCTCTCCGCGGCGAAGTCTCCGCCCGAGACCCTCGGCGGTGCTGAGAAGCGCCTCGTCGAAGTGACGGTCCACGAAACTCTCCGACTCGGCCGGGTCGGGCTCGATCTGGTCGTAGGACTCGAGGGGCGGGGCGTCGGCCGGCGGGCTGTAGTCCTGGGGGCCGGACCAGACCATTTTGTGGTGGGTGGTGGTCACGCCGGTGTGGACGTGGATCGGTACGTCCACCTGCGCCAGCCGGGCACAGAAGGACAGGCCTTCGCTGATCAGCCGGCCGTCGTTGTAGCGGACGCGGTCGAACCAGCGGTCACCGAACCGGGCGCGCACGGCTTCGGCCGCGCTGCGGTGTACGAGGAGGCAGGCCGCGCCGGTGCCGGCGACCGGCACGAGCGCGTCGGCGGGGTACCGCCATCGGGTGACGAACGCCCGCTGTACGTGTCCGGGTCCGGCCCGGACACGTACAGCGTGGGGGAGAGCATCAGCCGCCGGCCGCCCATCCCGTCGCCGCCGAGCTCGCGGACCGCGAAGCACAGCGCACCCACGACCGGTCGGAGCGTGGGGTCGGCCGCGGTGACCAGCCGGTCGACCGTGTCGGGGCCGAAGCCCATGTCCGTGTCGATCCAGAACAGCCACTCGTGCGGGGTCTCGTCCAGCCACTGGCCCACGGCGGTGTTGCGGGTGTCGGGCAGGGCACCGGACGGGCAGGCCAGGGCGATCGGCCGGCGGCTGGCCACGACCCGCTGGGCGTGCACCTGGTCGTAGGTGACCAGCCGTAGGAGCGACTCGTGGAACGAGTTCGACAGCTCGTGCCGGTGGAGGTAGGCGACCTGAACCAGGCCGTCGCCGGTCACGCTGGCACCGCCACGGCGGCGTTGTGCTCGCCCAGCCACAGGTGCTTCAGGTGCGTCGTCTTCACCCGGGTGTCGACGTGCGTCGGCCAGCCGGCCGCCCGGGCGCGGATACAGAAGGACAGGTCCTCGGACAGCCGCTTGCCGGTCTGCGGGTCGCCGATCGGGGTGTACCAGGTGGGTCCGTGCTCGGCGGCGAGCTTCTCCAGGACGGTGCGGTGAATGACGATGCACGCCGAGCCGGTCGCGACGACCTCGACGAGCTGGTCGCGCGGGTAGTTCCAGCCAGGGGGCGATGCCGGCGCGGCCGGCGGCTTCCTGCTCCCGGTAGAGGGTGGGGACCGGCGTCGTCAGGTAGCCGCCCATCCCGTCGACCGTGTGTTCGACCTGAGCGAAGCACAGGCCGCCGACGATCGGCCGGCTGTCCGGGTCGGCGGCCGCGATCAGCCGGTCGAGCGTGTCCGGCTGGCACCCCATGTCCGTGTCGATCCAGAACAGCCACTCGGCGGCCCGACCGAGGAACCTCGAGACGACCTCGTTCCGGGCGCCGACGATGCCGCCGGTGCCGTACCGCATCGCGAGCAGCCCGCCGCGCATGACCCGCTGGTGGCGGGCCAGATCGTGCATCCACAGTTCGATCATGGACATGTGCCAGGAGTGCGCGACCTCGGATCCGTGGACGTAGGCCAGGCAGGCCGCGCCGTCGCCGGCGGTCACTGCGACGTCCGCGGGCGGGCCCGGACGGCGCGCCGCTCGCCGGGCGCGCGGGTCGCGGCCTCCACCTGCGGCGGACCGGCGGCCACCCGCCGTAGCCCGCTCGGGTCGGTGGTGCTGCGCACCGCCTCGAGCGTCGGCGCGAACATGTCCGGGTAGGCGGCGACGAGCGGGTCGCCGGCGTCCCACGGCTCGCCGGCGCGGATAGAGATCCGCTCCCCGCCGTGCGCCAGCACGGTGTTGCTCTTGGCGTACGCGACGCCGTCCATGCGGGTCCTCCGTTCCGGGTGGTGCCGGGTGGTGATCCCTCGCCGGCCGACCACCCGGAGGCGACCGGCGAGGGAACTCAGGTCCGGCGGCTACTGGTTCTGCAGCAGCCGGAAGGCGTTGTCGTTGATCGAGTCGGCGCCGTGGCGGGCGTAGGCGTACCAGCCGCGCTTGCCGGTCGGTCGGCCCGTCGACGGGTCCGGGACGTGCGGGACGAGCTCGACGGTCATCCCGATCCGGTCGGCGATCAGATAGTTGCGGAAATCGCCCACGACGAGGATGTTGCTGGCGCCGGTCGTGCCGGTGAAGTCCGGGAAGTACGAGGAGAACTCGATCGGCCGCGACCGGATGGTCTCGACGACGCCGGTCAGATCGACCGTGACGAACGACAGGTTGTTGCCGTTGCCGAAGGTCGCGATCTCGTTGCCGACATCGTGGTTGAGGACCCAGCTCGAGTTCTGCTTGAACCGATCCGGCAGGACACCCCAGATCTTGTTGATGTCGACACCGCCGAACGCGCCGTCCGTCGTCACGACCACCTCGACGTTCGTGTTCGCGTCGAGGGCGGTGATGATGCCCCACGGCTGGTTCGATCCGGTGCCGGTGGCGAAACTGGCGGCCTGCAGCTCGTCGTAGCCCTCGTTGAGCAGCGTCGACATCTCGTTCGCGAAGCCAGGCCAGTCCTGGCCGAGGCGGATCGTGAACTCGACCCAGCCGCGGGCCTCGTGGATCGCGACGGTCGGCTGGGCGACCGCCGGGCTGTCGTCCGACACCGCGGTCGCCTCGACGTCGTACGACCAGGAGACGCCGGCGGACGACACGCCGCGCCACTCGTCGGTGGTGATCTGCTCGACGTGGGAGATCCGCCGGAACGGGTTCAGGCTGCCCTGCGAGGTGAGGATCACCGTCGGGTCGATCAGCACCGGCACGGCGAACCCGCCGGCGGTGTCCACCGACCCGGACATCGCCCGGTACTCCGCCGCCGCGTGCAACGCCCGGGACTCCTCCGGCGTCAGCATCGGCGTCGGCTGGGTGACGATCTTCTGCCAGCCGGTGCGGTAGTGCTCCGACTGGGTCAGGAGCATCAGCCTCGACAGGTGGGCGTTGTCGAAGTTCGCCGTGCGCCCGCGCAGCAGCCGGTCGATCTGGTCGCGCTGGTCGTCGGCCAGGTGCCGGACGTGCTCCCGGTCGTCGGCGACGTGCAGGGCCCGGTCCCGTACCTCCGTGCGGGCCAGCGACATCAGCCCGCGCAGGTCCGCGCCGTCGAACGGGTCCGGCGCCGAGGGGGTGATCTGCACCGAGCCCCACCGTGCCTGCGAGTCGGCGAGCCGTTGGGCCCGCTCGGTCCGCTGCCGCGTCTCTGCCTCGCGTGCCTGCACCAGGGGCGTCAGCGCGGTTTCGCGCTGGTCGTGCTCCTGGTCAAGCGCGTCCCACCGGGTCTGCTGTGCCTCGGTCGGGGCGTTCTCCCCGATCTCGTCGTTCAGCTGCTGCATCTCGGCGCGGATCTGCTGAATCCGCGCGCGGAGTTCATCCTCGGTCATGGCTACCTCGTCATGAGAGTCAGGCGGCGGCCTCGTGCCGCGGCCAGGGACTTCCCGTCGACGTGGCGGCCCGCCCGTGCGGGTGCCGGCATCTGCGGGTCCGGGGTGGTGGTCGGCGTCGCGGCCTCGGCCGGGGCCGAGGTGCGGAGGCCGTGCAGCGCCTGGAACGCTGCGAAGCTTCGCGAGAGCTGCTCGTGGCGGGTCCGCTCGGTCTCGGCGAGCTCGCCCATCACCCAGTCGACGCCCGACCGCAGGCCGGAGGTGGCGTCGGGGTTCGCGGGCCAGGTGACGGGGCCGAACTCGTACAGCCGGACCTCGAGGACGCTGCGTTCCGGCAGGCCTTCGGGGTTGTAGTCGCTCGTCTCGGGCTCGTACACCCAGTGCTCGCCGAGCACCTCGAACATGAACGACGAGTCGTAGGCGCCGGCCTCCAGACCGGGGACCAGATCCCGGTTGTACGAGGTGTCGAACAGGGGCACCTCGGCGTAGGGCGAGGTCTCCCGTTCCTCGAGTACCTCGGCGACGCCGAGCAGCTTCTGACCGATCTGGAAGTCACGACTGTGGTTGAACATGATCTTCACCTGGTCGCCGCGTTCCCCGATGGTCTTGCGGAAGGCGCCCGGCACGGTGCGTTCGAGGTAGCGCCCCTTGAACCAGGAGTCGATCTCGTACCAGGAGTCGAAGCGGGAGAACTCGACGGTCATCGTCGGCATCGCGGTCTCGGCGGCCGCGGCGCCGTCGGTCCCCTCGTCGGCGGCGGCCCGGGCGGCGAGCTGCGGCGCCGCGGCCGGACCGGCGCCACCCCGGATCAGGTGCAGCCCACGGATAGCAGCCGGCATCGTCTACTCCTCAGCCATCGGACGGCGGAGTGGTGGTGGGTGCCGGCGCGGCCGGCGTGGACAGGGCGAGCGGCTTGTCACCCCAGGGCACGGGCGGCATGTCCTCGTCGCCGCGCACCTCGTTGATCGTTCGCCAGCCGTTGCTCAGCGCGGCCTGATACGCCTGGTAGCGCTGCAGAGTCGACGTCTCGAGCAGCGCGTCACGGTCGAGGCGGACGTACTGCGGGCGGGGCAGGAACTCGGAGAGCAGCCGCTCAAGGCGCCGCAGCCACTTGCCCACCGAGTAGGTGAGCAGATGAACCCCGCGGTCCTGAACGTTCGCGTAGGTCAGCGAGCCGCCGCTTTCGTAGCCGAGGACCTCGGCGATTCCCGGGCCGAAGATCCTCGCGCACTCGGCGCTGCTCCAGTTCTGGGTCTGGAGGAACTGGCTTTCCTCCGGGGCGATCTGCAGCGCCTGGTATTGCCAGCCCTTACCGAGGACGACCGGTTCGCGTGTGCCCCTCAGGGCCGCCAGGAACCGATCTTTCGCGGCGCGTGCCTGGTCTGTGTCGAGCGCGGTCTCCGTGTTCGTCAGCAGCGCGTTCGGGTGGGCGCCGTCGCGGAACCACTGCAACCCGAACCGGTTCGCCGTCGCCTGCAGCCCGATCGTGGTCTGGAGGTAGGCGATCGGGCTGAGGCCCTGCAGACTGCCCGGGATCGGGTTCACCCGCCGATGCAGGAACTGGGCCGGGTCGGACACCTCGCGGCCGGAGGTGCTCCACGCCGGCGCACCGCAGCTGGTTAGCCGGCCTGACACTGTGTCCGGATGGAACACGGCGACCTGCTGCAGGTAGCCGGCCGTGCTGCGCTGCAGCACGTCGCCGTACACGTTCCCGCGCAGCAGCCAGGACATGACGACCCGATATGACCAGTCCTCGAGGCCGTGCCCCGACCCGTCGGGATCCTCCAACCAGAACGGCGTTGGCAGCTGCTGCCGCTCCTGCATGCGGCCGCGGTAGACGTGCGCCGGCAGTTCCGACGCGATCCCGGCGATGAGGGCGGTTGCCGCGTGCACGGCAACGACCTGCAGTGGCGCTTCCGCGGAGGACAGGTCGACCTCGTCGTAGCCGGGGAACATCTGCCGGGCCAGCTCGGACAGACCCATCGTCGGGAAGACACTGCGCTCGACCGCTGCGGGCCTCCGTGGCCGCGTCCGCCACACGCTCACGGGGTCCGCCAGTCGATCAGCCACAGGACCCCGCCGGCGGCGATCAGCCCGGCCGGTAGGTAGATCATCCCGATGCCGGCGGCGACGAGCGCCGGGCCGGCGATTCCCGGACCGATCCGCAGCACCGTGCCGACGACGGTGGCCAGGGCGCCGAGCAGTCGCCGTCGACGGCTGGTCATCGATCCGCCTCCCGTCAGTAGATGTTCGCGAGCGGGTCGTACGCCGGCGCGGTTAGCGCCGACATCCAGGTGAGCAGCGCCCAGCGGGCCAGGGTCACCGTGACCAGCGGGGTGATGTCGACCTGCGCCGATCGGCGGTGCCACGCCCAGGCGTCGCCGAGCGGCCGGGTGCGTGTGCCGTTCACCGCGGCGGTGAGCGGGGCCTGGTCGATGTGCACGACGTCGCCGGCGCGGATCGCATCTGCGATCTGCCCGCACGCCGCGACCACGTCCGAGGTGCGCGGGATGGCCAGGTCCCCGCGCTGCGGCTGGTCAGCGTCGGCCGGTGGGCGTAGCCCGGCGTCCTCGAGGGCCTGCAGCAGCGAGCCGGCTGCGGCCCGCAGGTCCAGCGCGATCGCGACCGGGTCGCGGCGTTCACGGAGCCGGACCAGCGCCGGCACGATCCAGTCCGTGCCGGCGCGGCGGTCGACGAGCTCGAGATGGACGCGGCCGTCCGGGCGCAGCACCGCGGCGCCGATCGACGCCCAGTCCCGCCGCGGTGAGATGTCGACCGCCAGGGCGAGTGGGCCGGACGCGTCTGCTGTCGGGTCGGCCAGGGCGGCCCACTCGGCGGTGGGCACGTTCAGGTCCGGCGACGGCTTCGCCTTCTTCGTCCGGTTGAGGTACGCCCGGTCGAACTCTTCGGGCTGGGACGCGAACTTCTCCAGCTCGGCGCGGATGGTGTCCTCGGTGATCGTGTGGCCGAGCGCGGGCATGCACGCCCACCAGGTCGCCGGATCGTCGCGCCGTAGGTGCTCCGGGGCGAACCACTCGAAGTAGCACGTTCTCGGCCACGCACCGGGGTCGAGGCCGGACCGCCACAGCTCCTCGATGAGCTGCCGGCCGGCTTCCCGCTTGCCGTTGAGCCACACGCTTTTCTCGGTGCCGCCGGCGGACGCCCACCACAGCTGTGCCATGGGTCGGGTCAGCATGGCCGGGCTCATCGCCTGCTCGAGCCGGGCGTCGGTGTGCGCGAACCCCTCGTCGATCACGCCGAGGTCCAGAGGCGGGCCGTGCCCGGCTTCCTCGGTGTTCGCCGTGATGCCGATCTTCGACCGGGTTCGGGTCCAGATCAGCGCCTCGTTGCCGTTCGCCAGCCGCGGCCGGAACTCCGACCGCAGCCGTGAGGCCTGCAGCGTGGGGATCCACTCGTCCTGCAGCCGTTCCCGGGCCATGCCGCGGGTCTGCGCCGCGTAGACGATCCGCTGCCGCGGCCAGGCCTTCGCCCGGTGCACCTTCAGCCCGAGCAGCTCCTGGGTCTTGCCCTGCTGCCGCATCACGCTGAGCCCGACGTTGCGGTACGCGAACAGGCCGGTGGCCGGGTCGATCTCGAGCCCGACGCCGAGGGTGTACCGCTGCCACGGCATGGGCGGATAGCCCATCCGCTCCATCACCCGGGCCACCTTGCCGCCGAGCGTCGGGAAGTGCAGCCGCCGCGGCGGCCCCCACATCGGCGGGCAGGCCAGCCCGTACAGCTCGCGCGACTGCGCGGCGAGGGCGGGCGGTGTCTGCCAGACCTCCCCGTCAGTCCGGGGAGGCGAGGTCGTCATCGTCGTCCTCGTCGCCCTGGTCCCGGCCGCCGGCGAGCGCGACCAGCGTCGCCCGCAGTTCCCGGGTCAGCGCCGGCAGCAGTCGGCCGCCGTCCCCGCCGCCGGAGTTCATCTCGCCGGCGAGCTTCACTGCGGCCGCGGCCAGCGACGGCTCCATCCCGACGAGGTCGCCGAGTGCGTCGATGTCCGACCGGACAGCGGCGGTCACCAGGCCGTCGCCGGCGAGCGCATCGCCGGCCGGCCTGGCCACGGGCGCGACCGGCACACCGAGCAGCCCGCCCAGGGCGTACGCCTCGTCGAGGGTCAGGGCTCGCTGTCCAGCCTCGACCTTGCCGACCGTCGTCTGGCGCCAGGCCGTCGCGCCGGCCGCGGTCATCTCCGCGGCGACCCACGCCTGGGAGTGCCCCGCGGCCAGCCGGGCCGCCCGGGCCCGGGCGACGAACCCGGCCGCCGTCGGTCGTTCCTCCGGCTCGGCCACGCCCACCCCCTCAGCGGTTCACCCGTCGGTTGACCCCGCCATCGGTTGCCCAGCCCAGCCGCGTGGGGAGAGCGAAATGAAAGGTGGGCGCGGGGTCAGCCAGGCCCCCCAGCCGAAAAACCCCGGCGGCGACGCCGGCGTCTCGGCCGAGGTCGAGGTCGAGTCCGCGGCCGTCGAGTTCGTGTGACGAGCCGCGAGGTCAGGCGTACCAGTCGCGGCTCGTCGACAGCCGCACGGACTCGAGCGAGCGTGCGCCTCGCTCGCTGTTGCATCGCCGGCCGCAGGTCAGACAGCCACCGACCCCGTGCGCCGGCGCCATGTTGTCCTGGTCATCGACGGCCCCGCCGCGCGACCGGGGAACCAGGTGATCAACGGTGTCCGCACCGGCGTGACCGTACAGGTGGCAGGTGTCCGACTCGACGAGCACCCGGGCCCGGGCCTCGCGGTAACGCCGGTGGGTCAGCCCTCGCCCAGCCACGAGCACCATCACCCCAACATCGCCCGGTTGGCCCGGGCCTGCCGGGCCGGCATCGATACGTTGCCGCCCTCATCGACACGGGGGGATCACCATGGGCATGATCAGAGACGTCACCGGACTGCCGAACTCGGCCCGGTCGCGTGTCACAGTGCGTGCTGCTGGCCTGGTCGCCGTTGCCCTGCTGACGCTGGCGGGCTGCGGCAGTGACGCCGCGGCGACCAGCACGGCAGCGCCGGCGGTGGGCGCGACGGTCACCGGGACGACCACGGCCCACACCGCCGAGCAGGTCGCGGCCGCACTGCGTGGGGCCGGAGTACCGCTGGCGGTGACGCGGGTCTACACGGCGGACACCGACCCGAACCATCTGCTCGGCCGACCGAACGGATACACGTCGAAGCTGGCATTCACCGACAGCCGGATCCCGGCCGCCGAGGTGGACGGCTTCGACGCCGATGCGACCGAACGCGGCGGGTCTGTCGAGGTCTACCCGGACGCCGCCGGGGCGACGGCCCGGAAGGAGTTCATCCAGGCCGCGCTCAAGGGCGCGGGTGGTGTGCTGGGCAGCGAGTACGACTACCTGCCCGGCGGGGTGATCGTGCGCGTGACCGGGAAGCTCACGCCGGATCAGGCGGGTGTGTACGAGCGGGCCCCGGCGGCCGCGGCCGGGTAGCCCACCCCGCCCCGTTTGCGGCATGGCTACCGCGCACGGTTGGAGGGTACCTCGTCCCGATCTGCACGGTATGCCCCCCACGTCTGCTGCGGGTGTCACGCTCGAGCTGGAGCAGATCGGACCAGGCCCACAGCGCCGCACGGCCCCGCCGACCGACCGGCACCAGCCGGGCCGCGCCGCCACGCCGCCGCTTGCTCCACTGCTTAATGTGGTGCGCGGTAACCGGCGGCCGAGCCCGGCCGAGTAGGACGAGCGCCTCGACGGTGGTGACGTGGACATCGTCAGGCGGCATCGGCGAGCCAGTCGGCGAGGTCCTCGTCGAGAGTCCGGGCGAGCCAGGCCCACTCGTCCCGCTTCGGGTCGGGCGAGTAGCGCCAGAGGTGATGTCCGCCGCGGTGACACCAGCACTCCTTGGCCTGACAGCGGCACGCCCAGTTCGTACAGGCGATGACCTCGCGCTGGTGGTAGGCGCGCAGGCTCAGCGTCTGGCAGATCGGGCACGGCGCGGCCAGGGCCCGGATGCGTTCCGCGGTGCCCACCGCATGGCGCAGGCGCCCACGGGCGTAACGCAGCTCGTCGAGCGCGACGTCGGCCAGCTCAGCGCGGGCGGCGATCCGGCCGGCCTGGCGGGCGAGGTAGCGCGCGGCGAGCGGGACGAGCGGTCCTGGCCGGTCCGGCCAGACCGCCGTCCGGAGCGCCGGCAGGGGCCAGGCCAGCCCATTGGCGTCGATGCGGACCGCGGACCGGCCGGCCGGGCCGTCGCCCAGGGCGAGGCGGACCGTGTCCTCGAGGGCGAGCACGGCCCGGGTGATGACGGGAATGCTGTCGACGACGTCGAGCCGGATCGGCGCTGGCGACTCCCCGGGGCCGTGGCTTCCCGCGCAGCGCGGGCAGTACGGCCGGGGGAGCTGCGGGGTGCTGTCCGCCGCCCAGGCCCACGGAGTCCCACAGTCGTGCGTCGGGGCGAGGGCGGCGACCCGGGACAGGCCGGGCGCGGAGGTGATGTCCTGGCGCTGTGCCCACCGGCGGCCGGTGCCGCGCTTCCGCTCGGCGTACAGCTCATCCCACCAGGAAGCGATCTCCTCGGCCGCCGAGCCGAGGTACTCGGCGATGTCCGTGTCGGGCATACCACCATCATTGACGCCTATCGAACCGGCGACCAGCAGAGGTCGGTCCTATCGAGACCGGCTGCAGTCCCCCTGGTCAGACCGCGGCGACCCGGCGGCCGAGTTCCTGCACCAGCGGCTCACTCCGCCACGACACGAACTCGGCCGCTAGCCGGCGCGTGCGGTCATGGACCTCCGCATTCGGCGCGGCCGCGACGACGTCGAGCGCGGCAATCGCTGACACTGCGGCAGCATCGGGCGCTGGCCGCACGGCCTTGAGATGCCCGGTAGCCACCGCGAGATGCGCGAGTGCCTGCCCTTGGCAGGCATACCCGAACGCCTCCACGGAGGCCGCGCCCTCAGCGATCGCCTGGGACGCGCGACCAGGTGTCTGGGCTGCGGCGAGCGCGAGGAACAGATGCTCGTTGGCGTCGCCCCACTCGATTCCAGGGTGGCCGGATGCGGTATCGTGCATGCTGGCTGGCATCTCGGTCAAGGCGGCATCCGCACGTCCGTAGAGCCCCGCGGTAGCTGCGGCTTCGGCCTCGTAGCCGGCGAGGCGGGCGCGGTCCGCCCGGGGCGCTCGCTGGCGGCCCCGGGCAGCGATGTCGGCGGCGGTGAGCGCGAGACCGGCGTCGAGTGCCTGCCACGACTGGATGCCGGCGACGCGGGCCTGAAGCGCCGGTTCACCGACGGCGTTCGCGTGGACTTCGGCGATGCCGGCGAAGATCCGGCCGAACCTTTCGTCTCCCGCGAATGACGCGACCGTGGATAGGCCGGCGGCGAGCGTGCCCGCGAGCAACGTCAACTTGGGGATGTACTCCGGGTGGACCCGCCCTCCCAGGATCTCCTCAACCGCTCTCCATGCGTCGTAGGCGGGTGGGAACAAGTCGGCGGGGTTGGCAGTGGTGCGGTTGTGCTCGAGGTCGGCGAGCGCGGTTTCCGCATCCGCCACGTCTGTGATCTTGGGTCGGTACGTCTGGAGTTGCGCGTCCACCTGCCCGGCAAAGGCGGCCACGGCCGCCGCGCTGAGACTCCCAACGCCGAAAAGCCTTCTATCCGTAGCCCTCACCTCCCCGGTCCCCACCACTGTCCCCCGACCTTCGGGCAGCAGTCCACCGAGCGCGGAAATCGGCATGCCCAGCAGGTGAACTTCCTGCTCGACCTTTGCGATCTTCCATAGCGCGACGAGCTCGCCGCCCGCGTGCATTGTCTCATCGAGTTGGCTGACGGTCGCCTTAGTGGGAAGGAGGTGGTTACGACCGGACTGGAAGCCACGGAGGGCCGTGGAGATCGCGGGCTGCGACTTGCCAGTTCGGCGGCACAGCTCCTCGATCGAGATCCCGGCGGCAGCTCTGATCTCGGCTGTGCGGCGCACGTAGTGGTCCCGTGCCGGCCTTGGCCGTTCCCGCTCCCCATCGTCCACGGTGGGCTCCCCTCCCGCCGTCATGCCCCAAGATTCTTCATTGCCCCCAACAATCTTGCGGGCTGTTCCTGACCTGGTGCGGAGTGTGTCATATCCCTACCGGCGAATGTGCCGGCCGACACCAACGCGAGGGGGCACCGTTGCAAACGGAGTTCTCCCGCGATGTGCCAGCCGACGCCGAGGGTGGCCGCTCCGACCGGGCCCGTTCCGCAGATCCGCCGTCGGTGACCGGCGTTGAGCTGCGCCGGTCACCGAC
>NZ_CADCWT010000091.1 GCF_902806485.1 Candidatus Frankia alpina | reverse complement strand
CGGCCGCGGGCGTTGCAGCCGCAGGCACCGCGGCGGCGAGGACGCGGCGGCCCGCGATGAGCAGCGCGGTGTCCTCCTGCGGCGGGTGGACCCGGACGCAGTGGACGTCACGCAGGTGACGTTCGAGCGGGTTGCGCCGGGTCAGGCCGGGGTCGCCGCCCGGGCGATGAGCGGCTTGGCGAGAATGGAACGCTCCACCGCCTGCGGTGCGCCCTCCTCGAAGCGGCGGGCCACCCCGAAGGCGATCTCCTCGGCGGCGACGAGCTGCGCCTCGATCTCCCCTGCGATCGTCTGGATCCGCTCGGTCGTGGCGATCGGCCGGCCCAGCGCCGTGGGGACCCGCTCGTTGGCGAACCGCACGAAGAACTCCTGCGCGGCCCGGCCCACCCCGATGTACAGGGCGGTCGCCCCGATCCCGACGGCGGCGAACCCGGCGTCCGGAGTCTGGGTGGAGGCGGGCAGCCCGCGGAAGTTGACGGCGGGCACCTCGACGTCGGTGTAGATCACGTCGTGGGTGCTGCTCGCCCGCAGCCCGAAGTGATCCCAGGTGCGGACGATCTCGATGCCGGGCGTGTCGGCAGGGATGATCACATGCCCGAGCAGCGGGTCGTCCTCCTCGGTGGCCGCCCACACCAGGTGGTAGCTCAGCCCCTCGGAGCTGGTCGCGAAGCCCTTGCGCCCGTTGATCACCCAGCCGTCGGCGGTGCGCCGGATCTTCGTGGCCGGCAGGCCGCCGCGAGCCGGCGCGCCGAGTTCCGGCTCCGCCCGGATCGCGTTGAGCAGCACCGGCCGGTCGAGCGAGTCGGCGACGACCTTCCGGTAGAGCTCGTCGGGCCAGAACGGGTCACGGGCCTGCAGCACGTGCTGGAAGACGGTCATCGCGGAGACCAGCGCCACCGACGGGTCGCCCTTGCCGAGCGCGAGGAACACCCGGATGCTGTCGGTCGGGCTCAGCTCCCGCCCGCCGTAGCGCGGGTCGATACCCAGACGCAGCAGGCCCACGTCGTGCACGGCCTGCACGCCCTTCCAGGGGAACTCCCCCGACCGGTCGTACTCCTCGGTGGTGGCGGCGATCTGGGCGCCGACCCGGGCCAGCGCGGCGTCGGAGATGTCGACCTCGGGCAGCGGCGCCGCGGGCGTGGCCCCTGGCACGGCCTCGCCCACCGGCACGGACCCGGCCTCGGCCGCCGACGACGCGATCGCTTCGGACGGGGCGGTCATGACGCCACCCGCGCCCCGGCCGCGCCGACGAGCTCTGGCTGGGGTAGTCCCGCGTCGAGTGGTACGACCTCGCCGCGTTGGCCCGTCGCCTCCCGGTGGGCCAGCTCCTGGCGCACCAGCGGCAGGACGTAGCGGCCGTAGTCGACGACGTCGTTGAAGTTGTCGTAGCCGCGGATCGAGACGAGCTCGGCGCCGAGGTCGACGTAGTCGAGGATCGCCGCGGCGACCGTCTCCGGCGTCCCGACCAGCGCCGCCGACGCGCCGGCGGCGTTGGTCGCCTTGGCAGGGGCGGTCCACAGCGCGCGGTCGTGCACCTCACCGCGGGCGGCCGCGGCCAGCAGCCGCTGGGAGCCGACGTTGGCCGGGGTGGCGTTGCCGCCTATCCGGAAGCCCTTGTGGACGATCCCGCCGTTGCCCTGCAGGACGCCCAGGATGCGGTGCGCCTTCTCCCAGGCGAGTTCCTCGGTCGGGGCGATGATCGGCCGGAAGGTGACCCAGATCCGCGGGGTGTCGCCGCGCCCGGCGAGGCGGGCCTGCTCGTACACCGCGTCGATCTGCTGCTTCGTCTCCTTCAGCGGCTCACCCCAGAGCCCGAAGATGTCGCCCTTGGCGCCGCCGACCTGGTAGGCCTCGGCCGAGGAGCCGCCGACCGACACCGGGATGGTGGCGTTGACCGGCCGGACCAGCGAGACGAAGTCCTCGAACGAGTAGTAGGTCCCGGCATGGTCGAACGGGGTCGTCGAGGTCCAGGCCTTGCGCAGGATGTCGATGTACTCCGACTGCCGGGCGTAACGCTCGGTCTTGCTCAGCCGGTCGCCCTCGCGGGCCTGCTCGCGGTCGTCACCACCGGCGATGAAGTGCACGACCGCCCGGCCGCCGCTGAGCTGGTCCAGCGTGGCGAGCTGCTTGGCGGCGACCGTCGGGTACATCGTGTTGGGCCGCAGCGCCACGATCGGCTTGACCCACTCGGTGTGCTGGGTGATCGCCGAGGCCAGGGTGAACGGGTCGTGGAACGACGAACTGTAGGCCACGAGCGTGTAGTCGAAGCCGCCCTCGTCCAACGCCCGCGCGTACCGCTTGAAGAACGGCAGGTCGATGGCGGTCTGCCCGAGCCGGTTGAGCTCGTTGGATTGGTTGATGTTGATCGCGCTGATGAACTCTACGGGCATCAGGGTCCTCCGGAAGACGGTCAGGCGCGGCGGCGGCGGGGGCAGGTCACGACCAGCGCGCGATGGCGGGCAGATCACTGCCGAGCCGCAGGCGTTCGAGGAAGAGCACGACCGCCGCGGCGGCGGTGCGGTGGGTGGCGTCGTTGAGGGCGTCGTGCTTGCCGCCGTCGATGGTGACCAGCTCGGCGCGGGACGCCGCCGCGTAGCGGGCCCGCACCGGGCCGAGCGGGCTGATGAGGTCCGCGGTGCCGTGCAGGCCCAGCACCGGCACGTTCACCCGGCTCAGGTCGCCGTCGGCCAGCCAGGCCGGGGGCACCGGCGTGTCCAGCCCGCCGCGGCGCAGGTGGGGATCGTGGCTGAGCCGGGCCCGGCGGCTCGGGCAGGCCGTGCGGGCGGCGAGCTCGGCGGCCCAGACGCCCTCGCCGTCGGCGTCCAGTGCGCCCGCCGCGTCGCCCGGGGCCGCGGCTTCGGTGCCCGCCGGCGCAGGCCGGCTGTCCGCGGCCGCCGGCAGGCCGACGAGCAGCAGTGCGTCGGCCTGCACGACCCCCGTCGCGGCGAGGGCGGCGACGAACGCGGCGCCGGCGTCGGAACCCGCCAGGATGTGGGGGGCGGGCAGGTCGGGGTCGCTCAGCAGCGTCTGGATGTCCGCCGTCACCGCGTTTGCGTCCAGGGTCGGGTCGCCGACCACACGCACGCGGTAGCCGTCGAACGCGATCCGGGCACCGAACCGCTCGTAGATGCCGGGATGCTCACCTCGCCCGACGACCAGGATGATCGTCCCACGCGGGGCGACGGCGGGCGGGTTGTCCCACGCGGCGATGGCCGGGGCCGGCGCGGGGGTGCTGGAGAGCTGGGCGGAGGTCATCGAGGCGTCCTTCGTCCGGGAGTGGGGACTCGGTCCGGGGTTATGGGGGCGGCGGGTGGTCTGGCTGCGGCGGTCGGCGGGCGGGGCAGTCGCGGACGGTCAGCCGTGCGACCACGTGGGCACGCAGGGGCGCACGGACGGAAGAAAGGCGGGTGCACCACGCTCCACCAGGGCGGCGCCGCCGAACCCACGCCCACCACGCTGCCGCGAAGTGCGAGGTTCGGGACTCGACCTGCGTCCAGGACGGCGGCACCGCATGTCGCCGACGGGCCGGGACGCCCGGCACGCGGCGGTTGCAGCAGGAGGGGGAAGATACCCGGCCGGCCACGGCGTCCCCAGGCCGGCGCCGTCAGGCGAGGCCGGGGCAACGCCCGGATCCGGCTGGGGCCGGCGGTGCGAACCGCGTCAGCGGCAGCGACAACAGGACGACGCGAGGATGCCGAAGTCAACGACCCGTCGACGAGTCAACATCCGCCGTGGCAGCGGGACGGCGACGGCACAGCCGGCACGAGGGGCGTTGACCTGTCCGTACCGGATTGCGCGCAATTCGCCGACCATGTCTATGAGAATCGTGGGTTTTTCATCGGTTGTCCAACGCAGATCCGCGATCGCACCGATCAGAATTTGCGATCGGTTGGTGTATCGTGCGCCGTGTGTCCTCCGTGCTCGACATAAACGCTTTGCGTAGCCTCATCACGATCGCCGACAGCGGCGGCTTCCGGCGGGCCGCGGAGAGTCTGTGTGTCTCCCAGTCCGCCGTGAGCCAGCACGTCCGGCGGCTGGAGAAGACGGTCGGGCGCCCGCTGGTCGAGCCGGACGGCCGGGCCACCCGCTTCACCCCCGATGGTGAGCTCCTGCTCGCCGCGGCGCGACGGATCCTCGCCCTGCACGACGGCACGCTCGAGCAGCTCGGCGTCGGCGCCGCGGCCCGGCCGTCCACGATCACCGTCGGCGCCACCGAGCACGCCGCGGATCATCTGCTGCCGCTGTGGATGGCGGCGCTGACCACCAGGTTCCCGGATGTGCGGGTGCAGTTCCGGCTCGACCGGGGGGCTCGCCTCAACGAGGCACTCGACCAGGGCGCGGTCGATGTCGCCGTGCTGATCGGCGCGGCCCGCGCCACCATGTCCCGGCCTGCCGGCGCCCTGCCGCTGGCCTGGTACGCCGCGGTCGGCTGGACGCCGCCGCCGCCGGACCGCCCGCTGCCCCTGGTGGCCATCAACGATCCGTGCACGATCCGCAGCCAGGCGCTGAACACGCTGGCGCGCGTCGGGCGCACCGCCTGGGTGGTCGGCGAGGCAGGTCATCTCGCCCGGGCGGCCTGCAGCACCCCGGCGAGATGACCTGCCTGCGGTCGCCCCCGAGCCGTTGCACATCCGGACCCGCCGCGGTGCGCCACCCCGGCTCGCCGAACTCATCGGCGACACCGTCATCGCCGCGCTGGCCTGACACGACGGCCTGCGACCACGGCCTGCGACCACGGCCTGACACGATGGCCTGCGACCACGGCCCGCTCCCGGGTCCCGGCTCCGGCCGTCTGCCCACCCGTCGGGGCCGTCCGGCATGACCGCAGGTCACGGCAGGCATACTCCTCACGGAGGTGGTCCGGATGGTGCCCGCGTTGGCGATGGCCGCCGCTGAGACGGAACTGTCCCAACCGGACATGGTGATCGCGGATCTCCTTGAGATCCTGCGCCGCCAGCTACGCATGGATCTCGCCGCGCTGGCCAGGGTCGAGGACGAACACCTGGTCCTGCAGGTGTTAAGCGGGGACGTCGCCGGATTCGGGCTGCACGCGGGCGCGGCGGCCGGCCGCCGGAACTCCATGCTCGGGCTGGTGCTGGCCGGCGAGCTGCCCGAGATCGTCGCGGACACCCGGGCCGATCCGCGCCTCGCCGGCCATCGCGACGTCTGGGACAGCGGCATCGGCTCCTACGCCTCGGCGCCGATCATCGACGGCGAGGGCAAGGTGTACGGCATCCTCTGCTGCATCGGGCACCAGGCCCGACGCGCGAGGCCCGACCGCGACGGGCGCTTCCTGCGGCTGCTGGCGGCGTTCCTCAGCGACACCATCCTCGACCTGCACGAGATGTGGGCGCGGCGGCGCCAGATCTGGCAGGAGGTCAGCGACCTCATCGACAGCGGCTGCTCCCAGATCATCTATCAGCCGATCTTCCGGCTAGCCGACCAGTGCATCATCGGAGTGGAGGCGCTGTCCCGGTTCCCAGGCACGCGTGGCGGGGCGCAACGCTGGTACACCGACGCGGCCACCGTCGGACTGAGCACCGAGCTGGAACGACTCGCGATCGGCCGGGCGCTCGCCGTCCTGCCCGTGCTTTCCGGCGGCCTCACCCTGGCCGTCAACGCCTCCCCCTCCACCATCTCCGCCGGCCTGCTGGACCTGCTTCCCGACGCGGCCGGCCGGCTCGTCATCGAGATCACCGAGCATGAGCACATCGGGACCGACAAGCACCTGCTGAAAGCCGTCGAGATGCTGCGCAGCCGGTCGCCATCGACGACATCGGCACCGGCTATGCGGGCCTGGAGCAGCTCCTCCACCTGCGCCCGGACATCATCAAGCTGGACCGCATCATCACCCGGGGCATCGACGCCGACGCCGCCCGCCGCGCCATCGCGACCGGCCTGGTCCAGGTCGCCGGCGAGATCGGGGGCAGCGTCGTCGCGGAGGGCATCGAGACTGCGGCGGAGCTGGCCACCGCGATGGCCGCGGGCATCCTCTACGGTCAGGGCTACCTGCTGGGCCGCCCCGGCCCGCCCGCCGGGGCAGCCTGGCTGCGGCCCGACGCGCAGCGCGCGGGTGTCCCCGGCGGCGTGCAGGCACCGGCCGACGCCCGCCGTTGATCCCGACCCCCGGCGTACCCAGCGGCCGCGCCGCGCCAGCAGCCGACCGGCGGCCATCCACGCCGGCGGCGGGTCGTTGCAAGCAGGCGTGTGCTGGCCGCCCGCACTCGGACGAGTGCCGATCCGGAAGTTCTACACTATGTAGACATGGGGCTGGGTGGGGGTGGCGCGGCACGGCTGCTGCGCGGCACCGTGTTCGCCCTGGCCTGCACCGGGCTCGCCGCCGCCGCCCATGCCCTCGCCCACGGCGGCGCGCCCGCGCCGGCGGCGCTGGTCATGGCGGTCGGTGCGGTCGCGATCCTGGCGGCCCCGTTCGCCGGCCGTACCCGCACACTTCCGACGGTCGTCGCCGCCATGGTCGCCGTGCAGGCCGGGCTGCACACGCTGTTCAGCCTGGCGCCGTTCGCCGGGTCGACCGGCCGGATGAGCGCCGCCCTGCGATCCACGCTGTGCATGTCCCCCGGCGGCGAGATCCCCGACGCGGTGGTCCGCCGGCTGCTTCGCGCGCAGGCACCGCTGCTGCCCGCCCCACCCGCGATGCCGATCGCGCCGTGGCACGGCGGTCCACTCATGCTCGGTGCTCACCTGCTGGCCGCGGCGGCGATGGCGGCGCTGCTGCACCGCTGCGACGACGCGGTCAGTACCGCGGCCCGCCTCGCGACGGTGACGCTGTCCGCGGCGACGGTCGCGCTGGCCGTCCTGCTCGGCAGGACGACGACGGATCCCGTCGCGGTCGCCGTGCACCGGCTGCTGCGAGCGCCCGGGCGACCCCCGAACCACCGTCCGCCGCCATCCTGGCTCTGCCATGCCCGCGTCCTGCGCGGTCCGCCACGTCCGCCGGCGGCCACCAGCACCCCCTGCTGAAGCCGTCCCCTCCGGCCTACCCGTGGTCCGCGGTTCCCACCCGCCAACGGCTGCGGTCTGTCGTGCCCGCACACCACCGCCGCACGGCCGACTCGCGACTGGAAGACACCGGGCACGTCGTTCACCCGACCACGCTCAAGAAGTGCACGCTCAAGAAGTGAAGGAACCTCGCTGTGGACGCAGGCGAAATCATCGGTCCATCCGCGGCCCACCGGCGCCACCGTCGCCGCCGTCGTCGATACGGTCGCCGCCCGGCCGGCGCGGTCTGCATCGCCGTGCTGCTGGCCCTGGCCGCAGCCGGCTGTGGCGGGTCGGCGGCGAAAGGGTCGGGAAGCTCGATCGTCCACCTCGACGACGCGTCGCCGGCCGCCGGCCTGCGGGGCACGGCGCTCGCCGCCTCGCTGCCGAAACCTGACATCAGGCTGACCAACACCGCCGGCCGGAGCTACGACCTGCGCGCCGCGACGGGCGGGAAGCTGACGCTGGTCTACTTCGGCTACACCCACTGCCCAGACGTCTGCCCGACCACGATGGCCGACATCGCCGCCGGTCTGAGCCAGCTCAGCCCGGCCGTCCGCCGCCACGTCACGGTCGTGTTCGTGACCACCGATCCGGACCGGGACACCCCCGCGGTGCTGCATGCCTGGCTGACCCAGTTCGATCCGACCTTCGTCGGCCTGACCGGCAGCTGGAACCAGATCGCCGGCTACGCCCAGCAGCTCGCCATCCCCCTCGAACGGCCACGGCGGCAGGCCGACGGAAGCTGGGAGGTCGACCACGGCTCCCAGGTCACCGCGTTCGGCCCCGACGGTGCCGCCCGCACCGTCTACCTCGCCGGCATCACCCCCACGGACTACGCTCACGACATCCCCCTGCTGGTGAAGGGCTCCCGTTGACGCCCGCCACCCCGCCGCCATCCGTCCCGCCGCCCACGGCGCCGCCATCCCCGGAAATACCGGAGCCGGCATCGATACCGGCCGGCGATCAGCCTGACAGGAGGCTGGGGCGGCGGGCCTTCCTCGGCCGGGTCGGGCTCGTCGGGGCCGGTGGGGCCGCCGGCGCCGTCACCGGGGGCCTGGTCGAACGCGCCACCGGGCCGCACGGCCCGTCGGCGCTGGACCGGGAACGGACGCGTGCCGTCGCCGCCGTCCGTCCCGGCGGGCCGCATCAGCCCGGGATCGTCGAACGGCCGCCCGCGCAGCTCGTGTTCACCGCCTATGACCTAACCGCCGCCGCGGCGACGCAGGCGCGCGCCGAGCTGCGTGCCCTGCTGACCGCGTGGACGCAGGCTACCAGCGTCCTCATGGCCGGCCGGCAGCCGGCGGGAACAGGCCAGCGCACCCTCGGCCTGGCGCCGGCGGGGCTCACCGTCACCGTGGGCATCGGCGCCTCGGCGTTGCGCCGAGCCGGGCTGGGCAGCCGCATCCCACCGCAGCTCGCCCCGATCCCGGCTTTCCCCCACGACCAGCTCGACCCGGCTCGCGGCGACGGCGACCTCGCCGTGCAGATCTGCGCCGAGGACCCGATGGCCGCCATCTCCGCGGCCCGCCACCTGGACACCCTCGCCCGCGGCCACGCGTCGCCCCGGTGGGTGCAGCACGGATTCCGCCGGACCGCCGCCGCGGCCGACGACCCGTTCGGCACCGCCCGCAACCTGATGGGCCAGCTCGACGGCACCAACAACCCGACGGCCGGCACCGCCGTGTTCGACCTCGCGGTCTGGGCGGACAGCCTGTCCCCGTCCTGGCTGGCGGGGGGAAGCTACCTGGTCGCCCGCCGCATCCGGATGGACCTCGACCGCTGGGACCTGTTCGCCCTCGACGCCCAGGAGAAGATCATCGGCCGGGCGAAGGTCACCGGCGCCCCGCTGAGCGGCGGCATCGAACACACCGACCCGGACTTCCTCGCCCGGCACGCCGACGGCACCCCGATGATCCCGGTGAACTCCCACGTCCGGCTGTCCCATCCGCAGTTCAACAACGGGGTCCGCATGCTGCGCCGCGGCTACTCCTACCACGACGGGCTGGACGCCGACGGCCAGCCCGACGCCGGGCTGTTCTTCCTCGCCTACCAGGCCGACCCGCGGACCGCGTTCACCGCCGTCCAACGCAAGCTCGACCGGCTCGACGCGCTGTCCGCCGTCATCCGCCACACCGGCAGCGCCCTGTTCGCCGTCCCCCCGGCCGCCCCCACCGGGGGTTACGTCGGCCAGCAGCTACTGGAGAGCTGAACCATGCCGCCCACGACCACGCCCACGGCCACGCCCACGGCCACGCCCTTGCCCGCCCCCGGGCCGCGAGCCCGCCGCCGACGCGGCCATGCCCGGCTGACCGCGGGGCTGCTCGCGACCGCGGCCGTGCTCGGTATCGCCGGGTGCGGCTCGGCCGGCTCGGACTCGCCGAAGCCGGCGTCCTCACCGTCCGGCGCAGCCTCACCGTCCGGCGCAGCCTCACCGTCCGGCGCAGCCTCACCGTCCGGCGCAGCCTCGACGTCCGGCGCAGCCTCGACGTCCGGCGCAGCCTCGACGTCCGGCACCGGTAGCGCCGACGCCGGCGACCTGCACATCCGGGGCGCCTACATCCCCCAGCAGGCGTCCGAGTCCGAGGCCGCCGCCTACTTCACCGTCACCAACAGCGGCGCCGCCCCCGACACCCTCACGTCGGTCACTACCGCGGCGGCGCCGATGGTCACGCTGCACACCACCGTCGCGCACGGCGGCGCCGAGAGGATGGAGATGGTCTCCCACCTCGCCGTCCCCGCTCATGGCACCGCCGCGCTCACCGTCGGCCACAACCATCTCATGCTGATGAACCCCGTCCGGCGGCTCACCCAGAGGCAGCGGGTGACCCTCGCACTCGCCTTCGCCCACGCCGGGCAGGTTCGCCTGGCCGTGCCCGTCGTCGGCTACAGCGGCTCGACCGGCGGCGATGGCGCACGTACGGCTCCCGACGGCATGAGCGGTATGCCGGGCATGGCCATGCCAACCGGCCGGTAGACAGCACCACCACAGGGCCGACCGCAGCGGAGAGCCATGTGAACACCGTCCGAGTGGTGCGTCGCGTGTCACAACGAAATCCCAGGCAAAAAGCAACAGATAGTCAACCTTTCAACGCTGTTTACGCTTCACCTGGTGGCGTTTCCGCGTCCGGTCGGATGTGGTCCGCTGTCGTACTACGGTCCGACGGTTGCGCCGGCTCACTCGTCGTCGACGGCGGGGAGGGCTGCGCCGATCCTCGGGGGGAAAGTGCGTCTCGTTCATGCCGCTGATGTTCACCTGGACAGTCCCCTGCGAGGGCTGTCCAGGCTCGGTGACGGCGCGCTGGCTGATCTGCTGCGCCAGGCCACGCGTCGAGCGTTGGAGAACCTCACCGAGCTGACGGTCGCGATCGGCGCGGACGGGTTGCTGCTTGCTGGTGACATCTACGACGGAGAGTGGCGGGACTACGGGACCGGTCGGTTCTTCGTGGAGCAGATGGGGCGGCTGCATGACGAGCAGATCCCCGTGTTCCTGGTCCGGGGCAACCATGACGCGCAGAGCGAGATCGCACGATCGCTGAGCCTGCCGCCGAACGTCACAGTCTTCGGCGCCGACGAGGCCGGCACGGTCGTCGTCGACGAGATCGACCTGGCGGTGCACGGGCAGAGCTACGCCACCCGTGATGTCGAGACGAACCTGGCCCGGGCCTATCCGGACGCCATCGGCGGCATGGTCAACGTCGGGCTCCTGCACACCGCGGTCGAGGGCGCCGAAGGCCATGCCCTCTACGCGCCGTGCACCGTCGACGACCTCACCCGGACGGGTTACGACTACTTCGCGCTCGGCCATGTCCACACCCACCGGATCTTCGGCGACGGCGAGCGGGTGGCCGCGTTCAGCGGCAACCTGCAGGGACGTCATCCCCGGGAGAGCGGTCCCAAAGGCGCGCTGGTCGTCGAGCTCGAACCCGGCCGGGCGCCGGTGATACGCCTGGAGCCGTGCGATGTCGCCCGCTGGGCCTCGCTGAGGATCGACGTCGCGGCGTGCCGCACGCTGGACGACGTGCTGGCCTGTGTCGGCGGGCACCTGCAGGTGACGCGCAGCGACGCGGGCGCCCGGCCGGTCGTCGCCCGCGTCGTCCTCGTCGGCACCTCACCGGCCGCCGGTGCTCTGACGGACGAGGAGCGCCTGCGTGAGGAACTGCAGATGGTCGCGGCCGGCATGGCCGTGTCACTCGAGAAGATCGAGGTCCGGGTGGCAAGCCCGCACCCGCCCGCGTCGGTCGACCCGGAGCTGATGGCGACGATCCGCACCGCCGCGGACGATCTGGCCGGGGACACCGACCGGCTCGCCGCGCTCGCCGGGCCGTTGGAACGCGAGGTCGGACGGGCGCTGCGCGGCGCCGGTCTGCTCGATCTGAACGATCCCGCGACGCTGGCCGATCTCGCGCACCGCGCCGGGGCCGGCCTGTTCACCCGGCTCGTCGGCGACGGGGAGGACTGGTGCGGATCCGCTCGTTCGGCCTGGAACGCTACGGCGCCTTCGAGGGGCGCGGTATCGCGTTCGGCGCGGGATTGACCATGGTCGTCGGCGACAACGAGACGGGGAAGTCGACGACGCTGGCAGGGCTGTCGGACCTGCTGTGGGGTTTCCGCCCTGGCCATCAGGACCACACCTTCGCCGTGGGCACACTGAGTCTCACCGCCCGTGTCGAGCTGCCCGACGGGCAGGAGGTGGACCTCCGCCGGCGTCGTACCGGCCTGTCGACCAGCCCGGACGGGCATCCGTTCACCCCGCTGTGGGGGCAGGGCGGCCGCGAACACTGGCGCCGGGCGTTCGGCCTGTCGCGCGAAGAGCTGAAGGACGGCGGCTTCGCCGTTTTTCGCGGCACGGGGGATCTGGCGGAACTGGTGTTCGCGGCCCGCAGCGGGCGAGCGGTGCGCGAGCTGCTGTCCACCCTGGAAGAGGAAAAGGAAAAGCTGTACAAGCCGCACCGCGGCAACAGGAGCGTGCGGGTCCGTGCGGCGCTGCTGGAGTTCGACCGTGTCCGCGCCGCCGCGGAGTCGTCCATGACCCGGGCGGGAGCCGTCCGCGACGCGCAGGACGAACAGGCACGCCATCAGCGCAGCGCCGACATCGCGGCGGCCCGGCTGAGCTCCGCCGCTGAGCGGTACGCCCTCGCCGACCAGCGGCGCCGTGCCCTGCCCGGCGTCCACGCCCTGATCGGCCTGCGGGCCGAGCACGCCCGGCTGCGCGTCACCGGGCTGGTGCTGCCCGCCGAGCAGCTCGACGCGTTCGACACCGCCCGCCACGAGCTCGACGCCGCGGCCGGCGACGCAGAGCGGCTCGAGACCGACCTTGCCGCCAAGGCCCGCGATCGGGCGGCGCTGCACATCGACGACGCGCTGCTCACCGACGGCGCCGCGATCAGCCGGCTGGAACGGCTGATCGAAGCCCGCGCCGGGGATGCCACCACGGCCGCGGAACACGACCGCGAGGCCGAAGACCGGGCCGACGAGGCCACGAGACTGCTCCACGGGCTGGTCCGCCCGGGTGGACTGGTCGGCCCGGACGGGCAGCGGCCGACCGAGGAGTTGCTCGCCGCGCTGCACATCCCGGTCAATGTCGCAGCCGACCTGGACACGCTGGGCGCCCGACTCGACGCGCTGAGCGCCGAGGTCGGACGGGCCGATGAGGCGGCCCGGGTGGCCCTGGCCCGCGAGCGGGCCGCTGTCTCCACGGCGGCCCCCCGCGACCCGCGGCTGATCGTCCTGCTCCGCGGTGTGGTCACCACGATCCGCGCGGAAGGGTCCGCGTCTCAGCAGCTCAGGGCGTCCGTGGACACCGCGGCCACCGCGCTGGGGGACCGTCACGACGCGCTGCACCGCGCGGGCGCCCGCGAGGTCGACGCGGCCCCGCCAGCCGGGCCGAGCCGGGACGCGGTTCGCCTGGCGTGCCAGCGCCTCGCTGAATCCGACCACGCCTGGGTTCGCAGTGAAAAGGAGGTCGCGGACGCCGGGTCGGCCGTGGACCAGGCGCGTCAGCAGCTGGCCAGGACCGTCGTCGGGCAGCGCCTGCCCGACCCGGAGATGCTCGCGCAGGTCCGGGCGGAACGCGACGACCTGTGGGCCCGGCTAGTCGAGGCCGCGGCAAGCGGGTTGACCCCGACGAGGGCCGAGGAGCTGCTGCCCTGCCTCGCCACCACGGTGCGCCGCGCCGACGAGATCGCCGACGATCTGATCGGCCACGCCTCGACTGCAGCGAAACAGGCTCAGAAGCAGCGCGTTCTCACCGACGCCACCGACCGCCAGCGGGCCGCCGCAGTCGCCCGCCCGGCCGCGCTCGACGCAAAAGAGCAGGCGCAGCGGGACTGGGACGCCTTCTGGAACGATCTCGGACTCACCCCACCGGAGGTGGACCAGGCCGACGACGTCCGCCGCGCGCTCGACGACGCCCAGCAGGCACAGACCACCCTGCTGGCCGCGGAACGCCGCATCACCGCCCTGACCGGCCAGGCCGACGCCCAACGAGCCACCCTGGCCGAGGCCCTCACCCAGCTGGGCCAGCCGAACCCCGGCGCCGACCTCGACACGGCCTTGGCCGCCGCCGAGCAGATCCTCACCGACGACGACGCCGCCCGCGAGGAACGCGCCAGCGCGGCCCTGCACGCCCGCCACACCGCCGATGCCCGCCAGGCCCACGCCGACCGCGCCGCCGACCTGCACACCGCCCAGCAGCAGTGGACCACCCAGCTGCAGACCGCGGGCCTGCCCTCGGCGATGACCCCGGCAGGCTGGGCGGCGTGGCACACCGCGTTGACCCAGGCCCAGGCCGCCCAGCACACCACGACCCGGGCCCGCACCCACGCGGCCGACGCCCAGGCCCGCATCGACACCTTCGCCGGCGAGGTAGCCGCGCTCGCCACCCGCCACAGCGACGACGGACACAGCGACGACGGACACGACGACCCCCCGCCCGCCGCCGTCCTGGACCGCCTTGCCGAGCGGCTACGCGCTGCCCGCGCGGCCCGCGCCGCCGCCAAGGTCATGGACCGCACCATCACCGAGCTGACCGACCAGCTCGCCGCCGCCCACGCCCGGCGCACCGACACGGCCGAGCACCTGAACCGGCTGCGCGACGAGGCGGAACTCCCCCCGGACCATCCGCTGACCGCGGTGCTCGAACGCAGCCGCGCGGTCCAGACAACGCGGGCCGAACAGACGGCCACCGAGACCATGATCTGCACCGCGGCACCCGACCACGACCTCGAAACCCTCGTCAAGGACCTCGCCGACCGCGACGACGCCGACCTGGACCGGGAACTCACCGACGCCCACGAGGAACGCGACGCCTGCTCCACCGCCCAGGACGAGGCATTCCGGGCCCTCGGCGCGAGCACCGAACGGCTCCGTCTGCTACGCGGCGCTCGCAGCGTAGCCGATCAGCACGCCCAGGCCCAGGAGCACCTCGCGCTGGTCGCCGAAGGAGCCGAACGGTACCTCATCGCCACCATCCAACATCACCTCCTCCGTGAACAGCTCGAAGCCTACGAACGCCGCCACGCCTCCCCGCTGCTCGGCGATGCCGGGCGCATCCTCGAACGCCTCACCGGCGGGTACTGTGTCGCGCTGCGCGCGGTCGACCGCGGCGACCAGCGGTTCCTCCGCGTCGTCCGCGCCGACGAGCAGGAACGCGAACCCGGCGAGCTGTCCGAAGGCACCGCCGACCAGGTTTACCTCGCGCTCCGGCTCGCCGCGATCGACCAGCTGCAACGCGACCCGCGCCGCCCGCGGCGACGTGTCCCTCCCCGTCGTCCTCGACGACGTGCTGATGGCCTTCGACGACCGCCGGGCCATCACCGCCCTGCGCGTCCTGGCGGAACTCGCCCGGAACTGGCAGATCATCGTGTTCACCCATCATCACCACCTCACTGACCTCATCACCGCCGACCCGCACCTGGCAGAATCCGTACACATCAGCCGGCTCCCCCACGTGAACACGCCGCCGGGCCTACGCGAGGCCGACCAGATCAGGACCTCCCTCGCCACCGCCACCGCCAGTAACGGCGACACCGCCCTCACCCGCCGGTCCTCCCCCTCGGCCTCACCTGGACGGCCGGCGCGGGAACGAACCCTGGCTCCCCCCGCCGCCGACTACGACCCAGGGGACGTCCGTCTCTGAGCACGGGCACACGGCTACGACGTCGGAGACCGAGGCCGCATCGCCGCGAACATCGTCGACGCCTTCCTCCACGCACAGCGCAACTGAGCTCCCCGCCGACACCGCTCCTCGCCAGAGTGGTGCCCCCCGCACGATCGGGGGCACCACACCGGCGGCCTACCGGACTCTGGGGGAGCCCGGGGGGGATTACCCAGGCCACCCGGCGTCTCTACTCCCACGTTCTCCGTAGCGCCTCAATTTCCTTTTTCATACCCTCAATCGTAATCGAGAGTTGTCGCAACGTGAGTTCAAGAACGTCGGGACGCATCTGAGGGGAAACCCTGCTGGCGGCGGCAGTCAGGTCGACCGCCGCCGCAAACTGGGCTCGCCAAGGTGCGGGAGGCGGTGGTGGCAGCAGTCCACCATGCGTCTTGATCCACCACAAAATATCGTAGATGTAAGGGAGTTGAACACGATGAATGCCGTAGGCAACAAGAGCGTCAATCAGGTCGCTACCGTTCGGAGTTCCCCACCTGGCGACAAGATCGTAGCCGGCGACGGCGCTATACAAGCTCGGGTTAGCGCTGTTGAAGTTGCTGCCGGTCGTGATGTCGTGAAAATACGTGCGACTTCTGTCTCGTCCAATTGCCCACAGCGCCGGATTGGCGAACCTAATGCGCGGTCTACCCAACGCTGCAGCCTGTTCATTGGCCAATGCCATGAAGCCAGCCCACAGCGGAGCCGCCGCGCTTGTACCTGCAAAGCTATTCCAACTGCCATTGGAGAAAACTTCGATGTTTTCCGCCACGATTGAAACGTCGGGCGCGTTTCGGACGGTGGCCGATCCTTTGCATACCGTGTAGTCCATGCCGGCTTGCCACCAGGGAATTGCAAACTGCGGATCGCTTCCCCAGTGGCTGTAACCGCCGCCGCTAAACCAAGCCGCCGTTTCGGAGATCCAGACACCGCCGGGGCCGCTGGTTTGAAGCTCGGTGCCGCCGACGGAAGTGACGAGAGGATGATCCGAGGGTGGAAAGGCCCCGGATCCAGAGGTTTCGTTATAGGCACCGAAATCGCCGGAAGCGACGAACAGTGCCTGCCCTTGTATCGCGAGCCGGGTCAGTGCATCATAGACATTCTTGTCATAGAAGAAATAGTACGAAGTCGTGATCTGATGCGGAAACGGCTCGCCTTTGGTCGGCTTGGCCATCTCGTGCAGTGCATCGACGATTCCAGCGTTGCTGTAAGGTGCGCCATAGATGATCACCTTGTCCAGGTCGGGCGCCATTGAGATGACCAGCTCGATGTCTGCCGCCGACTCTTCGTTGGGGTTCCCTCCGGTGTAGCCGTCCAGATACACGTTTTAGAGTGGAACGTTCGGTATTCCATTCTTTTGCTGGTACACCTTGATGTCACTGTCGATGTAGCCGTCCAACTCCAGGACTCCAACCACCTGCCCGCGGCCAGTGAGCCATTCCCGGCAACGATTTGTGAGGTTGGGTAATTGTTGCGGGGTGTG
>NZ_CADCWT010000090.1 GCF_902806485.1 Candidatus Frankia alpina | reverse complement strand
TCTTGACGGTCGGGGCGAGGACGGCGGCGAGGAGGCCGGGGAAGCAGACGTCGAGGTCTTCGTAGCGGATGGTGACGACGCGGCGGCGACCCTCGACCGTGGTCGTGGTCAGGCCGGCCTCGCGCAGCACGCGGTAGTGGTGGGAGACGGTCGGGGCGCTGACCTCGACCCCCTCGGCGATCACGGAGCAGTCGACCGGGCCGGTCCGGGAGTACATCGCCTGCATCAGCGTGAGTCGGACCGGGTCGGCCAGGGCGGCAAGGAGCGTTACCAGGTTGATCGAGTCACAGCTCGGCTGCGGGAGCTGTCGAGACACGGCGGGCTGCCCGGCTCAGCCTCTCAGCCGGTCACCCGGCCGGTCGCCCAGCCGGCCGGTTCGCCGACCACCTCGTCGACCGCCCAGCCGGTCGCTTCGCCGATCCCGATGCTTTGACACCCATCGAACGTACCCCTAGCCTCGCACTGTGACGATTCGACAAGCATCGAACGACGAGCGCCGGGGCGAGGACGGACTGCGCGGCTGGCAGCTCGGGGTGCTGGCGGCCGGCACGTTCACGCTGGGCGTCGACGGGTTCGTGCTCGCCGGCCTGCTGCCCGCGATTGCTGACGACCTGTCCGTGAGCGTGTCCACCGCCGGCCAGCTCACCACGATCTTCTCCATCGCCTACGCGGTCGGGTCGCCGGTGCTCGCGACCCTCACCGGCCGCTGGGACCGGCGCCTGCTGCTCGGCGGCGGGCTGGCCTTGTTTCTTCTCGGGATGGCCGGCCAGGCGCTCGCCCCCTCCTACGCCGTGATGGCCGCCGGTCGGGCCGCCGCGGCCCTCGGTGCCGCGGCGTTCCAGTCCAACGCCTACGTCATGGCCGGCATGCTCGCCGGCGGCGCGCGGCGCGGCCGCGCGCTGGTCGCGGTCACCGCGGGGACCTCGCTCTCGACGGTGCTCGGGGTTCCCTTCGGCGTCCTGGTCGGGCAGTGGTTCGGCTGGCGGGCGGTGCTGTGGGTCATCACGGCGCTCGCGGCGCTCACCGCGTTCTGCGTGCCCCTGCTGCCCCGGACCCACGTCCCGCCGACGAGCATGCGCATCCGGCTGGGCGTGCTGACCCGGCCCTCGGTGCTCATGGTTCTGCTCGCGACGGTCGCGGTGGTCGCGCCGCCGCTCCTGCTGATCTCCTATCTGCCGGTCGTCCTGGGCATGGCCAACACCGATGGCCGGCTCGTGGTGATGCTGCTCGCGTTCGGGCTGGGCAGCCTGACCGGAAACCGGCTGGTGGGACGCCTGGTCGACAGTCGCGGCGCGCTGGGAGCGCTGCTGGTCGCGGTCGCCGGGCTCGCCGGGTCGTTCGCCGTGCTGATACCGGCGCGCGAGGAGTACGGCGCGGCGCTGGCCGTCCTCCTCGCCGTCGGCGCCTTCCAGGGACTCTCGATCACGCCGCAGCAGCACCGGCTTTTCGTCGTCGCCCCGGACGTCGCCACCGTCGCCCTCGGGCTCAACGGATCAGCGATCTACCTCGGCAGCGCCCTCGGCGCCGCGCTCGGCGGCGTGACCCTCGACCTGGCCGGGGCGTCCACGATTCCGGCCACGGCCGCCGTACTCGCCGCAGCAGGACTCGCCCTCATCGCCACCACCGGCCCCGGAACGACGACCCCGAACCACCGCCACACCAGTGGCCACAACGCCGCCGACGGGCCCAACGCCAGCAGGACCAGCGCCCGGGCAGCCGGGACCGCAGGTGGGCTCAACCCCTTCCGCGGCCGCCGGGGCTGCAGCCGCATGCACCGCTCGCCAGCGTGAATCCGGACGGTGAGCAGGCTGTGGTCGACGCACACCGAGGACGGCTGTCGATTGCGCCTCCGGCCGGCCAGCTGCCCCGCTCGGGCCCGTGCGGCTGGCCGAGCTGACGCACTCCGGCGGCGTGGCGCCTTACATATTAGGTAAGGCAAAGCTTGCCATTTCATGCTGGGACCTGGGGTGACGCGCGGTGCGCGGGCCGACTGCGGCGGGCGCGCGTGCGGCGCTTCCGCACGAAATGTGACGGACGCCACGTCGCCGACTGGATGACGATCGACAGATGGCTAAAGTAAAGCCAACTTTATATTTAGGTGCAGTCGATTGTCACGCACGGTCCTGGCGCTGGTCGCGACGGTTCTCGTCGCTGGCGCCGCCGCTGCCTGTGGTTCCGATAGCGACGACAAGGCGCCCGCCGCCCCGGCCGCCACGCAGACCCTGTCCACCCCGGTCGCTGTCCGGCACGCATACGGCAGTACCACGATCAAAACCGTCCCGAAGCGGATCGTCACCCTCGACCTGCAGTGGACCGACGTGATGCTCGCGATGGGGGTCAAGCCGATCGCGTACGCGGTCGACCCGGGGATGCCGGCGGCCGGTGTCCCGTGGGAGAAGCTGCCCGCGGACGCCACGAAGATCCCGGCGACCGACGGGCTGCCGGTCGAGAAGATCCTCGCGATGCATCCGGACCTCGTTGTCGCGGCCTACGCGATCCGGGACGAGGAGACCTACAAGCTGCTCTCCGCCGGCGTGCCGACCATCGCCGGGCCGCCGAACGACCAGGTGCCGGCCTGGCAGGACCTCACCCGCACCACCGGGAAGATCTTCAACGACACCGCGAAGGCCGACCAGGTCATCTCCGCGGCCGACGCGCCGGTGGCGGCAGCGGCAGCGGCCAAGGAGCTACCCCAGCTCAAGGGCAAGTCGTTCACCCTGGCTCAGTACATCGTCGGCGATGCCATGTACGTCGTCGGCGACCCGAACGACGGCTCCAGCCGGTTCTTCGAACAGTTCGGCATGAAGATCTACCAGCCGGTACTCGACGAGGCCAAGCGCACCGGTACGACGAGGGTGAAGGTCAGCACCGAGCGCGCCGACCTGCTGGCCTTCCTCATCAACGGCGGCGACGCGAGCGACCTCAACGACGTCCCGGGCTTCGACCAGCTTCCGGGAACGGTGGCCGTCCTCGACTACGCGACGATCTCCAGCCTGAACACCCCGTCGCCACTGTCGATCCCGTACGCGCTCGATCGGCTGCGGCCGTACCTCGACAAGGCCGCGGGCAAGGTCGGAGCCTGAGCGATGGCCCCGACAGTGCCGCCGTCGGCGACGCCCGCCACGTCGGCCGATGTCACCGTCGCGGCCCCGCCGCCGGTGACGCCGGCCGGGGCGGACCGCTCACCCGACCCGTCAGCCCCGGCCCGCGCGGCCGGGGCGACGCCGGCGGTGTCACGGCGTCGAGGACGCCTGGTGCTCGGGCTCATCGGGCTCGTCGTCCTGCTGCTGGCGGTGTCGCTGCTCGCGGTCGGGGTCGGCGCGCGGCCTGTCGGCCTCGGCGACATCCTCGACGCGCTGCGCCACCAGCAGCCGGGCAACAGCGACCATGAGGTGGTCATCAACCGGATCCCGCGGCTGTCCGCCGGCCTGCTGGTCGGCGTGGCGCTGGGGCTGTCCGGCACGATCATGCAGGCGGTCACCCGCAACCCGCTGGCGGACCCGGGGCTGCTCGGGGTCAACGGCGGCGCGGCGTTCGCGGTCGTGTGCGCGATCAGCCTCGGCGGGATCGCCTCGGCCCTCGGCTATGTGTGGTTCGCGTTCGCCGGTGGGCTTGCCGTCGCCGTGCTCGTCTACGCGATCGGCGCGGTCGGTGGCGGAGGCGCGACGCCGGTCAAGCTCGCGCTCGCCGGCGCGGCCGTGCAGGCCGCGATGGCCTCGGCGACGACGGCCGTGCTGCTGGCCGACACCGCGACGTTCGACCAGTACAGGTTCTGGAGCGTCGGCTCGCTCGCCGGCCGGCGCTCGGAGGTGGTCGTCGAGCTGGCCCCGTTCGTCGCCGTCGTGGCGTTGCCCGCGCTGTGTACCGGGCGGCTGCTCAACGCGCTGACCCTCGGCGACGAGGTCGCGCGTGGGCTCGGGCAACGGGTGGGAGCGGCGCGCGCGGCCGTCAGCGGCCTGGCCGTCGTGCTGTGCGCCACCGCAACCTCCATCGCCGGGCCGATCTGGTTCATCGGCCTGCTCGCGCCGCACCTCGCCCGGCCCGTCACCGGGCCGGACCACCGCTGGATCCTCCCGTACGCGGCGCTGATCGCCCCGATCCTGCTACTCGGGTCGGACGTGCTCGGGCGGGTGCTCGCCCGGCCCGGTGAGCTGCAGGTGGGTGTCGTGCTGGCGTTCCTGGGCGGCCCGTTCCTCATCACCCTCGTCCGCCGCCAGCGGATGGCCGAGCTGCGAGCGCCCTGCCCTCCCAGGCCACCCCGGAGCTCGCGTCCACGGCACAGCGGGACGCGGCGGCGCGGGCGGCCGTCGTCCGGGCACGGCGGGTGCGCGACGCGCGCCAGGCGGGCGTGATACTCGCGCTGGCCGCGCTGTGCTTCTGCGTGCTGTGTGTCTCGCTCTCGCTGGGCGAGGTCGACATGCCCATGAGGACGAACAGCGGCAGGCTGACGTCCACGTAGCCGTCGTACCCGACACCCGGGTAGACGATCTTGGCGAAGCTTGCCGTCATCAGCAGCAGGAGGATCAAGGGGAAGAACGCCGCCAGCACGAAGGTCACGGGGTCACGCAGCGTCAGCCGCAGCGCGCGTCCGGCCATGACCAGACAGTCGCCCATCGGGGTGGGGCGAAGGAGCGCGGCGGTGTTCATGCGGCTCTCCCGATCGCCCTGCTCACGCCCAGCATGCCGAGGGCGGCCAGCCCGAGCAGCCACACTCCCGCGATGAGCAGCGGCCGCGCGAGGGCCGCGTCGTGCGCGATCAGCACCCGCAGCGCGTCGGCGACACGGCTCACCGGCTGCTGCTCGACGAGCGGGCGCAGCCACGAAGGGAACGCGGCGGCCGGCGTGAACGCGCTGGACAGCAGCATGAACGGGAAGTAGATCAGGTTCGTCGTGGTCGCCACGGCCTCCAGCCGCCGGATCGCGAGCCCCAGCGCGATGAAGCAGGTGACCAGCGCGGTGGCGAACGCCAGCATGACGACCGGGAAGCCGAGCGCCTTCCACGGTCCACCGTGGAACCGGAAGCCCAGCGCGGCACCGATCGCCAACAGCACGCCGAGCGAGAGCAGCGAGCGGGTGAGCTCGGCCGCGAGCAGCCCGAGCGCGGGCGCTGGCCGGCTGACGGACATGGTCCGCAGCCGGCACAGCGTGCCACCCAGCGCGTCCTCGGCGGCGAGGATGGCACTCGACATCCCGGTGAAGAACACCGCCTGGATGACGACGGCGGGCAGCAAATAGTCGATGTAGTCGATGCCCCCGCGCCGCATCACCCGGCTGAACACGGTGAAGAACAGCAGCGCAAACACCAGCGGCAGCACGATGGCGCTGATGATCGACGATGGGCGGCGGCTCATCAGGCGCAGGTGCCGCTCGGCGAGCACCGCGACGTCGGTGGCCAGCGCCGGCCGGGGCCGCGCGCCCGCGATTCCCCGCGGCGGCGGCCCCTGCAGGGTCACGGACGCGGCGGTAGCCGGGGTGGCCACGGTCACGAGGCCACCCCGGCGGCGGGCCGCGCGGGCTGCCCGGCGTCGCCGCCGGTCCGGGCGGTCTCCTCGTCGTCGGTCCGGGCGTCCGGGGTGACCGGATGCCCGGTCAGCGCCAGGAACACGTCGTCCAGGGTCGGACGGCGCAGGCCGAGGTCGTCGATCCGCGCGATGGGGAGCCCGCGGTGGCGTGCCTCGTCGAGCTCGCTTACCACGGCGACCAGCGTCTCGGGGCCGGTGGCGGGCAGGCTCACCCCGTTGGCCAGCAGGCTCACGGGGCCGAGGGACGCGAGCGCCTGGGAGACCAGCTGACGATCGGCGGGGTCGGCGACGGCGATGTGGCACACCGCGCCGCCGACGCGCCGCTTGAGCTGTTCGGCCGTGCCCTCGGCGACCACGCGGCCCCGGTCGATGATGGTGACGCGGTCGGCGAGCTCGTCCGCCTCCTCGAGGTACTGGGTGGTGAGCAGGATGGTGATCCCGCTCGCGCGCAGCCATCGGGATCGGGGAATGGCCGCGGCCGGCCTCGATGGCCGGGAGCGCGCCAGAGCATGCCGATCAGCGGTAGTCAGACGTCAGCGGCGGTCAGCGATCAGCGATCAGCGGTGGTCGGGAGTGCGGCCAGCGGCGATCCGTACGTCTCCTGCCCGGGGCGGGCCGGCACCAGCGTCGCGAAGGAGGAGAAGTCGAGCCCGGCGTTGCCGGCCCGGATGTTCTCCGTCAGCAGGTCGAGGACGCGCAGCGCCGAGCGCGGTGGGGCGCCGACCCGGTTGCCGTGCGCCCAGGCGAGATCGATGTCCTTGTGCATCAGGGCGGTCGTGAAGTCGGGCCGCCAGTCGTTGGACGCCGGACTGTGCGGCGCTACCCCGGGACTCGGGAATCGGGAGCGCACGACGAAGCTGTCGCCGGTGGAATGGCCGAGCGCGTCGTGCAGTGCCTGGGGGTCCACCCCAGAGCGATGAGCCAGCTCGGCGCACTCGGCGAGGGTGAGCAGCTGGGCGCACACCAGCACCTGGTTGCAGAGCTTGACGACCTGACCAGCGCCGACGTAGCCGGCGAGCACGACGTAGCCGGCGTAGGCGTCGATGACCGGCTGCACGGTCTCGAACACGCCCGCGCCGCCGCCGACCATGACGGCGAGCGTGCCGACCTCGGCGCCCTGCGGGCCGCCCGAGACCGGCGCGTCGAGGTAGTGGCCGCCCGCCTCGCGGACGAGCCGGCCCAGATCCATCTCCGTGTCGGGGCCGACGGTCGAATGGTCGACGATCGTGCGGCCGCGCACGACCGGGAGGCACGCCCCGACGACCGAGCGGACCGCCTCGTCGTCCGGCAGGCACAGGAAGGTGATCTCTGATCGCGCCACGACGTCGGCGGCGGTCGGCTGCGGCTCGGCTCCGAGGGCGGCAAGCTCGCGTACGGGCCCGGAGGACCGGGACGCGCACGCCAGCTCATGCCCCGCGGCCAGCAGTCGCCTGGCCATGGGTCGTCCCATCGTGCCGAGTCCGACGAACCCAGTCTTCACCGCACCTCCCATATCCATCCGAGGCGACTTAGGTTAACCTAACCAAACAAGATGGACCACCTCTTCCGGGTTGGTCACGTCGTTGCCCGCGTGCCTCGGCACTCGGGCCTCAGGTGCGGAGGGACCACACTCGATGGCCAGCCACAGCAGGTTAAAGAAGCCGGCGGAGCGGGAGATCCTCGGCGCGGAGGTCGTGAACGCCCGGCGGATCACCCCGCATGCCGTCCGGATCACCATCGGTGGCGAGGACCTGCGCCGGTTCCAACCGATGGGGTTCGACCAGTGGTTCCGGTTGTACATCCCTCGCGAGGGCCAGCAAGGGCTCCGCCGACCGGACCGGGCCGGCCTGTCGGGGTACGTGCAGTACCTGTCGATGTCGAAGGCCGCCCGGCCCGTGATGCGCAACTACACGGTGCGCGCCTTCCGGGCGGACTCGGCGGAGCTGGACATCGACGTGATGACCCACGACGGCGCAGTGGCATCGGCCTGGGCCGGGCACGCGCGTCCCGGCGACCCGGTGGCGATCCTCGATGAGGGGATCATGTACACCCCGTCGCCCGACGTCGAGTGGACCTTGCTCGTCTGCGACGAGAGCGGCCTGCCGGCCGTCGCGGGCATCTGTGACGCACGGGGCGAGGCGTTCCTCGAGGTACCCGCGCCCGACGATGGCCAGGAGATCGACGCGCCGGTGGGGGTACACCTGCACTGGCTCAGCCGCGACGACCCGCACGCCCGGCCGGGCGGCCTCGTGCGGGCCGCGGTCGCCGCGCTGGACCCGCCCAAGGGGCGTGCCTATGCGTTCGTCGTCGGCGAGTCGGTGATGGTCACCGGCCTGCGCCGGTTCCTCGTGACCGAGCGCGCCATGCCGAAGGAGGACATCTCCTTCTGCGGATACTGGCGCTACCCGGCAGCGCCGAACAGCGTGGCGTCTCCCGCGGCCTGAGCTGGCTCTCATGGTGCCGGCCCGGCCCGTCGTTCGCCCAGGCCCTGACCGAAGCCGGATGAACGCCGGCTGTCAACGGCGCGGCGCCGGGCCGCCACCGAACAGCGCCCTCATCACGTCGCGGGTGGTGATCGCTATGGGCCGCCACAGGGTGCGGCCGACCCAGCGGACGGGCTCGACCACGAGCGTTCTCCACACCGCCCGGCCGGCCCGCCCGATGGGTACCACGAGGGTGCGCCACAGCCATCCGACCGGCCGTACGACGAGGAGATGCAGCACCGCCGCAATGCCGCGGACGACAGCCGCGGCCGCCCGCCCGGCGAACCGCAGGGCATCGGCGACGACGCGGCCGACCAGGCGGCCCGCCGGCACGGCGAAGGTGCGCCACAGCCATCCGACCGGCCGTACGAGCAGGAGCTGCACCGCCGCCGCCAACGCCCGGCCCACCGGCCACAACACCCGCCGGTACAACCATTGCAGCGGTAGCACGACGAGGTAGGTCAGCAGGAACGTCAACGGGATCAGCAGGAGATAGCGGCACAGGAACCTAATGGCGATCCCGGTCGGTCGCAGCGCCCAACGCCACAGGAATCGGCCGACGGGGACAAGGAGCCAGTCCCAGACAAGCAGCTTCAGCCCGAGGATCACCGGCCTGAGCAGCCAGTCCCAGAGCAGGCGACGTAGCCCTCGCACGAGGATGCGCAGCAGTTCCCACAGCAGGCGCAGCGGGACCACCACCACCAGAGCGATCAACCGCGCCGGCCACCGCACAATCTCGTACAGGCAGCCACCGCCGGGCTCGGCGGGCCGGGCGGGTCCGGTGGGCGGGTGAACTCCGGTGGGCGCGGGGAATCCGGTGGGCGCAGGGCGACCCGGACGGTCGTGCCCTCCCGGGCCGCCGCTGACCGGCGGCGCCTGCCGTCCGCTCCAGTTCTCCGACATGTTGTTCCCCTCGGGGGCCATGTTGACGGCGGCTCCTGCGTCCGACGCGGAGGTCGTCCGGGTTGGCGCGCCGGCCGATTTTACCGACGCCGACCGGGCCGGTGGAGGCCGGCCCGACTTCATGGACAGCAGCGCCGGCCTCTGCCGCGGGTTGACCACGGCCTCCCACTCGGGCGGGTCGGCGCGGACCTTCCCCGGTGATGACGGTCGGCCGCGCGCGGTCGCCGACGGAGATCTTGCCCGGGTCGCGGGCGACGACGGTGCCGGCACAGCCGGGCCGCGTCGGCCAGCAGCGGGGTGAAACGCTGCCCCCACCGATAGATCGTGACGTGGTCGACCTCGACGCCGCGTTCGGCGAGCAGCTCCTCGACATCCCGGTAGGACAGGGCGAACCGCAGGTACCAGCGGACCGCCAACACGATCACCTCCGGCGGGAACCGGAACCCGGCGAACTCCGACAGCGGCGAAGCCCTGTGGGACGCCGATCCGTTCGTGGTGGTGGTGGGCCCGATGGTGCAGCACGACGGAGCGGGTCCGGTGTTCGGGCAGGACTTCTTGTGGGCGTTGTCGGTCAGCCGGAGCTGGTGCGGGCCCCGGTAAGGGTCGGTTGCCGGGAGGTGATCCGGTAGCGGCCGGGAGGTTGGGCGCGGGCGCGGGCGCGGCTGAAGGCGTACACGGAGGTGTACGTCGGGGCCCGGACTCCGGCGTCGGTGGAGTCGGGGTCGATCCCGGGCATCCGGGCGCAGATGGACGTGCAGTACTTCGGCACCTTGGAGGTGACGCGGGCGTTCGCGCCGCAGCTGGCGGCGGCCGGGACCGGTGCCGTGGTCAACATCCTGTCCGCGGCGTCCTGGTCCAGTGCGCCGGCCATCGCACCGTACGCGGCGTTCGCCGCGAAGATCACGCTGGACGGTGTGCAGGCCGGGGCGTTCGAGATCCTGGTGGACGAGACCAGCGTGCAGTTGCTGGCCGGGCTGTCCGGTGGGGTGGCGGCGATCTATCCGGAGTTGGCCAAGCGGGTCTGATCGACCGGGCTGCGAACTCCGTCCCGGGCCGGGCCAACGCGCGGTACGTCCAGGATCTGATGGACGGCGAGCGAGACGTCGAGGTCTCCGGCGAGAACCGCGAGGAGACATCTGACCGCGTGCCGATTGGTGGCGGCATCACGGCGCCATCGCCGCCCGTCCCACCGGCGGCCGGCCGCAGGCACGCGTGGGGGGTGGCAAACAGGCGACAAGCGTCCCGCGCGCGGAGATCCGTTGTGTCATGGTGTGGTCCGCTCTCGGTGGGTACCGGCGGCAAGTGGGCGCGACATCGCGCGGGTCAGCGTGCGCCGGGCATGGACGACGTGGTGCTGGGGACGCGATCGAGGAGGGGACATGCCGGCAGTCGACCGTGACAGCATCATCGCCACGCTGCCCGACTACACCGTCGGTCGGGAACTTGGGATGGGCGGGTACGGCCGGGTGCTCGCCGGGCATCACCATCCGCTCAACCGCGACGTCGCCATCAAGATCCTCTCGCTGCGGGCGGCCCACGGGGAGAGCGCAACGGAGGACTTCCGCACCGAGGGCCGCCTGCTGAGCCGGCTTGACCATCCGCACATCGCCCGGGTCTATGACTTCGTCTCGCGCGGCGACGTCCGCCTGCTGGTGATGGAGCTGCTCTCCGGCGGCAGCCTGACCCGCCAGCACCTGTCCGGGCCCGACGCCTGCGCGGTCGGCCTCGCCGTCGCGGACGCGCTCGTGCAGGCGCACGGGCTCGGCGTGCTGCACCGGGACATCAAGCCGGACAACATCCTGTTCACCACCGCCAGCCAGCCCAAGCTGACCGACTTCGGTATCGCCAGGATGTTCGACGACCCGGCGACCGTCGCCCGCGGCGTCATCGGCACCCCCGGTACATGGCCCCCGAGCAGATCCGCGAGGCCGCGCTCGGCCCGGCGACCGACCTGTACGCCCTCGGCGTGACCCTGTACGAGCTGATGACCGGCGGCCTGCTGTTCCCGCCGGAGCTGTCGGTCCCGGAGCTGTTCCGCCACCACTGCGAGGTGCCGGCGCCGGTTCCCGTCGCCGTGCCCGAGCCGATCGGCCGGGTGGTGCTGCGCGCCCTGGCGAAGGATCCGGCGGCCCGGCCCCCGTCCGCCCGCGCCTTCGCCGCCGACCTCGCCGCCGCCGCCCGGGTCGTGTACGGGCCCGGCTGGCTGCACCGCGCCGGCGTCATCGTTCGGATCATCGAGGACGTCGGGGATCCCCCGCGACGGCGACCGCCGCGGGGCCCGCGACCACCGTGGCGGCCGGGGTCACGGCGGATGCCGAACTGACCCGGCGGGTGGGGACACCGATGCCGGCGTACGGCCCGGGTGGGTCGGCGGTGGTGCCCTGGTACGGGGCCGAGTCGGGTGACGGCTGCGACCTCGGCCCGACAGGCGTCCTGGCATCTCCTCCCCAGCCGGGCGGTGCGGGCCCGGGCGATGCGGGAGCCGACGGTTCGGAATCCGGTGGTTCGGAGTCCGGTGGTTCGGAGTCCGACGGGTCGGCGGGCGAGGTGTCCCGCGCCGGCACGCCGACGCGCGTACGCCGCCGATGGCGCCGGTCGGCGGCGGCCGCCACCGGCGTGCTGGCCTTGGCCGCGGCGACGAGCCTCTATCTGACCTGGGGCGATTCCTCGTCGTCGGTGTCGCGGCCGACGGTCTCCGGACCACTCCCGACGCCAAGATCACCGCAGGTCAGCAGCGATCCGGGAGCCCGGATCCTGCCGGTTGCCGGCACCGGGGCCAAGGGCAGCCCCGTCGACGGCGCGCTCGCGCTGCAGACCAGTCTCGGTGATCCGTTCGGCCTCACCGCCGACACGTTCGGCAACCTGTACTTCGCCGACTTCGGCAGCAGCCGGGTGATGCGGATCAACGCCGCCGGGGTCATCACGACCGTCGCCGGCACCGGCGTCGCGGGGTTCTCCGGTGACGGCGGCCCGGCCGTCACCGCCGAACTCAACCAGCCAGCGGGGATCGCGCTGGACAACCGCGGCGTCCTCTACATCGCCGACACGTTCAACCCCCGCATCCGCCGGGTCGACCCGCGGGGGATCATCACCACCGTCGCCGGGATCAAGGACCACTTCGTCGTCGGCGACCCCGTCGGCTACTCCGGCGCCGGCGACGGCGGCCCGGCGATCGAGGCCCCGTTGTCCTACCCGACCGCGGTCGCCACGGACGACGCCGGTGATCTGTTCATCGCCGACCAGGGCGAGAACCGGATCCGCAAGGTCGACGCCCACGGCATCATCAGCACCTTCGCCGGGTCCAGCGGCCGGGGTTCGTTCGGCGACGGCGGCCCGGCGACGGAGGCCCTGCTCGACCTCCCGTTCGGCGTCGCCGCGGACGCCGCGGGCGACGTCTACATCGCCGACAACTCCCGCATCCGCCGGGTCGACACCCACGGCATCATCACCACCCTCGCCGGCTCCGCCCGCTCCGGCTCCGCCCGCTCCGGCTCCGCCCGCTCCGGCTCCGCCGGGGACGGCGGCCCGGCGGGCAACGCCGAGCTGGACCGGCCGGACGGCGCTGTCGGCGTCGACCACGAGGGCAACGTGTTCTTCTCCGACCGGGCCACCAGGCGGGTCCGGGTGGTGGTGCCGTCGCATCACCTCCCCTCGACGCCCGCGTCCACGAGAGGGTGAACAGCCCGTGCCAGTGATCGACCGTGACCGTGTGATCGCCGCCCTGCCCGGCTACACGGTGGGAGAGGAGCTGGGTTCCGGCGGCTACGGGCTGGTCCTCGCCGGCCGGCATCTGGACCTCGGCCGCGACGTCGCCGTCAAGGTGCTGTCGACCGCCGCCGGCGGCGCCGGCCGGCCCGACGCGGCCGCCGGGTTTCGCACCGAGGCCCGGCTGCTGGGCCGGCTCGAACATCCGCACATCGTGCAGATCTACGACTACGTCGACCACGGCGACCTCTGCCGGCTGGTGATGGAGCTGCTCTCCGGTGGCACCCTCACCCGCGCAGCTCGGCCAGCAGTCCGCCTGCGCCGTCGCCCTGGCCGTCGCCGACGGGCTCGTCGCCGCCCACGAGGCCGGGGTGCTGCACCGGGACGTGAAACCGGACAACGTCCTGTTCACCGTGACCGGTCAGCCGAAGCTCACCGACTTTGGCATCGCGAAGATCTTCGATGGCACCGCATCCACCGCCAGCCGGGTGGTGGGCACCGGCCGGTACATGGCCCCCGAGCAGATCCTCGGCGGGCGGCTGAGCCCCGCGACCGACCTGTACTCGCTCGGGGTGCTGCTCTACGAGCAGCTCACCGGGGGGCCGATGTACGGCCCGGGGCTGTCCATCACCGACCTGTTCCGCCACCACCGCGAGGTCATGCCGGCACCGCCGCCGGGGGTGCCCGAACCGGTTGCCCGGGTGGTGATGCGGGCGCTGGCCAAACAGCCGCAGCAGCGCCAGCCGAACGCCCGGGTCTTCGGCCACGCGCTCGCGCTGGCCGCGCTCCAGGCGTATGGCCGGGACTGGGCCGCCGGCACCGGGATCGTCCTGCACCTGTCCGACGAGCTGCGCGAGCCGACCCGGCATCGTCCACGCCGGTCCCGGATCCCCGCCGGCGCCGGCGGGACCGGGGTCGACTGGTGGGGCTCGGACACACCGTCGCCGGCCGCGCCGGCGGGTCTGGCTCCCGGCCGCCGTCGTCGTCGTGCTGGCCGCCGCCGGCGGGATCACGTTCGCGGCCACCGGCGGCTCCGGAGCCGAACCGCTGCCGACCTGGGTACCGAGGACGCTGGCAGTCGGGCAGATCGGGGGGGCCGTCGGCACGGGAAACGACGGGTTCTCCGGCGACGGCGGCTCGGCCGCCGGCGCCGGGCTGAACAAGCCGGACGCGATGGCCGTCGACGCCGCCGGCAACCTCTACATCGTCGACCAGAGCAACCAGCGGGTCCGCCGGGTCGACCGCGACGGCGTCATCACGACCGTGGCCGGCAACGGCATCAAGGGGTTCACCGGCGACGGCGGTCCGGCCATCCGGGCGGAGCTCGCCGATCCCGCGGGCATCGCCGTCGACGCCGCCGGCGACATCTACATCTCCGACCAGGGCAACCAGCGGGTCCGGCGGGTGAACCCGGCCGGAGTGATCACCACCTTCGCCGGCACCGGGGCACCCGGGTTCTCCGGGGAGAACGACCCGAAGATCGGGGGATTCTCCGGCGACGGTGTGCTCGCCCGGCAGGCCAAGCTCGACGAGCCGAACGCGTTGTGGGTCGACCGGGCCGGCAACGTGTACATCTGCGATGGCTCGAACGACCGGATCCGGAAGGTCGACACCGCCGGGGTCATCTCGACGGTCGTCGGTTCCGGCGGAGAGGGGTTCGGCGGCGACGGCGGCCCTGCGACCGCCGCCCGGCTGCAATGGCCCGAGAGCCTCGCGGTGGACGCCGCGGGCACCATGTACGTGGTTGACCAGGGTAGCAACCGGGTGCGTCGGATCGACACCCACGGGATCATCACCACCGTCGCCGGCACCGGCGCCATGGGGTTCTCCGGCGACGGCGGACCGGCCACCAGGGCGGCGATCCACACGATCGGCGCGGGGGTGACGCTCGACGACACTGGCAACATCTACCTGGCGGACCCCCAGGTCAGCCGGATCCGGCGGATCGACACCCACGGCATCATCACGACCATCGCCGGTACCGGGGTGGATGGCACCGCGGGGAACGGCCAGCGGGCCCTCGACGCCGCACTCGAGTATCCCTCGAACCTCCTGTTCTACAGGGGATATCTGTTGGTGTCCGAGGTGAACGGCTCGCGGATCCTGGCCATCGCGCTGGGGCCGGCATCCCAGGTGGCCCACCGCCGATGAGCGTCCGGCGCCGGGCGGCGGGGAAGGGTAAGGGGGGCCGGTGGTAGCCGTCGACCGCGACCGGGTACGGGCCGCACTGCCCGGTTACACCATCGGCGGCCAGCTCGGCACCGGCAGTTCGGGGCTGGTGCTGGCCGGGCACCACCGGGACCTCGACCGGCCGGTCGCGATCAAGGTGCTGTCCACGGCCGCCACCGACCCGGCGGCGGTGGACGTCTTCCGCGCCGAGGCCCAGATGTTGGGCCGGCTGGACCATCCGCACATCGTCCGCATCCACGACTTCGTCATCCGAGACGACCTGTGCCTGCTGGTGATGGAGCTGCTGCCCGGTGGGCCGGTGGACCGGCGCCGGCTCAGCCCGCCGGCGGCGTGCGCGGTGGGGCTCGCGGTGGCCCACGCGCTGTCACAGGCCCACCGGTTCGGCATTGCGCACCGTGACGCGAAACCGGCCAACATCCTGTTCACCGGCTCCGGCCTGCCGAAGCTCACCGACTTCGGCATCGCGAAGATCCTCGAGGGGACGGCCGGCGAGGCCAGCCGGCTTGCCGGCACTCCCCGCTACATGGCCCCCGAACAGATCCGTCGCGGCTGGCTCAGCCCCGCCACCGACGTCTACGGGCTCGGCGTGGTGCTCGCTGCTGCGCGGCGAGTCGATGTTCCCCCGCGACCTGCCGGTATCCGAGCTGTTCCGCTGACATCTGGAGGTCGAGCCGCCACCGCTGCCCGCCGTCCCGCCGGTCCTCGGTGAGGTGGTGGCGCGGGTGCTGGCCAAGGATCCCGCCGCGCGCCACCCGACCGGCCTGGACCTCGCCCGCGAGCTGGCTGTGGCGGCCGGCGCCGCATTCGGCCCGCGGTGGCTGCACGGCTGCGGCGTCACCGTGCGGGTCGTCGACGATCTCGCGGAGGAGCCGCCGCCCCGGGCTGACCGGGACCTGGCCGGCCCGACCTCTCTCCCGACCGCGGTTCCGACCGCGGTTCCGACGTCGGCCTCGGATCGGTCCCCCCTGGCCGGGCCGTCGTCCGGCTCCGTGCCGCTCGGCGTGGTAATGCCCGGGGCCTTCCGGCCGGGTGGGTTCCGGCCCGGTGGGGCCGATGCCGCCGCCCCGGTCACGCCGCCGCCCGCAGTGCGGCTCGTCAGGTGGCAGCGGCGGCGCCGGCTGGCGGTCACCATTGCGGCCACGGCCGCCACCATGGTCCTGGGCCTGATCGCGTATCTCGTCATCCCGGGTGGCTCCGCGTCGTCACCGCGTTCGGGGACGACGATCACCGCGGCGGTCGGCGACGCCGGTGTCACGCCCCCGGGCCCGGACGGCGTGGCCGCCATCAACGAGTTCAAGGACCTGACAGTGGACACGGCCGGCGACGTGTACCTGGCCGATCAGGCCGATCCGCGGATCCGCCGGATCGACCGGCGGGGTTACGTGAGCACTGTCGCCGGCAGCGGCGAGACCGGTACCTCCGGCGACGGCGGTCCGGCCCTGCAGGCAGCCTTCCAACAGCCCGGCAGCGTGGCGGTCGATGCCGCCGGAAACATCTACATCTCGGATGAGAGCAACCGCGTCCGCCGAGTGGACACCCACGGGACCGTCACCACGATCGTCGGCACCGGTGATGACGCCGACACCGGCGACGGTGGTCCGGCCATCCAGGCCGCGCTGAACTTCACGACCACCGAGAACCTCAGCGTCGACGTCGCCGGCAACCTGTACATCTGCGTGCTGGACGGACTCCGCCGGGTCGATCGGGCCGGGATCATCACCACGCTGATCAAACGTGGTACCGGGCTCTCGCCAAGCCCGTCCGGCGACGGCGGTCCGGCGAGCGCCGGCCGGCTGCAGGCCGCCTCCGCAGCCGTCGCGGACCGTTCCGGCGACCTCTACATCGCCGACTCGGAAGCCAACCGGATCCGCCGCATCGACTCCCGGAGCATCGTCACGACGGTCGCCGGTACCGGGGCCAAGGGATTCTCCGGCGACGGTGGCCCGGCCACCCGCGCGATGCTGAACAACCCAACCGGAGTGGCGGTGGACCGGGTCGGAAACCTCTACATCGCGGTCACTGAGCCTTTCCCGGTAGCGTTTTGTCGCTTTGCGTGACATCAATGTGGTGTTGG
>NZ_CADCWT010000089.1 GCF_902806485.1 Candidatus Frankia alpina | reverse complement strand
ACACTCACACCCCGCAACAATTACCCAACCTCACAAATCGTTGCCGGGAATGGCTCACTGCACTGTGGAATCAGCCAGCCGGGACTGTGCCTCCCTTCGACTACGAAAAAGTGTGGAGGACGTGGGCGCCCAGGCTCCGTAGCGTCGCCCTCGACGGTGGCCACCTGCTCCCCGACGACCGGCCCAAGGAGGTCGTAGCCGCGCTACGCGCGCTGCTGAGCCAGGTCGCCGGACCTGAGTACCCGGCCCCGGTCACACTGAGGCTCGTCGTGTTTGCCCGTGCGGGCGCCGCTGGCCGCGATCGGGCCGGCCTGGCCATCGTCGCTGGTTTAGCCTGGGCGCGTGGCCACCCTTCCGCCTCGGCGTCTACGCGCCGGTTGGGCGGCGTCCCTGCTGTTGCTGATCGGCCTGGTGGGCGCCTCCGGCGGCGTCGGCGGGCAGGCCGGCGGACCTGCACATGGTCGGGGGCGCGCTGCCCGCGGTCACGGCGTTCACCGTCCCGGTCGGTTCCGGTGAGACCACGACTGCGCGTCCAGATGCTCGAACCCTGCTGGCGGGGCCGTGGTCGCCGGGCCATTCCACCGCCTTCGTCCTCGCGGCGGGCGCTGTGGCCCTGGGCCTTTCCCTGCTCGTGCGCTGGCGCCGGCCAGCACGCCGGGTCGCCCGTCCCGACGCCTCCGCAGGCGCCTTGGCCGTCCGCGGCCCACCGTCACCGCCTCGCCAGTTCTCGAGGTAGGCCCGCGCCACGGCCGGGCCGTGGGTCGGCTGCCGTCTGGCTTTCCCAGCCCTGCCGCCGTGCTGACTGACGCCCCCGATTCCCCGCCCGCCGGCTGACCAGCTCCGGGCCGGCTGCTGCCGTGCGCCGAGGTCACTGCTGCCGCGTGCCGCGGTCACGGGTTCGCGTACTCCGACCCGTCCGTCCTGCCGGGGCGTGGCGGCAGCGGCAGCGGCAGCGGAGATCAACCTCGGGTCCTGGCTCCGACATACCTGCCTGCGTGGCCTGCGCTGCGTGGCGGGCCGGGCACACATGCCCGCCATCGGACGATCATCGATCGAAGGACGATCTGTGGACTCGGGATTCGAATGGGATCGAATACTCATAGCCGTCGCACTGCTCGCGACGATGTTCCTGTTGCCCGCCCTGGTGATCTGGCGTGACCAGGTCCGGGACCGGCGCCGCTTCGGAGCGTCGGCGCTGTCCAGACCGGTCCGCTACGGACCCGACGGTGCGGCGTACCGGGAGGGGATGGCGCCCACGGGCAGTCCCGGCAGCCCCGTCAGCCCCGTTGGCCGGGACGGGCGGGACGATGCGTCCGCGCCGCTGACGATGTCGGAGACGCCCGGCCGGTGATGCCGGCACGCGGCCAGGTGAGCGGCGTTCGGCTATGCTCGATCGTGGTGTGCCGGGAAGTCTGGTCGGCGATGGCCGAACCGACCCCGGACGCTGGGAGACAGCTCTGAACCCGGCGCCGCGCCGCCCCCGCCGCCTGTTCGCCCGCGGCTCCTGGGCGGAGACGCGGCGGATCGCGGCGGTCCTGCGCAACGAGACGATCGGCGGGGCGCTGCTGCTCGCCGCGACCGCCGCCGCCCTCGGCTGGGCGAACTCACCCTGGTCGGGCTCCTACGATGCGCTGCTGACCACCAGCTTCGGCCCGGCGGCGCTGCACCTGGACCTCTCGGTCCGCGAGTGGGCGGCCGACGGGCTGCTGGCGATCTTCTTCTTCGTCGCCGGACTCGAGCTCAAGCGCGAGTTCGTCGCCGGGGACCGGCGCGACCCGGGCCGCGCGGCGGTGCCGGTGGCCGCCGCCGCGGGCGGGGTCGCCGTCCCGGCCGTGCTGTACACGCTGGTGAACCTGCACGGCGGGGCGCCGCGAGGCTGGGCGATCCCGACCGCCACCGACATCGCCTTCGCGCTGTCGGTGCTCGCGGTCGTCGGCAGGTGCCTGCCGACGGCGCTGCGGACCTTCCTGCTGACCCTCGCCGTCGTCGACGACCTGCTGGCCATCGTGATCATCGCCGTCGCTTACACGGGTGAGCTGTCCGTGCTGCCGCTGGTCGGCGCCGTCGTCGGGTTGGTGGCGTTCACGGTGCTGGTGCAGCGTCGGGTGCGGGCGTGGTGGCTGCTGCTGCCGCTCGCGGTGCTGACCTGGGCGCTCGTCCACGCCTCCGGGGTGCACGCCACGGTCGCCGGGGTGCTGCTCGGCTTCGCCGTGCCGGTGGTGCGCAGCGAGGAGGCCGGCGGGCCGCGGGCCGGGCCGGGGCTCGCGGAACACTTCGAGCACCGGTGGCGGCCGTTGTCGGCGGGCGTCGCCGTGCCGGTCTTCGCCTTCTGCTCGGCGGGGGTGACCATCGGCGGGCTCGGGGGCTTCGCTGACGCGCTGTCCGACCGGGCCGCCCTCGGCGTCGTCGTCGGCCTGGTCGCCGGCAAGGCGATCGGGATCTTCGCGACAACCTGGCTCGTCGTCCGTTTCACCGGGGCGAGCCTCGACAGCGGCCTGGCCTGGGTCGACGTCGCAGGGCTCGCGCTGCTCGGGGGGATCGGGTTCACGGTGTCGCTGCTCATCGGGGAGCTGGCGTTCGGGCCCGGCAGCGCCCGTGACGATCATGTAAAGGTGGGTGTGCTGACCGCTTCGGTCCTCGCCGCGCTGCTGGCGTCGGTGGTGCTGCGGCTGCGTAACCGTGCCTACGCGCGGATCCACCGGCTCGAGACGGCTGACGACGACCACGACGGCGTCCCGGACGTCTACGTCGACCGTCCGGGGGCCCGGCCCTAGCGCGTCGGTGGGCGCTGCTCGCCGACGGCGCCGGCCGGCGGGCGGATGAAACCCTGCTGGGCGGTCGTCGTGACCAGGGTGCCGTCCCGCCGGAAGATCTTGCCGGTGGAGTATCCGCGCCCCGCGGAGGCGGTCGGGGAGTGCTGGTCGTGCAGCAGCCACTCGTCGGCCCGGAACGGGCGGTGGAACCAGATCGCGTGGTCGAGACTGGCGAACGACACCCCCGGGCTGGCCGACGCGACCCCGTGCGGCCGCAGGGAGGTGGCCAGCAGATACAGATCGGACGCATAGGTGATCGCCTGCAGGTGGATCCGGGGATCGTCCCCCAGGGCGGTCCTGACTCGGAACCAGACCTGCTGGCTGGGGGGATACGCCCGCGGCGCGAGCGGGGACACGACGCTGACCGGGCGGAAGTCCAGCACTGCGAAGTGCGGGGGCAGCGGGCCGTCGAACCCCCAGGCGGTGAGGTGGCTGGGCAGGTCGGCGACCGTCTCGGGATCGGGCACGTCGGGCGGGGCCGAATCGGCGTGGTCGAGCCCCTCGCGTGGGGTTGTGAACGACACCATCACCTCGAACAGCCGGCGGTCGTGCTGGCGGGCGACCACGCGGCGCACCGCGGACGAGCGGCCGTCGCGAAGCCGCTCGACGTGGTAGCTCACCGGGATGTCCGGGTCGCCGGACTGCAGGAAGTAGCCGTGCAGCGAGTGCGCCGGGAAGTCCGCGGTCTGCTGGGCCGCGGCGAGTGCCTGGCCGGCGAGCTGACCACCGAAGATGCCGGCGCGGGCGCGCGCACCGCGGGCGCCGACGAACACGTCCGGCTCGGACTCCCGGACCCCGAGGATCTCGTCCAGGGTCATGGTCATGGTCTGGCCGTCCTGGTCGGTCGCGCCTCGCCCGCCGCCGATCAGGTGAACGCCTCGGACAGCTCGGTCCGAAGCACCCGGCGCAGCAGCTTGCCGCTCTCGTTGAACGGCAGCTCCTCCCGGAACTGGATGTGGTCCGCACCCGGCTGGAACGCAGCCGGGTGCGGACATGTGCCTTGAGGTCCTCCTCCGTCACCCCGCCGGAAGTGACGACGGCGGCGACGACCTGCTCGCCCCACTCCTTGTTCGGGATCCCGAACAAGGAGTGGGGCCTCGAGCACGCTCGGGTGCTCCAGCAGCACCGCCTCGATCTCGCCCGGCGAGAGGTTCTCCCCGCCGCGCACGATCACGTCGTCGAGCCGGCCGTGGACGAACAGGTAACCGGCCTCGTCGAGATTCCCCTCGTCGCGCGTCGGGAACCAGCCATCGGAGTCCAGCGTCGTTCCTCGACCGAGGTACTCGCCGGAGACCTGGCCGCCGCGCACGGAGATCTCCCCGCGCTCGCCCACCGGCACCTCGATGCCGGCCGCGTCGCGGATCGACACCTCCAGCGTCGGCAGCGGCTTGCCGACGGAGGCGAGCCGGGCGCGCACGGCCGGGTCGTCGCTGGCGAACGCCGCCTGATGGTCGTCGGGACCCAGCACGGCGATGGTGCTGGAGGTCTCGGTGAGCCCGTAGGCGTTGACGAAGCCGACGTGCGGCAGCAGGCCGACCGCGCGCTCGATGACCGGTAGCGGCATCGGGCCACCGCCGTAGGACAGCGACCTCAGCGAGGGCAGGCCCAAGCCATCGGACTCCACGATGTCGAGGATGCGGCCGAGCATCGTCGGGACGACCATCGCATGGGTGATCGACTCCTTCCGGACGGTGCGCACCCAGGCGACCGGGTCGAACGCCTCGAGCTGGACCACCCGGCGCCCGGAGTAGGTCGATGACAGCACTGCCGAGATGCCCGCGATGTGGTATGGCGGCACGCTGACGATCGCCGCCTCGTCCTCCGCGGACCCGGCGAACTCGACGGTGGAGATGATGTATTCCGTCAGGTTGCTGTGCCGCAGCACGGCGGCCTTCGGCTCGCCCGTGGTGCCGCTGGTGAACAGCAGGACGGCGATTTCCTCCGCGTCGCCACCCCAGCCGTCCGCCTCCTTGCCCTCGGGATTCTCCGCGAGCGCCAGGGCCTCGGCCCGGCTGAGGAACTCGACGCCGTCGACCGGCCCGACCCGCTCGACGACACCTTCACCCACGATGATCGTCGCCGGGGCGGTGCGGGCGACGATCGCGCGCAGCTGCGGATCAGCCAGGCGGTAGTTGATCGGCACGAATGGCTTGCCGGCGATCGCCGCGCCGAACAGCGTCAGGGGGACCGCGGGGGAGTTCAGGTCGATCAGCCCGACCCGCTCGCCCGGCAGTGCCTCAAGCGCGGCGCCGAGACGCCGGGCCTGGCTGGCCAGCTCGGCGAAGGTCAGACCGGAGGCCAACGGGCCGAGCGCGACCCGGTCGGCCATGCCGTCCGCGGCCATTTCGAGAAGCATCCCGAGGTGCATCGTGGCTACCCGTCAGTCAGAGGAGGGCAGGGGCTTGGCGTCCTTCTGCGAGAGGATGACCTCCCCGATGGACAGGGACCCGGCGCCGCCCTTGGTGCACAGCAGCTCGACGCCGGTCTCGCCGTCGGCGAACCGCTTGCCCAGCGGCGTGCCGGCGGAGAAAGCGGGGTCCAGGGTGAGCCCGGCGGGGACCTCGGTGCCGATCGCCACCATCGGATGGCCGCCGCAGCGCAGATCGACCGGTCCACTCGCGGGTTTCACCACGATGACCTCTGTCTGATCGACGGCTGAACGGTAGCGAGTACCAGGCTTGGCGACAAGACTCACGTTTTGACCTCCTCGCTCGCGCGTGTTCCTCTTCGCGGAGCGCGAGAGTGCCACGCCTTTCCTAATTTCTACTGCCCGGGGAGGAGTAGGCGCCACCGCCTCGGGCGGGAGCAACATCGCCGCCCGAGGCGCGGATCGGGGCGGCAGCCCGCACGCGCCGACACCTCACCTGGGCATCCGAGGCTACCTCGATTTCTGACAAAGGTGTCACGTGGTGCCGGGGATGGGCAGGCCCCGTTTCGGACGTAAGCCGGCGTGATCTCGGCTGGGCCGGAACCTGCCGTACATCTCATGTATCAAGTTAGACGTTTCGAGCTTCATTGAACCTCAAATCTGGACGCGGGGCAGCCGATGCATCGGCGCCCGGTCGACGGCCGGCCGTCACCTACTGCCGGGTTGATGGGTGCATTGCGTCACCATCAGCGATGAGTGCCTTGCGCATCCTCGCGTCCGGTCAGCCGCGGCAGCCGCGCCGTGCTCGGACCGATCGCCGGGCCGAGGAAGAGATCGCAACGCATCGCCCGCAGCGTGTTCAACTGCGAGGACGTCGTGACGTCGCCGGCCATCGTCCGGACGCCGAGCTCGTGGGCGAAGTACAGCAGGGCACCCGCGGCGGCGTGGTGAACCGGGCTGCGGTCGACGCCGTCGACGTGGATCCCGCTGAACCGGATGTAGCGGAAGGGCACCTGCTTCATGGCCGCGGCCGTCGCCAGGGCCGACCCGTAGCCGCCGATGCAGAGGTCGACTCCCAGCCGGCACAGCTCGCCGAAGGCCGCCAGCAGCGCCGGCTCGTCGTCGGCGACCTCCCGCTCGGCGATCTGCAGGCACAGCCGGTAGCGGACCTCCGCGCCGGTGGCGGATAACAGCAGGTCCAGCTCGGAAATGAACCGGTCTTCGACGAGGCAGCGGCTGGAGACGGTCACGTTCAGCAGCGGCGGCGGTGCGCCGTCGCCGCGCTCGTCCTCCCATCGGGCGGCAGCCCGGCAGACCCGGCCCACGGCCCAGCGGTCGATCGGCACCCGCAGACCGACGTGCGCGGGATCGGGCAGGAACTGCACGGACAGCACCAGCCCGCGGTGCGGATGGAGCCAGTACGGCAGCGCCTCCACCCCGGCCAGGCCATGGTCGAGGTCGTGGATCGGCTGGTAGCGCATGACCAGCTCGTCGTCGGACAGGACCCGAGGCAGCTCGTCGTTGTCCGTGATCTGAGCGAGCAGCCTGGTGCGCATCACCTCGTCGAACGCCAGCCGACGCCCCGGCCCGCGGCGCTTCGCTGTGTACATCGCGATGTCGGCGGCGTTGAGTAGATCCTCGCCGTCGGCGGTCTCCGGCTCGGACAGCGCAATGCCGACGCTGGCCGACAGCAGGACCGTGCGCTCGCGCAGCACACAGGGCGTGTCCAGGGTGGCGAGCACCCGGTCGGCGATCGCCTCGATGGCGGCGGGGGAGTCGATGTCCTCGCACAGCACGGCGAACTCGTCGCCGGAGAGCCGCCCGACGACGTCGGTGGGACGCACCGCGTGCTCGAGCCGTTGCGCCGTCAGCCGCAGCAGGTTGTCGCCAGCCTGGTGGCCGAGGGTGTCGTTGACCGTCTTGAAGCCGTCGAGGTCGATGAACAGCACGCCGATCCGGGTCCCGTCCCCGCGCGCCCGGCGCAGGGCCCGGTCCAGCCGGTCGAGCAGGGCCGTCCGGTTCGGCAACCCGGTGAGCCCGTCGTGCAGGGATTGCCGGCGGATCTCGTCCTCCGTCCGGAAACGCATCGCCGCCGCCCCCAGCACGGCTCCCACCGAGCGGACGAACTGGGCGTCCTGCTCGCTGAAGGCCGGGCCGGGTGGCGGGCGGCTCACCTCGATGACCGCCGACGGACGATCACCTCGGCCGGTCGCCACAACAAGGTCGTGCCCGCTCGCGGCGGGTAGCTGCGGGGTGCACCACGTCCGATCCGACCGGCCGACGCCCGCCTGGGCCCCGTCGGCGCTGGTCACGTCGGCGGGGGAGACAGTCGGTGAGAGTGCGGGTGCGCTGGCCGGCGTCGTCGAGTTCGTGGATCCGCACGGTCGCGCCGGCCAGATGCTCGGCGAGCATCTGGCCGGCGTGGGCCCACATCGTCGTGGCGTCCAGGCCCTCCAGCGCCTGCTGGCCCAGGTCGGCCACCAGGGTCTGCTCGATCGATCGGGTGCGCAGGGTGGCCAGCGTCTCCTGGTGTTCGGTGACGTCCGTCGCCACGCAGGTGAGGTAGCTCACCTCGCCGTCGGGTCCCGGGATCGGCGCCAGATGCAGATCGAAGCAGCGACCGAACGCCTCGATGACATGGTGCAGGGGGCGCCCGGCGAACGCGTCCTGCAGCAGGCCGACGGCGTCGGGCAGGTCCTGGAAGAGCGTGAACACCGAGATGTCGGGATGCTCGGCGAGGCGGGTCAGCGTCGCGTCCATGAGACCCTCGCTGGCGAGCACGAACCCCGACCGATCCACCAGGAACATCGACACCGGCGTGTTGTCCAGAATGAGGCGCAGCCGGTCGTTCGCGGTGATCTCGTCGGAGACGTCCTGGAGCTGGCTGAGGATCTCCCGGCCTGCCGGTCCGGGCACCGTCGCCGAGGTGACGAAAACGTGCACGGTGCTGTGGCCAGGGCGCCGCAGGCGGATCAGCCGCCGCAGCGGCGGGTTCTGCTGGCCGGGCCGGTGGATCTCCTCGTTCCAGAGCGCGCGCTCCTCGGGCGCGGCGACATCCTGCCAGTGCGTACCGACCAGCTCGGCCTCGGAACGGCCCAGCAGTGCGCAGGCCGCCGCATTGGCCCGGCGTAGGCGACCGGTGCGAAAATCCGTCACCGTCACCGCGAGGTTCAGGAGCTCGAAGAGGTCGGGACGCTCCTGTGCCAAGACTCTCCACCCACCCACCCCATGCGGTCCAGCCCTGTTTCATACCCGGGTGGTCGCGCCCCATGCGGCGCCGAGACCAGCTATCGCTAATGGAAAGTAGTCGTCCGATCCGGCGCCGAGGGTGGCCGTCGTGCCGTCAGCGGGTCTCGAACGGTTCGGTCTCAAGCCTCGGAGCCGGTTTCATCGCCGTCCGTCATGTCCAGGACGACTTTGCCGATCGCTCGCCGCTCGGCGACGTGGAGCAGGGCGGCGCTGGTCTCGGCCAGCGGGAAGCGGGCTCCGACGAGTGGGGCAACCCGGCCGGTGGCGAGCAGCTCGGCGAGCTCGGCCCGATCCCGCGCCGCGAGTTCCGGCTCGAACCGGGGGAAGGTGCGCAGCTCGAAGCCGCGCACGATCATGCCCTTCAGTAGCAGCAGGTTGAGCGGGATGCGCGGGATCTCCCCGCTGGCGTAGCCGACGGTGACGAAACGTCCGCCCCAGCCGAGGGTGCGCAGCGCCGCCTCGGAGTACCGCCCGCCGACGGGATCGACGACCACGTCCGCCCCGTCGACCGCCGCTCGGATCGCGTCGCGTAACGGCGTGCGTTCGTAGTCGATCAGGAACTCGGCGCCGCGCTCCTTGCAGGCAGCGAGCTTCTCCGGGCTGGACGCCGCGGCGACCACCCGCGCGCCGAGCAGCGCGCCCAGCTCCACCGTCGCGAGTCCGACGCCGCCGGCGGCCCCCAGCACGACCAGCCGCTCCCCGGGCGTGATGTTCGCGATCGAGCGCAGCGCGTTGTAGGCGGTGAGGTGGCAGACCCAGCTCGCCGCGGCCGTGGTGAGATCCACCCCCGCCGGCACCGGGATGAGCGCGTCCGCCGGTGCGGCGACGTACTGCGCGAACGCACCGCTCATCACGCCGCCGGCCACCCGGTCGCCGACCCGGACGCCCGTCACCTGCGGTCCGACCGCGACGACGACCCCCGCGAACTCGCTGCCGGGGGTGAACGGCGGCGGGACCGGAACCTGATATCGGCCCGCGGCGATGAGCACGTCCGGCAGGTTCACCGCCGCCGCGCGCACCCTGATCAGCGCCTCACCCGGCCCCGGCGTGGGCCTGGGCACCGCCTCGGTCGCGATCCCGTCCGGTGTGCCCAGTCGATGGCAGACTGCGGCTCGCATCATCGCGGTGTCCACGCGAGCAGTATGCCAGGCCACACCCCAAGCTTCGGGTTTCGCGAAGGTCATCCGGTTTGCCGTGGCGTCCCGCGGGCCCGGGCCGGCGTGATTGAGTGGGCGGATGGATGACGAGCGGATCTACGCCCAGGTCAGCGCCCTCGTGGCCGAGGAGCACGAGCTGCGGGGCCGGCGGGCCCGCTGCGAGATCGACGCCGAGACCGAGCACGAGCGGCTCGACCACCTCGAGCAGACCCTGGACCAGTGCTGGGACCTGCTGCGTCGGCGCCGCGCGCGGCGCGCTGCCGGCCAGGACCCGCAGAGCGCCGAGCCGGGCAGCGTCGCGCAGGTCGAGCACTACCTTCAGTAGGACGGTGGCCTTTCAGGAGGGCGGCAGCGTCACTAGGACGGCGGCCTTCAGCAGGGCGGCCAGCGTCAGTAGGACGGCCGGCAGGGCGGCGGGCCTGGAGTAGAGGAGCGGGATGGATCTGCAGCTTGCGGGCCGGGTTGTGCTGGTGACCGGCGGCTCGGACGGCCTCGGTGCCGCCCTGGTGCGGAGGCTGGCGGCCGAGGGGGCCAAGGTGGCCTTCTGCGGCCGGGACGAGACGCGGCTGCGGTCGGTCGCCGAGGCGGCCAGCGGCTCGGCCGGCTCGGCTGGTGCGGGCGGGGAGGTGCTGCCGGTGGTCGCCGACGTCCGCGAACCGGCCGACCTCGAGCGGTTCGTCGCCGCCGCCGCCGAGCGGTGGGGCGCCGTCGACGCCCTGATCAACAACGCCGGTGCCAGCGCCGCGGGGCCTTTCGAGCGTCAGACCGACGAGGTCTGGCAGGGCGACCTCGACCTGAAGCTGCACGCGGCGGTCCGCGCGTCCCGGCTCGTCCTGCCGCACCTGCGCCGGGTGGGCGGCGGCAGCATCGTGAACTCGCTGTCGATCAGCGCCCGGACGCCGGGCGCGGGCTCGCTGCCGACGTCGGTCACCCGGGCCGCCGGACTCGCGCTCACCAAGGCCCTGTCCAAGGAGTTCGGCCCCGACAACGTGCGGGTCAACGCCGTCCTCATCGGTCTGGTGGAGAGCGGCCAGTGGGACCGGGCCGCCGCCACGCAGGGCGTCGGGGTCGACGAGCTCTACGCGCGGATGGGGCGCGACAGCGGCATCCCGCTCGGTCGGGTGGGACGGGCGCAGGAGTTCGCCGACCTCGTCGCCTTCCTGATCTCCGCGCGGGCCGCCTACATCACCGGCACGGCCGTCAACCTCGACGGTGGCCTGAGCCCGGTGGCCTGACGGGCCTCGGCCAGTCCGAAAGGTGACCTTCCGGTGTCCCGTTTCCTGTTCGCCACCACTCCCGGCGTAGGCCACACCGCCCCGGCCTACCCGGTCGCCCGGACCCTGGTGGCCCGCGGGTTCGCCCTGCCCGCGCTCGGACACGTCCGGGACCTGCGTGCCATGCTCGATCGGGAATCTGCTGACGTCATCGTCGGCGGCGCCGACCCGGCCGAGCTCATGCCGCACGTCGACGTCTTCCTCACCAACGGCGGGTACGGCGGGACGCAGCTCGCGCTCTCGCACGGCGTGCCGATCGTCGGCGCCGGCCGGAATATCACGTGACGCGTTGAAGGACTGCCATCACCTCGGCGGCCTCGAACACCCGCGCGTACTGCCGGCCGGTCCGCTCCCGCAGGATGGCCAGCTCCACCAGCTTGCCGATCGCGTTGCTCGCGGCCTGGTAGGTGCGTCCGGTGTCGGCACTCACGGTGCGGGCGGTGACGAACGGCGCGCCGATGAGCCGGGCCGCGATGTCCCGCACCAGCCCGCCGGTGAGCCCGGCCGCCCGGATCCGCGTCACGTAGTCGGCCTGCAGCGCCAACAGGTCGTCGACGATGCGGACCGTCGCGCGCAGGACGCGGCGAGTCCCGTCGCGAAGAAGCCGATCCAGCCGTCCCAGTCGCCCTGTGCGCTGAGGTCCGCGAGCCGGTCCTGGTACTCCTCGCGGCGAGCCTCGAACCACGGCGAGATGGTGAGCAGCGGCTGCGGGAGCGCACCGCGGCCGCAGAGATCCAGAACCACCAGGAGACGCCCGATGCGCCCATTGCCATCGTTGAAGGGATGAAGGGTCTCGAACTGATAATGCGCCATCGCAGCCGCCACCACGGGATCGAAGTCCCTGGATCCGATGACCATCCAGTCGATGAGGTCCCGGACGGCCGCGTCGAGGTCCAGACCGGGCGGTGGCGGGACGAAGCGGGCCGTCTCGATCGATCCGCCGCGGCTGCCGATCGCCACCTGGATCTACCGAATCCTGCCGGCCTCCCGGGTGTCCGCAGGAGTTCCGCGGACGAGGTCGCGATGTGCCTGGCACAACGTGGTGCCGGTGAGCGGGCGGCCCTCGTCGATCCAGGCGAAGGCGCCCTGCGCGGCCCGGACGTAGTTGAGGACCTCGCGCACCTGATCGCTGAGTGTCGTCTCCTCGGCGACATCGGCCGCCAGGACATCTTCCAGGGGCGCGAACGTCCCCTCCAGGGCAGATGTGCTCTGTGCCTCCGCCCGCAAGGTCGGCTGCCGCAGCAACGCGGGTTCGGGGATCTGCCGGCTCGCCTGGTAGAGCCGGCCGAGCGCGTGTCCAGCCTGGGCGACCCGCCGCCAGGTACGGCCGGACAGCTCGGGCTGGACCTCGCCGAGGGGATCGGGCAGATATGCGACGTGCTCGTAGGTTCGTCCGGTGCGGCCGTCCTGACCGGTGATCGTTACCAGGCGGCCGACCGGGCTTGCGGTGAAGCGCTCCCGGTCCACAATTCAAGTTTAGGGCCGGAAACTTGAAATCTTGGTGGACGAATTCAAGTCTGCTTGGATTGTGGCGGGCTGTCGGGCTGACCCGCCGGCAGGTCGCCGGTGGCGGCCGGGGTGGCGAGGGGGAGGCGGACCTGGACGCGGGTGTCGCCGGGGGCGGAGGTGACCCGCAGGCGCCGTGGTGCTTTTTCACCACGATCCGCCAGGAGATGTCCAGGCCGAGGCCGGTGCCCTCGCCGACCGCCTTCGTCGTGAAGAACGGTTCGAAGATCCGGTCCCGGATGGCGGGGTCGATGCCGGGGCCGGTGTCGCCGATCTCGACGACGAGGGTGTCGTGGTCGGCGAAGGTGCGCACCGCCAGCGTGCCGCGGTGGTCCATCGCGGCGACGGCGTTGTCGATCAGGTTCGTCCAGACCTGGTTGAGCTCGGCGGCGTAGGCGGGGACCGGGGGCAGGGACCGATCGTAGTCCCGGCGGATGTCGACGTCGTCGCCGATCTTGCGGCCGAGCATGATCAGGGTGCTGTCGAGCAGCTCGTGGATGTCGACGGTCTGGTACGGCGCCCGGTCCATCTGTGAGTACTGCTTGGCGGCGGTGATCAGGGTCGAGACGCGGCTGGTGGAGTCCTCGATCTCCCGCATGAGCAGTTCGCTCTCGACGGTGTAGGTCAGCCAGCGCACGGCGCCGTCGAGCACCCCCGCCGGCACCGAGGCGGCCGCATGATCGAGCCAGGCGACGTCCAGGCCGGCCTGCACGAAGATCGGTGCGACGTCCCAGGCGTCACCGATGTCGCGTTCGTCCAGCCAGTCGCCGATGAGGTCCTCGCGGTCCGAGACCTCGATCGGGCTGAGGGACGGCGCCTTCGCCACCCGCTCCACCGCCTCCTCCTGCAGGCGGATGAGCACCTCCAGCTCGGTGCGCTCGTACGGACCGGAGGCGATCACGCCGAGCTTGTGCCGCATGCCGGCGACCCGCTCGCGCAGCGCCGAGGTGGCCCGCACGGCTGCGGCCGCCGGGTTGTTCAGCTCGTGGGTCAGCCCCGCGGACAGCGAGCCCAGCGCGAGCAGCCGCTCCCGCTGCCCGACCACCTGCTGGGTGTTCTGCATGCCGAAGAACAGGCCCTCGAGCATGTGCAGGGCCATCGGGAACCACTCGCGCATCACGGTTGCCACGTCGTCGGCGTCGAGGACGAAGAACCGGCTGGGCTCGGTGACCCGCATCGAGTTCTCGTAGACCTGGGGCACCCGGTCGCCGAGGTAGGCGTGCCAGGCACCGGCGTACACCCCCCGTTGGGAGGAGCGCACGACCTCGATGTCGTCCGCACCCACCCGGGTGGACATCATCAGCGCGCCGTCGATGAGCACGTAGAAGCAGGTCGCCGGCGCGCCCTCGGAGTAGACCGGGCCCGGCTCGAGCAGTTCGGCGTGTCCGCGTTCGCACAGCCAGTGGAGCTGGTCGTCGGTGAGCTTCTCGAACAGGAACAGGGTGCGCAGCTCGTCGACGTCGCAGGGAACCGTCGCCATGATCTCTCCCGGTGCGGCCGTCATCGTTTCGGCGAGGTACTCATCGTTTTTCGAGGTAACGGTGGACGAGCGCGATGGCCATGGCGCCCTCGCCGACCGCTGAGGCCACCCGCTTCACCGATTCCGCGCGAGCGTCGCCGGCGACGAACACCCCCGGCACCGACGTCTCCAGGTGGTAGGGGTCGAGGCCGAGGGACCAGCCCGGCGGGCGGCGGCCGTCGACGACGAGGTCCGGCCCGGCCAGGACGAACCCGCGCTCGTCGCGGGTCAGCACGCCGTCGAGCCAGCCCGTGCGCGGCGCGGCGCCGATGAAGATGAACAGCCACTGGGTGTCGACCGTCTCGGTCTCGCCGCTGGCGTTGTCCCGCAGCGTGAGCCGTTCCAGATGGCCGTCGCCCTCGGCCGAGACGACCTCGGTGCAGGTCCGCACGGTGATCGCAGAGACCCCGGCGAGTAGTGGGACATGGACGACTCCAGCGACGACCCGCGTACCACCAGGGTGACCCGCCGGGCGTGCCGGGCGAAGTGCATCGCGGCCTGGCCGGCCGAGTTCGCCCCGCCGACGATGTACACCTCCTGCCCGGCGCAGGCGGGCGCCTCGGTGAGCGCGGAGCCGTAGAACACGCCGCGGCCGGTGAACTCGTCCAGGCCGGGGGCGGTGAGCTGCCGGTAGGACACCCCGGTGGCGAGGACGACGGCGTGCGCGGAGATCTGCCGGCCGTCGTCGAAGTGGATCGTGCGCGCCGGGCCGCAGACCTCGAGCGCGACAGCGTCGCGGGCGGTGAGGACCTCCGCGCCGAACTTGACCGCCTGCCGGCGGGCCCGGTCGGTGAGCTGGGCACCGGACACGCCGTCCGGGAAGCCCAGGTAGTTCTCGATCCGCGAGCTCTGACCGGCCTGCCCACCGGTGGCCGTGCGCTCGACGAGGACTGTGCGCAGGCCCTCCGAGGCCGCGTACACCGCCGAGCCCAGTCCCGCCGGGCCGCCGCCGATCACCACGACGTCGTGGAAGTCCGCGGTGGGGGAGGTGCTCAGCCCCACCCGGCCGGCGAGCTCGGCGTCGGAGGGGTCGGTCAGTGTCATACCGTCGGGAGTGATCACGATGGGCAGTGTGTCGGGGGACGCCTCGGCCGCGGCCAGCAGCCGCGCGCCCTCCGGCTCCTCGGACAGGTACAGCGGTAGGGCACCTGGTTGCGGGCGAGGAAGTCGCGCACCTCGTAGGAACGCGCCGACCAGCGGTGCCCGACGACCCGGGTCTCGGCGACGGGGGTGTGGTCGGCGGCGAGCCAGGCGTCGAGCAGGCCGTCGACGACCGGGTAGAGCTTCTCCTGCGGCGGGTCCCACGGTTTGAGCAGGTAGTGGTCGAGGTCGACGATGTTGATGGCGTCGATCGCCGCGGTGGTGTCGGCATACGCCGTCAGCAGCACCCGGCGCGCCGTCGGGTACAGGTCCATGGCCTGCTCGAGGAACTCGATGCCGTTCATCGTCGGCATCCGGAAGTCCGCGAGCAGCACGGCGACCCGGTCGCCGCGCAGCTTCATCTCCCGCAGCGCGTCGAGCGCCTGCGGCCCGGACTCGGCGCGCACGATCCGGTAGCGCTCCCCGTACTCGCGCCGCAGGTCGCGGGCGACCGCGCGGGAGACGCTCGGGTCGTCGTCGACGGTGAGGATCGCCGGCCGGGAGGCCGGCCTCGAACCGGGCGCCGCCGCTGCGGCGCCGGGCGTGGGCGGAGCCGATGCGGACGTCATGGGTGCCCCCCGGGGAGATCGGTGGCTGGCGCGGTGCCGGTGTGTCGTCGGACGCGGATCGGTCGAGCGCGGGTCACGGGCCGTCAGGCGACGGGCGAGTAAGCGACGGGTCTGCGGGGACGGGGTAGACGGACGACTGCTGGGGGTCAATCGGCCAGTCGGGCCGTCCCGAGCGGCGGTGGCCGGCCGGCCGCGGGGCGGGGCGCAGGTGGGTGGGCGCGGGTGAGCCGGTGCCGTCCGCACGCCGCCGCATTCCGCCAGTCTATGGTTCCGCCCCCCGCCGCGTTCACACGTGCGAAAAACCGCCCCAGGAAGCCCCGTTCCGGTGCGGTCGTGTCGATCCTGGTCAACCGGGCCCGCCGCCAGGCCGCCAGGCCGCCGCGGCCGGCCAGCCGGGTCCGTCCCGCCCGTTCGCGGGGGTACCGATCCTGCTCAAGGACGCCGGGCAGGAACGCGCCGGCACGCCGCATGGGCCGGCTGCCGGCTGCCGGGTGCTACGCGACGCCGCAGGTGTCTCGGCGGTGACGACGCCTCTGGCCGCGCGGTTCGAACGACTGGGGTTCGTCGTGGTCGGCAAGGCGGCGGTGTCCGAGCTGTCCGCGGGCGTCACCACCGAGCCGCCCGGTTTCGTCCCCACCCGCAACCCGCATGCCCCCGACCGGACGGTCGGCGGGTCGAGCGGGGGATCCGCCGCCGGTCTTGTGCCCCTCGCGCACGGCGCCGACGGCACCGGGTCGCTGCAGGGACGGCGCGCCGCCGCCGCCGCGCAGGCCGCCGCCCGGATCCGCTATCCGCCTGGTGGGACCGGTTCGACCTGCCCGTCACCCCGGTCCTGCGCCAACCACCCTGGCCGCTCGGCTCCCCCGCGGCGCCGGTGACACGGGCCTGTTCTACGTACCCGTTCAGCCTCACCGGCCAGCCCGCGATGTCGCTGCCCCTGCCCACCGGCGCCGACGGCCTGCCCATCGGGGTGCAGATCGTCGGCCGCCACGGCGACGATCTCGGCCTGCTCCAGATCGCCGCGGCGTTGGAGACCGCGACCGGCGGGCCGTCCCCACCCGTCCCCACCCCCGGACCCGGCACTAGGCAGCGACCGGTGAGCGCACGCCCCACTCCTCGTCCGCACCCGCATTGGCTACACAGTGTCATCACCGAATATGCGACAGCGCCGTCGGTTTTACAGTCCCGTGTCCGATGGTGGGCTCGCCGGTGGGATGGGGAGCTCGTGGACGGGCCGAACCCCTACGACCTCCCTGGCGGCCAGGAAAAGCGACATCCTCGACGACGCCACCAGCGAACCGAGATATTCGGGCTGGGACGTCTGTGGCGGCGTCGACGCAATTCAGCCCGGATGCCGGTGGTCTCAGGCCCGGGGGTCTCTCTCGTTGAGCGCGTCGAACTTGCGCAC
>NZ_CADCWT010000088.1 GCF_902806485.1 Candidatus Frankia alpina | reverse complement strand
AGAGGTCCTCGTCAACACGGGTAACTCACCGCCGGCGGAGGTGCTCGCGCCGTTGTGGCACACGACGAGCTTCGAACTTGGCGACGCCATGGCCTTCCGCCCCGACAGCGTGCACTCAGCGTCGGCTAACACGGGTCCGTACTTTCGGGTCGCGATTGGCCTGCACGCCCAGGACGCCCGATTGCCGTTGTCACCCAGGGCGGTCGGCCAGGCCAAGAGATCGGCGAGGTCGGCGAGCGTCCGCATGAGGCGTGACCGAAGGCGGGCGGCCGCGACGTAGCTGACGAACACCGTCGCCGACCCGCCGGACATTTCCGCTCGCACCGGTCAATTCTGGCATCGCTTGACCGTGGATCTTCCGAGCCGTCGAGCCGTGAACGGGCGGATCCGTACAGGCATCGGCGGAGGACTCGGGGCATCGAGACTCTGCCCCAGAGCCGAGGAGACCGCGTGAGCCGGTTGGCACGCGGCCGCCCCCACAAGCGGGCCGTCCCCACGCTCCGGCCGGCTTCGACCGGAGCGTGGGACGGGCTGGTGAGAGCGCCGCCGCGCTAGTCGATGGCCTCGACCTTCGCGGCCTGCAGGCCCTTCTGGCCCTGCTCGATGTCGAAGCTGACGCGCTGCCCCTCATCGAGGGACTTGAAACCCTCACTCACGATCGAGGAGAAATGGACGAAAACGTCGCCGCCCCCACCGTCCACCGAGATGAAGCCGAAGCCCTTTTCGGCGTTGAACCACTTCACAGTTCCTGCTGACACGGTCGCTCCTCACTGTGCTTGCCGCGGCACATCCACACGATGCACCGCCTACCTCCGCCGACCGGATCGCTCCGGCCAGCGGCTCGTGCCATCCTGAAGGTGACCGGCGGCACCAAGAAGAGCAACATCAGTAAGGGTACCTGGATGCGGCGCGAGGGGCTGCGGGCCCCTCCGTCCGAAGCGCCGAACCACGCCCGTCCGTGGTCCCCGCTGCGGGCGGGGCGCAGCGCTCAGTGACGGCGCCGGGCGTGGCGTTGTCGCATAGCATGACAGTATGGCGGTAGATGATCTGTGGACGACCGCCGACATAGCCCGTCGGCTGTCGATCTCGGCGCCCCGAGCCCGCGGTCTGTGTGATCGCGACGATTTTCCCATGCCCATCCACTCCGTAGGACATTTCGTCCTGTGGCGTGCGCGCGACGTCGAAGCCTGGCTGACCCAAGGCCGTCCTGATCTCTGACGGTACCGGCCGCGCCGCCGGTACCCGCCGGCGCGAGCCGCGTCCCATCGGGGGCAGCATGTGTTGGAAGAAATAACCTTTGGGCTGATCGGCGTGGCGCTCGTGGTGACGGCCGCGCTGGCCGCACGGCGGTTCGGCCTGCCGGCGCCCGTGCTGCTGGTCGGGGCGAGCACGGTCTATGCGCTGCTACCCGGGCCCACCGTCCGGCTCGAGCCGGACCTCGTTCTTGCACTGATCATTCCGCCCCTGCTCTTCTCCGCCGCGCTGAGCTCGAGTCTGGTGGAGATTCGCGCGAACCTGCGCGCAGTGGTCTCGTTATCCGTGCTGCTCGTCGTCGTCACCGCGCTGGTCACCGGCGCGGCGCTCGTCGTCGTGGTGCCGGGTCTGTCGTTCGCCGGCGCCTGCGCCCTCGGGGCCGCGCTGGCGCCGCCCGACGCGGTGTCGGCCCTGTCCATCGGGCGGCGGGTGGGCCTGCCGGACCGGCTGCGCACCGTCATCGAGGGCGAGAGCCTGTTCAACGACGCGACGGCACTGACCCTGTACTCGGTGGCGGTGGCCGCGACGATCGACGGACGGTTCGACGTCCCGAGGGTCGCCGGACGTTTCCTGCTCGCGGTCATCGGCGGGCTCGCCGTCGGACTCGCCGTGTCCTGGCTGGTCGGCCAGCTACGGCTGCGCATCGAGGACCCGGTGACCGAGACGACCGTCTCGCTGGCGACTCCCTTCGCCGCCTACGTGCCCGCCGAGGCGCTGCACGCCTCCGGGGTCCTCGCGGTGGTGACTGCGGGGCTGATCCTCGGATCGCAGTCCCGCAGCCTGCTGTCCGGGCCCGCCCGGCTGCACGCACGCGCGGTGTGGCGGCTCGTGGACCTCTTGCTCGAGGGCTTCGTCTTCCTCCTCATCGGCCAGCAGCTCGCGGCGGTCATCCCGGCCATCGGGCACTATCCGCTGTCGACCGTGGCGGCCGCGACGGCGGTGACAGTCGGCGCGGTCGTGCTGGTCCGGCCACTGTGGCTGCTGCTACCCGCGATGCTGCCGAGCCGCCTGCGCTTCCTGTCCCCTCATCCGCACCTTTCGACCCGCGAACTCGCGGCGCTGTCCTGGTCCGGGATGCGCGGAGTGATCTCGCTGGCCGCCGTGTTCGCGCTGCCGATATCCGTCGACGGAGCCGGCTTCCCGCACCGGGACCTGCTGGTGTTCTGCGCCTACGTCGCGGTGTTGGTGACCCTCGTCGGCCAGGGGCTCACGTTCGGACCGGTCCTGCACCGGCTGAACGTGCGACCCGACGTCGACGAAGCTCGCCGGCAACGCGCCCGCGCCCGGGTCGCGGCGGCCGACGCCGGTCTGCGGACGCTGGCCGCCGTCCATGATCAGGACCAGCTTCCCGACGATCTCATCCTGCGCCTGCGCACGGCCGCCGAGGAACGCAAGCGGCGCAGCCAGGACAGCCTGCGCGCGCTGAGCCGCGCCGACTCGGGCCGGCCCCCCACCGCGAGCCTCACGGAGGCGTTCGGCCGGGTCCGCCGCACGATGATCGAGGCGGAACGGGACGAACTCCAGCTCTGGCGCGACACCGGGCACCTGTCCGACGCCTCCCTGCGGCTACTCGAGGACGAGCTCGATCACGAGGAAGGCGCGCTGCCACCACCCCAACCACAACCACCGCCCTCCTGACCGGGGCCACCGCCGAGATCTCCCCGGCGCGAACCACCCATCCGGGGGACGCGCGCGCACGACTTCGCGTCACCCCGGCGCGGCGGGCGACTGGCCATCCCCGGGCAGAGGTGCATACTGGAGACGATGACCGAGTCAGCGGTGCCCCGACGTCGCCTTCCCAACAGCCCCTTCAAGGTTCCGGCGGTCCCTGCACAGGAGCGGTTCACGGTCGGAGACCGGGTCACCCACGATGTGTATGGGCTCGGCCGGGTCATCGGAGTTACCGGAGAGTCCTCCGTGGATGTTGATTTTGGCTCCCGCCAGGAGCGCATACCGAGCCCGTTCAGCCGGATGTACCGTCTCTGACGGTCCGGTCACGGTTCGTAACAGTCCACGGGCATCGCGCCGCGGACAGCAGTTCCGGCGCGACCGCCCGGCCGATCGTTTGCCGACGATCCGTCCCCGAAAGCGAGACACCCCTCATCGCCACCCAGTCGATCCTTAGTTTCTCCGCGCCGCGAGCAGCCCGGTCCCAGCCGAGGCGAGAGCTTCCGCCGCCCACGACCCGCCCGTTCCGGATGCCCGACTTCGGTCAGCCCGACACGGAGGCCACCCCGCAGCCGGTATCGGTCGCGCAGGTCGCCAGCCTCGTCTTCCAGGCTCCTCCCCCCGCCCCGGCGTCGGCGACGGCCATGCCGGATGTCGAACCGGCCAGCCCGCCCCGTCGCCGGCCCGTAGCCGGCCCGTCGCCGGCCCGTAGCGGCCCCCTTGCGGCACACCGGCCGGCAGCGTCGGCCCACCCGCTAACTGCCTGGCGCAGTAGGGCCACACGCTAACCGCCGGCGCAGTAGGGCCCCGCACGGCGGCGGGAAAAGTCCTCACTCGACGTCCTTGAGGATCCGCTCCACGGACTGCAGCCGGGTCTGCATCTCGGCGAGGCGCTCGCCGATCTCGGCGAGCTGGCGCTCGGCACCCCCTCAAGCTTGCGCAGATGAACCTGCAGCACCTGCACCTGCTCGCCTTCCATCGACACCCCAGCCTTCGTCTCGGCGATGGGGCCGCGTCAGGGCCTGTGGTCGACGGAGCGAATGGCGGCGGTGACCGCGGCCAGAGCGAGCAGGCGGACGAGATCGACATCGGCCTCGACCCGGCCGGTCGCCGCTGCGACGAAGGCGTCGCCGTCGAGACGGGTGTGCGGGGGTGTGATCGCCCGTGCCAACCCGTCGTGGGCACCCTGCGCGACCAGCAGGCAGCTCATCTTGTCCAGGCGGGCGTTGGTGACGACGACCCCGATCGTGGTGTGGGTTCGTCCGGCGGCGAGGTCGAACGGTCGCCACTGCGACTCCGCGGCGTCGAGCGGGACGGGGTCGCCGCCGTGGTCGACATCCCCGAACGCGTTGACCACGCACAACGCGGCAACGATGACCTCGCCGCGGCATCGTTCGGCATGCCCGAGCCCCCCCGGCACGGCGGTGCTCGGGCTCACGCCACTGGCTCGCATACGCCCCCGTGCCGGCCCCCACCCGGCCGCACAGCACCTGCTCCCCGCGGGTGGCCCGCGCGGCGAGGTAGCCGGCGTCGGCGGTCGGCCGGGCGGTGGGATCGCCGACGGCGAGGTCGAACAGGGCCAGCGCCGGGACGACCGGCACCGGGCCGCCGCTCGTGGGCACGCCCCGGCCGCGCTCGGCGTAGTAGCGCATCACCCCGTCGGCGACGGCCAGCCCGAACGCCGAACCACCGGCCAGCACCACGGCGTCGACGCTGGCAAACGCCATCTGCGGTGCCAGAGCGTCAAGCTCGCGCGAGGCCGGCGCGCCGCCACGCACCTCCGCGGAGGCGACCGTGCCCGCCGGCAGCTCCACCACCGTGCATCCGGTCACGCCCACCGGGTCGCTCCAGTGCCCGACCCGCACCCCGTCAACTCCGATCGCCATCGCGCCGAGCCTCGCACGAATCCGACCCGGGCGACAAATCACCGAATGCCGCTCACGCGCTGGCAAGAGCTGGCGATCCCGGCCTTCTGCGCACCGCGGACCGTGCCCATCCCCGTCATTCGCCGAAGAACCAAGCAGTCGATGCTAGGCTGATCTTCGCTGATCGACGTCGATGGGAGCATCGGACGATGACGCTGCTGACACCGGAGTTCCGCGACCTGATCTCCAGTGGCCCACTCGCACATCTGGCGACGATCAACGCCGACGGCAGCCCCCAGGTGAGCGTCATCTGGATCGGCCTGGACGGCGACGACGTCGTCAGCGGCCACCTGGACCGCTATGTGAAGGTGCGCAATGCGGAGCGCGATCCCCGCGTGGTGCTCTCCTTCGATGCGCCGCGGGTCCCGGGGGCTACCTGGCCGAGTACGCCGTTCTGCACGCGACGGCCACCGTCACGTCCAGCAGCGGTACCTGGGACCTGCTGAACAACCTGGCGAAGGTCTACATAAGCCCGGACGCCGAATTCCCGGCCCCGAAGGGCGACGGTTTCATCCTGCGCTACACGATCGACCGCGTCGGCGGCGTCGGCCCCTGGGCGACTCACTGAGCTACGGACCGCCGGCTCACCCAAACTTTCCGATCATGGTAGCGAGATCCGGGCCACCTGCTGCGGTCCCTCGCGGGCACTTCTGTGATTGTGCGGCCCGACTGCCGGCTACCTGTCGCATGTTAGTCTGATACAGCGCAATTCGGGGGAACGCAGCAGGGGGAGCAGTGGAGACATCCGCGGCGGACGCCGATTGGTTTTCGCGGCAGCATCAGCGACTCGCCACCAACATCTCCGGGTTCTTCCGGGGCAATCCTCAAGTTGTCGAGCGGGCGCTGCTATGTATGCCGAGGGCCATCTGCTTATCGACGACGTGCCCGGCGTCGGTAAGACGTCGCTGGCCAAGGCGGTCGCCCAGTCGGTGAGCGGGATGGTCCGGCGGGTGCAGTTCACCCCCGACCTGCTCCCCTCCGACGTCACCGGCGTGCAGATCTGGGACGCCGGGGCGCGCTCCTTCGAGTTCCATGAGGGCCCGGTCTTCGCGAACATCGTGCTCATCGACAAGATCAACCGGGCGTCGCCGAAGACCCAGTCGGCGCTGCTGGAGGTCATGGAGGAGCGGCGCGTCACGGTCGACTCGACGACCTACCAGGTGCCACGGCCCTTCATAGTGATCGCCACGCAGAACCCGGTGGAGCACGGCGGCACCTACGAGCTGCCGGAGGCCCAGATCGACCGGTTCATGATCCGCTCAGCGGTCGGCTACCCGGACCATGCGGCAGAGGTCGAGATCCTCACCGCCGGCACCCGGGGGATGAGCCCGGAGGATCTCCAGCCGGTCGTCACGAACGCCGATCTGATGCGGATGACCGAGCTCGTCCGCGGCGTCCACCTGTCCGCGGAGGTGTACGACTACATCGTCCTGATCGTGGCCGACACGCGCCGCCGACTGGACCAGATCCGGCTCGGAGTCAGCCCGCGCGGGGGGCTTTCCCTCGCCCGCGCCGCCCAAGCCCGCGCTGCCGCCACGGGCCGGCCCTTCGTCACCCCGGACGACGTCAAGGCGCTGGCACCCTCGGTCCTCGGGCACCGGATCATCATGCGGCCCGAGGCACTGTTCGACGGCCTGACCGGCGCCGATGTGCTCGCCCGGATCACCGCGTCGGTCCCGGTCCCGGACCGCTACTCCGCCCAGAGATGATCACATGATCGGGCTGGGGTGCGCTGATTGGCACGATCGTCCTGCTCGCGAGCTGGCCGCTGCTGCGTTATCCGGAGCTCGCCGGGCTCGGCGCCACCGGCCTGGTGGTGCTCGCTGGCGCCGCGCTGTGGATGGTCGCCCGGCCGCAGGTCCGGGTGGTGCGGCGGATCGAACCCGCCCGGGTGGTCGAGGACGGCGACGCCCGTGGCGTCCTGTCGGTGACCAATCTCGGGCGCCGGCGCTGCCCGCCGTTCGTCGCCGTCGAGTCGGTGGGGGGCGAGCGGGTGGCGGTGACGCTGCCGAGCCTCGCCGCGGGCGCCGCCCGCGACGTCGACTATCCACTGCCGACGCACCGGCGCGGCGTCCACCCGGTGGGTCCGCTGACCGTCGGGCACAGCGACCCGCTCGGGTTGTTCCGGGCCGGGCGATCGTACCCGTCGCACGCGCGGCTGTGGGTGTACCCGCGGCTGCATCCGCTGGTACCGCTGCCGACCCGGGCGGTCCCGCGAGGTCGACGGCCGCACGTCGGCGCTGGCGCCCAGCGGCGGGGTGGCCTTCCACAGCCTGCGCGAGTATGAGCGCGGCGACGACCTGCGGCTGATCCACTGGCCGTCGACCGCGCGGACCGGCACGATCATGATCCGGCACCACGTCTTCCCGCACGAACCGCGGATGCTCGTCCTGCTCGACACCAGCGCCGCCCCCTACACCGACGCCTCCTTCGAGGCGGCGATACGGGTCGCCGCCTCGCTCGCCGTCTCCGCGTTCGACGGCGGCCATCCCGTCGAGGTTCGCACGACCGGCGGCGCCCGGGCGGCGGCGGAGCGGGGCGTGTCCGCTCACGGTGAGCTGCTGGACCTGTTCACCGAGGCGGTCCGAGCCGAGCGCGATCCGGGCCTGGCCGCACTCCCCATGCTCGGCCAGGACGGCGACGGCGCCGCGCTCGGCATCGTCACCGGCGCCCCAGGCCAGGCCATGCTCGACGCCGTCGGCCCGGCGCTGCGCCGGTTCACGACGGTCAGCCTCGCCTTGATCGGCGAGCGGCGGGGCGGGCCCGCGCCAGTCGTGCCCGGTGCCTTCACGGTGGCCGCGGCGACGAGCGACGAGTTCGCCGCGGCCTGGAACCGGACGGCGCGATGACTGTCGGCGACATGGCCACGTCCGGCCTCCCCCCGGCATCGACTCCAGCACCGGCTCGGGCCCGGGCTCTGGGCCACCTCGGCGCGCGGCGGCCGTCCTGGGACCGGCTGGCCGAGGCGGTGTCGCTGCTGGTCGCGGCGTTGGCCGTCGGCTGGGCGTTCGGCGGGCTGTTCGTCGGGCACGGCGCGTGGGCGCCACTGGCGGGGGCCGTGCTGGCCCCGGCCGGGCTGACCGCGGCGGCCGAGCGGCTAACCCGGCGGCTGGACCTGCTGGCCGGCGTCATGCTCACGGGACTCGCCGGCTATCTGGTCGTCGTCGTGTTCGGGTGGGCGGACGGGCAGGCCGTGGGCAGCCTGCCCAACACCGTCAACGGTCTACGCCGCGGCTGGTCGAACCTGCTCACCGCTGGGTTGCCGGGTGATCCGACGGCGACGTGGTCGTACCAGTCCTCGTTCTGTGGCTGGCGACGGCGGCCGCGGTGGCGCTGGCGGCGCTCGGCGGCGCGATGCTGGCGCCGTTGATGCCCCTTGGGGCTGCGTTCGCCGTCGCCATCGCGTTGCTCGGCGGTGCCGAACGCCGGGCGACGGCCGCCGGCGCGGTGTTGGCACTGGCGTCACTCGGCTTCGCTCTGGCGCGGGCGCACCGGCGTGGCGGGGTCGGCGCGTCCCCGGCGGGTTCGTTCAGGCTGGGCCTGCCGGTCGTTCTCGTCGCCGTACTGGTTGGCGCCGCCGTCGCCGCGGCCCTGCCGAGCGGCAACCGAGCCGACCCCCGCACGCTGCGCCCGCGACCCGTTACCTCGGTGGCCGAGCTCGACCCTTTGGCGCAGGTCCGCGGTCAGCTCACCGCGTCCCCACCGCGCCGGTTGGGCACCGTGACACTCGCGTCGTCCACGGGTCGGCTGCCCGTCGACCGGGTCACGACCGCCGTGCTGGGCGATTTCGACGGAGCAAGCTGGCGCAACCACGACGCCTACCTGTCAGCCGGCACGACGCTGCCACGCGACGCCGACGGCGGCCTGGCCACCAACGGGCCGACGGTGACGGTGCGCGCACACGTAACGATCGATCGCCTGGACACGCCGCTGCTGCCCGTGGTCGGCCGGCCGATCCGGCTGTCCGGCGTGCCAGCGGCGTTTGACCCGCGGACCGGCACGCTGGTGCACACCGCGGCGGCGAGCAGCTACCAGTACCAGCTCGCCGCGACCGTCCCCACGCCCGGGGCCGGGCGACTCGCCGACGCGGTCCCCGGCTCCGGTCCGGACCTCGCCCGCTACCAGACCATCCCGCCGGGGCTACCGCCCGCTCTGGTCCAGGTCGCCGCCCGGGCGACGGCCGGAGCCCGCACCGCCTACGCCGAGCTGACCGCGCTGCAACGATTCCTGCGCGACCCGGCGGCGTTCCCGTACGACCTCGCCGGTCGCCCCGGGCACTCCTACGGCTCGCTGACCCGCCTGCTGACCAGCGACGATCCGCGGGAGGGGCACAGCTACGCCGAGCAGCACGCCGCCGCGTTCGCGCTGCTCGCCCGGATCAAGGGCTTCCCCTCCCGGATCGCCGTCGGCTACCTGCTGGGTCCCGACACGGCCGGCGGCCGCGGCGTGTTCACCCTCAGCCAGGCGCGGGCGCACGCCTGGCCGGAGGTGTACCTCGCCGGCATCGGCTGGACGCCCTTCGAGCCGACGGACACCAGCCGGCTGTCCCACTCCGAGCCGCCCGACACGGCGAGCACGGCGGCCGGCGGAATGGCAAGCGCGCCCACGCCCACACCGCCGAGCCCGCCGTCGCCACCGAAGCTGTCGGCGATCCCCCGGCTCGACCAGTCGCACTCCGGCGCCGGCCAGCAGGCCCGCCAGCTCGCGGTCGCAGTGCTCGTCGCCCTCGCGGCCCTGCTCGCGCTCCTCCCGCTCGCCATCGTCAGCGAGAAGGCCCGTCGGCGCCGGCGCCGGGCCGGGCCGCCGGGGCAGCGCGTCGCCGCAGCCTGGCAGGAGGCGCGGGACCGGCTGTCGGAGTGGGGCGTGCGGCTGGTGCGCTCCCGCTCCGCGAGCGAGGTCGTCGGCGACGCGGCCGCCCTTGGCCCCCCGGTCATCGAGCCGCTGGGCCTGCTCGAGCCGCTGCTGTCCCGCGCCCTGTACAGCCGGCAGGACGCGGCCGAGGCCGACGCGGCGCGGGCCTGGGAGCTGGTCGACCTGCTGCGGCGCCGGCTGCGCGAACAGGGTTCGTGGCCGCGGCGGCTGCGCGCCGCGCTGGACCCACGCCCGCTGCTCGGCCCCCGCGCCGCCCGCAGCGGTGCGGCGAGCGGTCCGGGCGAGGCGGGCCGAACGCGGGGCGTGCGACTGCGGGGCGTGCGACTGCGGGCCGCGGCGGGGAGGTCCGGTGCGTAGCGCCGGCCCGGACCGCCGCGGCTGGCGGCGAGCGGCCACCGCACGCTCGGTGGAATGCGTGATCGCGGCCGTCGTGCTGCTGGCCGGACTGGTTGTCGCCGGCTCCGCCACCGGCACCCACCAGCGCCGGATTGACTTCCGCGCCGGCGCGGCCTGGCTCGTGTCCGACGCCGTCGGGCAGGCCGCGTTGGTCGACGGCGCGTCGGCGAAGGTCGTGACCCAGGTGGCGATCGGTCGTCCCGGCCTGCCGGCGGGCTCCCTGCAGGCGACCCAGTCCGACCTCGACGCCTACGTGGTGGATGCCTCGGCCGGCGTCATCGGCCGGATCAGTGGCGCGTCCTACACCTGGGACCGGCGACCCGGGCTGCTCGCGGCCGGACGCTCGGGCGAGCTGTTCGTCGGCTCCGGTTCGCTTTATCTCGTCGACGGGCGCTCCGGCGTGGTTACCACCGCCGACCCGGCGAGCCTCGCCGTGCGCAGCCGGCAGTCCCTGGCGGCCCGGGTCGATGCCGCCGTCGGCATCGTCGACGCGGACGGTCGGCTCTGGCTCGTCGACGCGGTCACCGGCAACCTCGTCTGGCTCGACGGCACCACCCGTCACGACCGGCGGGCCGTCGCCGATGCGGCGAAGACCCGGCTCGTGCTCGCCGGCGGGCGCCCGGCCCTCGTCGACCTCGCCGAGCGACGGATCACCCCGGTCTCCGCCAGCGGCCGGCTGGAGCGGCCGACCTGCCTCGACATCGCGCCCGGCGACGCCAGCACCCAAGTTGCGGGTGCGCCGGACGCACCCCGCGTGTACGCGGCGGTCGGCACCCGCGGTGTGCTGATGGTCGCGGACCTCGCCAAGCACCGCTGCCAGTCCGTCGTCGACCTCGCCGCGGCCGGCCACGAGCTGGGCGCGCCGGTCGAGGTCGCAGACCGGGTCTTCGTCCCCGACTTCACCTCCGACGCCGTGCACGTCGTGGACCTGGCCGCCGGCCGGGTGCTGGCCGCTCCCCGCGTGCTGCCGGCGCACCGCTGCTTCGGCCTGCAGCCGCAGGGCGGCTTCGTGTTCTACAACGACCCGGCCGGCAGCGCGGCCAGGGTAATCCGCGTCGACGGTTCCGTGACAGCGATGCGCAAGTACGGCGCCGACACCACCGGCGGAGCCGACGGGAGGTCGAGCGACACCGGTTCCGGCGGCGCGGGGCCGGGTGACGGGGCCCACCAGTCCGCGCACCACGAGCCCCACGCCGACGCCACGACCAACGCCACGACCAACGCCACGACCGACGCCGACGCCGACACCGACGCCCGCCGCCCTCGCCGCGCCAGGCACTCCGGCCACGCCCGGCACCGGCACCGGTTCGGCCATCACCCCCGGCCCGGTCGTCCAGTCCACCGCGTGCCGTGCCGCCGGCCGCCACCGGAGACTCGCTCGGCCAGCCCGGCAGCGTCTCCAGGCCCCCCACCGAGAATCCGCCCCCGGGCAACGGCTCGACCCCGCCGTCCACGACAACCGACACCGGCACTCCACCGCCCGCCGCCGCGAACCCGCTGACGATCGAGGCGAGCGCGGCCACCGCGGCCATCGGCGACGCCGTCACGTTTCGGGCCGCGACCGACGGTCCCGCGGTGACCACCGCGACCTGGACCTTCGACGACGGCAGCACCGCCTCCGGCGCCCGGACGACCCACGCGTGGACGAACCCGGGCCGGTTCGCCGTCACCGTGAACGCCACGCTCGCCGACGGCCAGACCGTCGCGGCCACCGCCGAAATCACGATCACCGCCGGACAGCAGCCCCTGCCGCCCGCCGTGACGGACCCGACCGCCCGCATCGAGCTCACCCCCGGCTCCGGCGACGCACCACTGAGTGTGACGGCCAGGGCCTCCGCCTCCACCGCGGGCAGCAACCCGATCACCGGCTACTCGTTCACGTTCGGCGACGGGGCGACGGCCACCGGGGAGAAGGCGACGCACACGTTCACCCAGGCCGGCGACTACCCCATCACCGTGACGGTGACGGACAACGTCGAAGGCCAGCGCCACCGCGCACGTCACCGCCGCCGCGGCCGCCGGGCCGACAGCGCAGCTCAGCGCCGGTCGGAGCCAGGCCACGGCGCCCGCCGACATCGTCGCGGACGCCTCCGCGTCGACCGCCGGCTCCAGCCCGATCGCGACCTACACGTTCACCTTCAGCGACGGCACGACGGTCGGGCCGCAGGCGTCCTCGACCGCTCGCCACCAGGTCACCGCCGCCGGCACCTACACCGTGAGCGTGACCGTCAGCGACCAGGCCGGGCGGAAGTCGACAGCCAACACCAGCGTCCAGGTAACCGCCCCCGCCCTCACGCCACCGCGGGCCGCCCTGGTCTCCGAGCTGCCGCCCGCGGGCGGGGTCCCGGGGGCGTCGCTGCTCAGACTCAACGCCTCCGGCTCGGTCGCCGGCTCCGCGCCGATCACCTCCTACCGATTCGACTTCGGCGACGGCACGGTGGAGGGACCGGACGCTGATCCGACCAGCGGCTACCACAACTACCTGGCGGGTACCTACCGGGCGTCGGTGACGGTTACCGACCAGAACGGGCAGCAGGCCACCGCCACGACAACGATCAACCGAGTGGGCACCATCAGCCTGAGCAAGCGAGCGGTGTCTTCCTCGCCCGGAGGAACCGAATGGCGGGTCAGCGTCGGCGGCCACGGCTCCACCGTCCTGGTGCAGTCCGTCGGCGGATCGGGTGTCCACAACGACACCTGCTCGGGCCAAAGGCTAGGCGCGGAAGAGGCCTGCGACGTCGACGTGAGCGTCCCCAGCGGCACCCCATCGTCGGTGGTCACCGTGGTCAGCACCGCGAGTAACAGCCCGACGAGCATCGAGCTGGTGTCGTAGCCGCCGTGTTCCTCGAACGTGCGCAGGTCGAGGCGGCGTTGCCCGGCTACGAGCTCGGCCCGACGTTGGGCCAGGGCGCGAGCGGCATCGTCGTGGAGGGCCGGCACCGGCAGATCACCCGCCAGGTGGCGATCAAGGTGCTGACCCGGGCGGGCCCCGCGTACCGGGCCGGTTTCCGCCGGGAGGCCGACGTGCTCGCCGGGCTCGACCATCCGCACATCGTGCGGATCTACGACTATGTCGAACGCGGCGAGCTGTCCCTGCTGGTCATGGAGCACCTGCCCGGCGGGACGCTACGCTCGCGGTTGGCTGAGGCTTCCCCAGCGATGGCCTGCGCGGTGGGGCTGGCCGCCGCCGACGCGCTCGCCGCCGCGCACACCGCCGGCGTCCTGCACCGCGACGTCAAGCCGTCGAACATCCTGTTCGCCCGGGACGGCGCGCCGAAGCTCGTCGACTTCGGCATCAGCAAGTTCTTCGGCGGCACCAGCACCTCGGTCCACTCGATCGTCGGCACCCCCGGTTACATGGCGCCGGAGCAGATCGGCGGCGAACGGGTCGGCCCCGGCACCGACCTGTACGCCTTGGGCGTCGTGCTGTTCCGGCTGCTGACGGGCACCATGCCCATCGACCCAAGCCTGCCGCCGGCACAGCTGTGGCGCCGCCAGCTCGAACAGCCCGCCCCCGCACCGCCCGGCGTCCCCGAACCGCTGGCGGGCGTCGTCAGCCGGGCGCTCGGCCGGCAGTTACGCGATCGGCCGGCGTCCGCGCGCGAGTTCGCGCTGCAGCTCGCCGCCGCCACCACCGTCCTCGGGTCGGGATGGCTGGCCGCCAGCGGCGTCGCCGTCCGTGCTGACCGAGAGGTCCTCGAAGCGGCCCACGGCCCCGCCGTCCGCGCAGCCGATCCCGCCGCCAGCCCAGGGCCGGTCGGGAGGCTGGGCACGGCCGGCGAGCCGGACACTGCCGGGGCAGTCGCGTCTGCGACCGAGCACCCTTCGATCCTGACAGCCACGACGCTGGTACCGCCGCCGCCAGCCGACCCCTGGCCGCCGGAGTACCCGTCGACCGACCCGGAGGCGGCGGAGGATGAGGCGCTCGTCATCGATCTGGGGCCGGGCGGATCGCGCGGTCGGCGGACCGGTCGGCAGCCGCGCGCGTCGCGGATCACACTTGCCGCGGCCGCCGGAATCGTCGCGGTCACCGTCACCCTGCTGGCCATCCTGCTACCGCGGAACTCGGACGACCAGACCGGCAGCGACGACGGGCCCATAGCGACCGCATCCGGGCCGTCCGCGGCAGCGGTAAGCGGCGGGGCCACCCGGCTCGGCAAGCGCCTGCTAGGCGGCCCCGCGGGCCCGGCGGACACGGCGAACGCCGTGGTCACCGGACTCGCGGTCGGTGCGGACGGGGTCCAGGTAGCCGTTGGGCGCCACACGTCCGCGGCCGGAACAGCCGAGCCGGCCGGCTCGACCCCCGTGGCCTGGTCGTCGGCTGACGGGCACACGTGGCGGACGGCCGACGTCCGACGTCCGGCGGCCCGACGGCAACGGCGGCAGCACGATGAGCGCGGTGACCTACCTTGACGGGCCCGGCTTTGTCGCCGTCGGATCGTCCGTCGTCGGGGGCCGGGAACCGGCGACGGCCCGGCCTGCGGTGTGGACGTCGCGCGACGGCCAGCACTGGACCGCGCTCAGGGATGCCGGCGGCCTGACCGACGGCGTCACCGACGTCGTCGCTCATCGCGGCGAGCTGCTCGCCGTCGGCCGGGCAGACGGGCCGACGGGCGCGGGGGTCGTCTGGCGCTCCCGCGACGGGACAAGCTGGACGAAGCTGGCCACGTCGACCCTGGGCGGCCCAGCCGAACAGCACGTCGACCGGGTGGTGGAACTGGCCGACGGCACGCTGTTGGCCGCCGGCAGCGAGCTGGCGGGAAGCGCGACGGTGACCCGGCTGCGCCGCTCGACCGACAGCGCCCGTTGGGTCTCGACGAGACCACGCTACCTTTGAGCGTGGTCGTCACCGCGCTGACTCGGTTGTCCGACGGCCGGACACTGGCCGTCGGTTCACGCGCCACCGACGCCGGCGCGCAGCCGGTCGTGCTGCTCGGCGACCATCGGGGCGAACACTGGGTACCGGTGCCGGTGCGGGCCGGCGCTGCGTCATCGGCGCGCATCGAGCTGTTTGGCGTCGCTGTCGCCGGCGGCGAGGCCCACGTCGCGGGCACTGTCGCCGACGCCGACGCCGCTCCCGGGGCGGCCGTCTGGGCGCTGCCGCTCCCATCCAATTCCGGCTCCTGAGATGCCACCCACGCGCCTTTGGCGAGCCCCTCCGGGTTCACGACGGACCCGTGCCCTCACAGCCGTGGCCCCCACGACCATGGCCCTCGCCACCGCACTGCTGATCGCGGCCGGCGTCGTCGCGTACGGCCTGACTTACACTGATCGCTCGTGCCTCCCGCAGGTACCCGAAGCCCGCCCGAGTTCCGCGCGGGCGGGCGAAGCGGTGGCGGTGTCCTCCGCCGGCCTGGGCTACGACCGCAGGCTCCCGGCAGGCACGATCTACCGGGTATCCGCCGAGCGGGCCGGCGCCGGCGGCGTGGAACTCGCAACCGTGCCGGTGGCGCAGGACGGGCGGTTCCAGGTGACCGTCCGGATCCCGCCGGGAACCGGGCCGGGTCGGCTGTACCTTGAGATTTCCGGCAGCCTGTACGACGACTGCGAAGACACCACAAGCTCGTGCGTCGGCTACGGCGTCTTGCTGACCGTCCTGCCGCCGCCGACCGGTGCGGCAGCACCCGGCTCCCCCGGCCCCGCACCGCGGTCCCCTGCGAGCACGGGGCGCCCGCAGGCCCGGTGTGAGGTTCCACAGACACAGCGCGTCGAAGTCACCGACCGCGGCGAGCGAACCGTCGGGCGCGAAGCACACCGAGCCGTCGCCGGCCGTCGAAGGACTTCACCCGTCTCCGCTCCGGGTCCTACGTTGCTACCGTCACATCGTCCGACGATGAACTGAATCTGACGACGGATGGAGCGACGCACTCAGCGGCGTGGATCGCGTCCTCGGTGGAGAAGTTCACCAGATCATGCTCGGGCTCGTTCACCTCCGACCAGTCCAGGTCCTGCGCGTACGGCGAAACTTCGGCGACGAGCTGGCCGACGCCGTCGAGCTCCGTGTGGCCCAGCCAGGTGTCGCTGTGCGCCTGCAGCGCGCTGCGACAGCACCGTGCGATGCCCCTGATGTTCCGAAGAAGTCGCGGATCCGCTCGTCGGACACGAACCGGCTGACCGCCGGCACCTGCCCCTGCTTCATGTACAGGACGACGTCGTTGTCCAGAGCCTGCGCCTGACCCTCGACGAGCAGGTTGTACGACGGCAGGCCGGCGCTGCCGATGCCGATCCCGCGGCGGGCCACCACGTCCTTGACGGTCAGCGAGACCGGGCGGGTCCGCCGGTTCGGCGGCACGGTGGCCAGGTACCGCTCGAAAGCTCCGACGACACCGCGTCCGGGCCCTCGGCGAGCTCCCGCATCCGGTCGCGGTAGGCGCCCACGCACGCCTCGACGAGTCGGGTGATCACCGCGTCGCTGAGCGCCTTGGCGCGCCCGAGCAGGGCGAGGCTCGCGACGAGGCGCCGCAGGTCCCAGGTGAACAGCGCCGCCGAGCCCCGGTAGAAAGCGGGGCGGCGAGGCCGCCATCTTGCGGAACTTGCGCCGGAACGCCGCGACATCCGCCGCCATCAACTCGCCGAAGGCGGCGGCGAAGACCTCGGCGATGACCTGGGTGCGCTCGGGGTCGGTGCTGGGCGTCGCCGGGGTGGACGTCGCCATGCTCAGCCCGACACCTCGCTGGTCTGCATCACCGGGGTGATCGTGGTGTAGTTCGCGACGTCCGCGGCGATCGCCTTCCCGTCGCCGCGGGACATCGCCGCCTTCATCGCCTCGATCGACGCGAACCGGAAGTGCGCGGCGGCGACGTACGGGCCGTCCAACCCGCGGTCGATCTCGACCTCCGAGATGCCCCACACGGCGCTGGCCATCGGGATGTGCTTGTCCCGGTAGTAGTCGTGGTCGAACGTCGCACCCTCGGTCCTCGGGTACAGCACGCTGAGCCGGATCATGGTGACCGCCTCCTCACAGTCGCGGCGCCCGCCGATCGAGACGCAC
>NZ_CADCWT010000087.1 GCF_902806485.1 Candidatus Frankia alpina | reverse complement strand
GCGTCGCGGGCCCGGACGGCCTGGGCGTCCGCACAGAACGAACACGGAGTGTGTTCCATCTGTTTCAGAGTGCAATCTTCTGGTGCGGGTGGTTGCGGTGACGCCGACTCGAGTGGCCCGCGGCCCGCGTAGCCTCTTGCCGTGCCCAGCCAGCCGCCGCCCGCTCCGTCGAGAGTGACCGCTCCGTCGAAGGTGACCGCTCTGCACGCGCGCGTGCTCGCCCGGCTGACCGGCGCGGCCGAGGCGCGGCGAAGCGAGCGCTTCTTCGCCGACCAGGGGCGGATCGTGGCCGCGCTCGTCGGCCTGTCCGTCCTCGGGTCGGCGGCGGTCGCCGCGGGGCCGTTCATCCTGCGCCACCTCATCGACACCTCGCTGCCGACCGGCCGGGTGCGCGACCTCGCCGTCCCCGTCCTGCTGCTGTGCGCGGTGCTGGTGTTCGAGTCGACCGTCCTGTCCGTGCGGATGGCGCTCATCGCCCGGCTCGGCGGGTTCGTCTCGGTGCGCATCCGCCAGACAGTCAACTCCCACCTGCAGCGGCTGCCGTTCGCCTTCTTCCCCCGCAGCCAGCAGGGCGAGGTGATGACGGTGATGTCCTCGGATGTCCTCGCCGCCCAGAACGCGATCTCCGCGACCGTGCAGGCGGTCATCTGCCGGCTGGCGGACATCGTCGTCGGCACCGTCGTCGTCTTCGTGCTGGACTGGCGGCTCAGCCTCGTGGTGATGGTGTTCGCCCCCACCACCCTGGTGATCATTCGTTCCGGGCGGCGTCGCCTGGCCGCGCTGTCGCAGCGCCAGCGCGAGCTCGACGGCCAGCTCATGGCCCAGGTCGCCGACACCTCCTCGGTGTCCGGTGCGCTGCACGTGCGGCTGTTCGACCGGGTCGACTACGAGCGGGAGCGGTTCGACGCGGCCGGCGCCGAGCTGCTGGCCGCCGCCCGGGAACAGGCTCGGCTCACCTCGCGGGTCCGTTTCCTGGTCAATCTCGGCATCGTCGCGACGATGACCGCGGTGGTGACCCTCGGCGCCTGGCTGGTCTCCTCAGATCGGACGACGCTCGGCACGGTGGCTGCCCTCGGTGGCGCACTGCTGGTGTCGTTCGGCCCGCTGTCCTCCGCGGTCGACCTGCGCTCCGAGCTGGCGGGCGCCGGCGCCTCGTTCCGGCGGATCTTCGCCCTGCTCGACGTGCCCGAGGACGAGGCCAGGGCGCTGGTCGCCGGGTCGCCGGCCGTCGTCGTGGTGCCCCGGACGCGGGCCGCCGCCCCGGTCCCGGGGGCGGGCATGGGCGTGGGGGTGGGCGTGGCGCCGGTGGGCCTCGATCTGACGCTCGACGACGTGTGGTTCGCCTACGACCAGGCCGTGCCGGGGCCCGCGCGGGCGGCAGGCGCCGCGCCGCACGAGTACCCCGGCCCCGACGACCCGTCCTGGAATCTGCGCGGGGTGACGCTGCGCGTCGCGGCCGGGACGACCACGGCCGTCGTCGGCGCCAGCGGCGCCGGCAAGTCGACGATCGCCTACCTCGCCAGCGGGGTGCACCGCCCGCAGCGGGGCCGGGTCCTGCTCGGCGGCGTCCCGCTCGACGCGATCCCCCCGGCCCGGCTGCACGCGGCGATCGGAGTGGTCCCGCAGGATCCGCACCTGTTCCACGACACGATCGCGGCGAACCTCCGCTACGGCCGGCTGGACGCCACCGACGACGAGCTCCGGGCCGCCCTCGACGCGGCCAGTCTGTCCGCCCTGCTCGACCGGCTGCCCGAGGGGCTGGCGACCCGGGTCGGTGCGCGGGGCTACCGGCTGTCCGGCGGCGAGCGCCAGCGGCTCGCCATCGCCCGCGTCCTGCTGCAGTCGCCGCAGGTGCTGGTGCTCGACGAGGCGACGTCCGCGCTGGACACGGTCTCCGAGGCGGCGGTGCGCTCGGCGCTGGACCGGCTCGCCATCGGCCGGACCTGCCTGGTGATCGCACACCGGCTGTCCACGGTGATCGATGCCGACCGCATCCACGTCATGGACCACGGCCGCGTCGTCGAGGACGGCACCCACCGTGACCTGCTTGCCGACGGCGGCGCCTACGCCCGGCTCTACCAGCCGAGCGTCCTGTGACCGGCCGGGGTGGGTGCGGCGGCGGCCCGCGCGGTGACCTGACGCCGGGTCGCGGGACCGCGGGCACTGCGGGGGGCAGGATGGCAGGGGCGCTGTGGGCGGAACGTGGTTTACCACCCGCGGAAGGGACATTCCGGTAACGGACCCGACGCGGCTGTGCCCTCGTGGCACCCGCCGGCTCGGACCGCTACCGGCAGGTCGAGAGGAGACCACAGCATGACCTCCACTGTCGGGCATGCGGCTGCCACCGGCGGTGCGGATGCCGCCGGGCCCGCCGCCTCCGTCCCCGGCGGCTACTCGCATCGCCAGATCATGGTCATTCTTTCCGGCCTGCTGCTGGGAATGTTCCTCGCGGCGCTGGACCAGACCGTGGTCTCCACGGCGATCTACCGGATCGGCGAGAGCCTGCACGGGCTGACCACGCAGGCCTGGGTCACCACGGCCTTCCTGATCACCTCGACGATCGCCACCCCGCTCTACGGCAAGCTGTCCGACCTGTATGGGCGTAAGCCGTTCTTCCTGTTCGCGATCGCCGTGTTCATCACCGGCTCGGTGCTGTGCACGTTCGCGACGTCGATGTACATGCTCGCCGCGTTCCGGGCCGTGCAGGGCATCGGGGCGGGCGGCCTGTTCTCCCTCGCCCTGGCGATCGTCGGCGACATCATTCCGCCGCGGGAACGGGCGAAGTACCAGGGTTACTTCATGGCGGTGTTCGGCACCTTCAGCGTCCTCGGGCCCGTCGTCGGCGGCGCGCTCGCCGGCCAGGACACGCTGCTCGGCGTCGACGGCTGGCGGTGGATCTTCCTGATCAACGTGCCGATCGGCATCGTCGCGCTCGTCGTCGTCGCGCGGGTCCTGCATATCTCCCACGAGCGCCGCGAGCACCGCATCGACTACCTCGGCGCCGCCACGCTGATCGTCGCGCTGGTGCCGCTGCTCATCGTCGCCGAGCAGGGCCGCGAGTGGGGCTGGGGCGCGGGCTCCTCCCTGGCCTGTTACGGCGTCGGCCTGGTCGGCATCGCCGCGTTCGTGCTCGCGGAGCGGCACGCCCAGGACGATGCCCTGCTGCCGCCCCGACTGTTTCGCAACCGGGTCTTCGCAGTCGGATCCGCCCAGTCGGCGATCATCGGGATCGGCATGTTCGGCGGAATCACCCTGATCCCCCTCTACCTCCAGCTCGTCAAGGGGAACTCGCCGATCAAGGCCGGCCTGCTCACCCTCCCGCTGGTGCTGGGCATCATGTCGCTCTCGCTCGTGGCGGGGCAGATCACCGCGCGGACCGGCCGTTACAAGGTCCTGCCCGTGATCGGGTCGGCGCTGCTCGTCGCCGGGATGCTGCTGCTGTGGCGGCTGTCGGCCGACAGCAGCCTGGTCTACGTCGACCTGGCGATGTTCGTCGTCGGTGCCGGGCTGGGCCTGAACATGCAGACGATCGTCCTGGCGATGCAGAACGCCGTGCCGCCGCGGGACATCGGGGTGGCGACCTCCTCGACGACGTTCTTCCGGCAGCTCGGCGGAACCCTGGGAGTGGCGGTGTTCCTGTCGATCGTGTACTCGATCGTCGGCTCCCGGATCACCTCCGCCTACGCGGACGCGCGCGGCACGGCGGCGTTCGACGCGGCCGCGCGCAGCCATCCCGACCAGCTCAAGGCGCTCGGCTCCGCGTCCTCAGGCGACTCGGGCAGCCTCAACGACACCTCATTCCTGCGCGGCCTCGACTCGGCGCTGACCCACCCGTTCAAGGTCGGCTTCACCGAGGCGATCACGGTCGCCTTCCTGATCGGCGCCGCAGTGCTGGCCATCGCCTTCGTGCTGTCCCTGATGCTCAAGGAGGTGCCGCTGCGGGAGACCGGCGCCCGCCGGAGGCGGGAAAGGCCGCAGCTCCCCCGAAGCAGGGGGCTGGGACTTCCGGTGATGTCGGGCCGGACGGCGCCTGATTCGCGGGCCCGATCGACCAGTGCCCCGATGCTCGCCTGACCAACGGTGTCCGGGTCGAACTCCGCGGCCCGGGAACGCTCGTCACCGCTCTCGTCCCCGGGCTCATTGCCACCGAGACGATGAAGGACTTCGCCAGGAGCGCCGAGATCGTGCTCCCCGAGGGTGCGATGATCGACCCGGCTGACCTCGCCCGGCTTGCCCTGGACGGGCTCGAGGCGGGGGACATCGAGATCCTGGACCACTTCGGCGCCGACGCGAAGGTAACCCTCACCGGTCCTCCGCGCGCCTTCGACCTGCAAGCCGTCGCGGCCGGGTGACGCGACGGCCACGACGGCCACGACCGTCCACTTCGACCGACGCGGCACCGTGGTTGTCGCGGTTGGCCGGAATCCCCTCGTTCACGAGGGGAGGAAGTCAGAGGAAGTCAAAGGTGGCCGCGGCGGACCATCAGCGCGAGCACGCAGGCCGAGGGCGCCATCGGCAGCCACACAGTGACCAGCCGGTAGCCCAGGACCGCGGCGAGCGCGACGGCGGGGGACTGCCCGGCCGCGATGATCGCCGCGGTCAGGGCCGCGTCGAGCGAGCCGAAACCGCCTGGCGAGGGCACCAGGGCCGAGGCGGCGCTGGCGGCGAAGTACAGCGCGAAGACCGCCCCGACGCCGAGGGGGAGGTGCAGCGCACGCATGATCGCCCACAGGGTCGCGGCGTGCAGCAGGGGGATGGCCGCCGACCCGCCCCACAGCATCGCCGCCCGGCTCGGCGAGCGGATCGTGGAGCGCATCGATCGTAGCTGGTCGACGACGCGTGCCCACACCCCGCGCGCCACCCGGCGGGCCGCCGGCACCAGCCAGCCCAGCAGCGCGGCGACGGCGACGGCCGCCGCGGCCACGGCGACGCCGAGGGCCATCGGACCGCCGTCCGGCAGCCGGGCGGAATCCACCGGCAGGAATCCTCCGACCAGCAGGACGGCCAGCACGGCCAGATGGGTGGTGACCCCGGCGGTGGCGTCGAGGCCGACCGCCGTCAGGGACTCCCGCAGGGAGAAGCCGTGCCGGTGCAGGAACCGCAGCTTCACCGCGCCGACCCCGAACCCGGCGGGCAGCACGTGATTGGCCACGCTGCCCGCCACCTGGGCGGCGAGCAGCGGGCGGACCGGCAGCGACCGCGGCACCGTCCCCTGCTGGCAGGCCGCGCCGGCGACCCATGTGAGCTGGGCGACGGCGACCGCCCCCACCAGCCAGAACGGATGGGCGCTGGCCAGCGCGTCGATGCCGGTCCGCACCGTCGACCACGACCGCACCAGCCACACCACCGCCACCAGCGGCGCCGCGCAGGCCAGCAGCGGGCGAACCAGCCAGAACCGGCCATGGCGGGGCGCGACGGCGCCGGCCACGGCGCCGCTCGGGCCGGCGAGGACGAGGTCCCCGCCCGGCATCGCGGGTGCGGCCGCCCCGGTCCGGGCGATGACCGCCGTGGGGGTGGCGTCGAGAGCCGCCGCGGGCAGCGCCCCGCCGCCCGCCGCCGATGCCTCTGGTAGCTGGCGCATCACGGTCCTCCCGTTCTGGCGTCCGCGTGGCCCTGGGCCACGTCGACCCGGTCCGTCCCGATGCCGTCCGGGATGATGCCATCCGGAGTGATGCTCCCCGGCATGTCCTCGTCGAGAATTCCGCGACGCGCCCGTGACGGTTCACCCGAGTGTCGCGTGACCGGATCGAGATCGGCACCCGAGCCGCCCGCGAGCAGCCCGGCGAGGCGTCCGGCGAGTCCACCCCAGCTCCAGGCCTCGCGCATCCACTCCCGCCCGGCCAGGCCCATTCGGGCGGCCCGGTCGGGATCGTCGAGCAGTTCCACGACGGCGCGGGTCACGGCGGAGGTGTCCCGGCCGTCGACCACCTCGCCCGTGCGGCCGGGCAGGACGACGTCCGGTGCGCCGCCCTGAGCACCGGTGATGACGGGCAGCCCGCTGGCCGCCCCCTCCAGGGAGGACAGGCCGAGCCCCTCCAGATCCAGGCCGAGCCAACGGGTGCGTGACGGCATGGCGAACACGTCGGCGGCGTCGAGGTAGGCGGGCAGCTCCTCATCGGCGATCGTGCCGGCGAAGTGCACCTCGTCCGCCACCCCGACCTGCCCGGCGAGACGGCGCAGCCGGGTCTCGGCGGGTCCCTGCCCGACGAGCAGCAGGCGTGCCCCCGGGTGGCGGCGTTGCACAGCTGGCCAGCCGCGGATGAGAGTGTCCTGCCCCTTGCGCGGCACCATCCGGGCCACGCAGATCACGACCGGGCGGTTCGACCAGCCCAGGGCGCGACGGATGTCATCCCCGCCGGCCCCGGGCCGGAAGCGGTGGGTGTCGACGCCGCCGGTGAGCCGGGCGAGGGTGGTGCCCTTCGGGGACACGGAGACCAGCCGGCGGCGGGTGAACGCGGTGAGATACGTCAGCACGTCGGCGCGGGCGGCGACGGTGCGCACGAGTGACCAGCCCACCGGCAGCCGGGACCAGGCGACCTCGTGTCCGTGACTGGACGCCACCACCCTGGTGACGCCCTCCTCGCGCAGCGTCGGGGCGAGCACCCCGAATGGCGCGGCGGTCGGGAACCAGACGGCCTCGCAGCCTTCGGTGCGTACGAGCGAGCGCAGCATCCGCCGGGACTGCGGCGAGGTGAGGATCCGCTCGCCGGCCCGAACCACCGGGAAGGGCAGCGTGCGGTCGTACGCCTCGGCCCCGGGCGCCGCCGGCGCGACGACGATGACCCGGTCGGCGGGCAGGCCGGCGGTGAGGTGGCAGGCGAATGTCTGAATGCCGCCGAGGACCGGGGGGAACTTGTCCGCCACCACCAGCGTCCGCGGCAGGTCGGCGGCCTTGGAGATGCCGGCCGGCCGGGCGTCGGGGGGCGCCGCCGGTGCGGGCACGACGCCGCCCGGCGGCGCGGACTCGTCCGGTCCCGCCGGGCGGGGAGTCCGCCTCACGCGGTGCCCGGCCGGCGGAGGTGTACGGCATGCGGCGGCGGGAGGCATGCGTCGGCCCGTACGACGGGCCACGACGGCAGTCGGCGACCATCCATGAGGGGAGATGATTGCAGGCGGCCGGTGTGAGCCGGATGAGTGCCGCGAATGGGATGCGCCCCGCGGTGCCCGGCTAGCGGGCCGTGGCCGGCGACGGGCGGTTGCGACGGCGCATGCGCCGCTCACCTCACCCGGCGGGAGACCACCCGATGCGGGCCGGGCGGGGTCGGTTGCGCGGCCCGAGCGGCCGGGTAGGCAGTGGACGGGCTGTCCGCGCCGCCGACGCGCCGGCCCGGGGCGATCGGTTACGCGGCGGGGAAGGAGCACGACGATGGTGGGCACGCTTACCGTCACGGAACGCCGCGGCTGGCTCGACTGGGCGCTGGACACCTTCGACATGCAGGTACGGGCCGTGCCACCCGGTTCCTGGGCGGCGCCGACGCCGTGCCGGGGCTGGGACGCCCGCGCGCTGGTCAACCACCTCGCCGTCGAGCACCTGTGGGTCCCGCCGTTGCTGGCCGGCCTCACCCGGGAGGACATCGGCACCCGGTTCGACGGGGATCAGCTCGGCGACGATCCGGTCGGGCGCTGGACGGCGACGGCCCGCCGTAGCCGGGATGCCTGGGACTGGCCGGAGGCCTGGTCGTCGATCCCGATGCTGTCGTTCGGACCGACCCCCGCGGACGAGTATGCCTTCCAGCTCACCGCCGACCTGCTCATCCACAGCTGGGACCTGGCCCGGGCGATCGACGCCGCCGGCCGGCTGCCCGGCGACACCACGTCGGCGCGGACCGTCGGCAACAACCGCGAACTCGTGCACTGGGTCCACGGCAGCCTGCGCCGGCAGATCGACGCCTGGCGAGTGGTCGGCATCTTCGCCACCCCCGTCACGGTGCCGGCCGACGCGGACGAGTGGACCCGGCTGATCGCCCTCACCGGCCGTTCACCGGACTGGCAGCCCCGCCTCGACGGCGGGCAGCACCTCGACGGCGGTCAGCACAGGGGGTAGATCAGGATCGGCCCCACCCGCCCCGCCGGCCGCGGCGGGTGGGGCCGTGCAGCTGCGCAGCGGGGTCGGGGTCGCCGGCGCGGGGGAGTCGGCGTCGGACGCCGGATGCTTGATCGCTCCGGATGGTGTCGTCGACGTCAGCGCTGCCGGTGTCGGCTCCGACGGCGCCGCGATGTCCGACGGCGGCCGCGTCGCCAGCCCCGGGGCGTCGCCCGCGCCGAGGCTGCCGATGGCTGCCGGCAGCGCCCCCGCCGAGCCGCCGCCGTCGCCCCCCCCAGCTCACCCGCACGCCGGAGACCGCGATCAGACCGCCGACCGCGAACGCGGCCACCGCGCTCATCACGATGACCAGCACGACGAGTAGTCGCACGGTGCCGCGGTCCGGGTAGTCCGGTGGACCGCTCATCGGCGCTTCCGGTGCCCCGGGGTGCGGGCGGCCCGCGCGGGCGGCGCCGCGTCGGCTGGGATGCGCCGGCATCGGATGGCGATCTCGGCGTCCCTGCGCATGGGCTGACCGTAGCGGATCGGGTCGCTTCCCGTGAGGCGGTGCGGCGCGGGCGGCCGATGTCGACCGAAAGGCGATCCTTCGGGCTGGTATCGATACACCCGCCGCCCGAGGTACGGACCGTTTTATGTCAACGTCAGTGAGCGGGGGATGTCCTCGGTCACGCTGAAGCTCGGGCGGATCTCCTGGCGGGTCTGGTCGCGCAACCGCCGCGGCGGCCTGTCCAGCGTGGACCTGCCGGGGCGGTTCTCCTACCGGCGGGAAAGCCGCAGCCGCCGACGGGCCGAGAGCTGACGCCGCCCCCCGGTGGGGTCCGGTTAGTCGGCGGCGGCCCGCGCGGTCGGCGCGACGATCGGGGCGGGTTGCCGTTCGGCCAACAGGACCGCGAGGTCGTCGTGCAGGGCACCGCCGGCATGGGTGCTGAGGGCGGAGATGAGTCGGTCGGGAGCCTCCTCCTGGCCGCCGCCCCGCACCAGCTCCAGGTGATCGTCCAGGGGGAAGAAGCGTCCCTGGCTGTCCCTGGCCTCGATCAGGCCGTCGGTGAACAGCAGCAGCCGGTCGCCGACCTCCCACTGCGCCGTCGTGACGGTGAACCGCTCGGCCAGCCCGAGAGGGGGGCTGGGCGAGCGCAGCTCCAGGGTCGACGACCGGTCCGCCGAGACGAGCCGCGGCGGGTGATGGCCCGCCGAGCACATGCCCAGCCGACCGTCGGGATGGATGTCCAGGACGAGCGCGGTGACGAAGTCCTCGGGCCCCGCCTCCCGTCCCACCGCGCGGGCGCACGCCGCCGTCACCTGTTCGGGATCCAGCCAGGTCACCGCGGCCTCGCGGAAGGCGCCGAGCACCACCGAGGCCAGCCGAACCGCCGGCAACCCCTTGCCCCGCACGTCCCCGATGATCACTCGGATGCCGTTCGAGGTGGACACGACCTCATAGAGATCGCCACCGACGGATGCCTCCTGCGTCGCCGACAGGTAGCGGGCGGCGAAGCCGGTGCCGTCGAGCTGGCCCGGGACCGCCGGCAGCAGCGCCCGCTGTGCGACCTCGGCGACGGCCTGGACGCGGTGCAGCTTCGAGCGCTGCCGCTCCGGGTACACGCAGATGTAGACCGCGATCGCGGACTGGGCCAGGACCAGAATGATCGCGGCGATGTGCGCCTGCGTGCCGAAGCGGTGGTCCCAGATCCCGGAGATGATCGCCATGGCCACCGTGAGGTCGCCGATGCCGGCGGTGATCAGCGGCGGGCAGGCGGCGGCGAGGATCAGCGGCCCGAGGCCGAAGTACCCGGTCAGGGCGACACCGGGGCCCAGATCGACGACGAGGGCCAGGACGAGCACGGCCGTTCCGGCGATGAGTAGGCGCACGTTCTCCGGGTCACCCACGGCATCGGCTCCTGCGGGCGCGGCAGGGTTCGTCCGGGCAGATCGCATGGTTCATTCTCCCGAGCAGACCAGGCGTTCGACCACGCACCCTCGCAACTGGGCCGGTCGGGTCAGGTAAACCTGTCCAGAAGGTCAGGCAGCGTGGGTGGTGCGTTCGCCCGGGTGATGCAGATGCCAGCGCTCGCGGTCCTCGACCTGCGCGGCCAGCGAGATCAACAGGGCCTCGCTGCCCGCGGGCCCCATGAGCTGTGCGCCGACCGGCAGACCGGCGGCAGTGCGTCCGGCGGGCACGTTGACGGCCGGCCAGCCCAGCACGTTCCACGGCCAGGCGAACGGGCAGGCCGCGACGATCGCCTGGTCGGTGGCCCAGTTGGTGTCCCGGTTGAGCTCGCCGATGCGCGGCGGGGGCGTCGCCGTCGTCGGCGCGAGCACCACGTCGATCCGGCGGAAGATCCGGCTGATGTTGAGCCGGGCCAGCGGCTCCGCCGCGCGGGTCAGCGGCAGGAACGGGCGCAGCAGGCGGCCGGTCCGCGCGTTGACCACGGTCCGCGGGTCGAGCTGGGACGGGTCCGGGACGCGTCCGGCCCAGTCACGGATGCCGTCCATGGAGCGCGGAAGGAAGATCGTTCCGAGTAGGCCGTAAGGCGGCTCCACCGGGACGACGTCGTGCCCGAGCCGGGCGAGCACCTCGGCCATCCGCTCCACCGCGGCGCGCACCGCCGGATCGAGGCTCGCCGGCATCCCACTGTAGGGGCGGTGCAGCGACAGCCCGATCCGCAGCCGGGGCGGGGGATGCCCGGCCGCGGTCAGGAAAGGCTCGAGTGGTGTCGGTAGCTGGTCCCGGTCGATGGGCAGGCTGCCGACCAGGGCGTCCAGCAGCAGGGCACCGTCGGCGACGGTCCTGGTGAGCGGACCGTAGACGGTGAGGCCGTTGAACTGCTCGCGCACCGGCGCGTTGGAGATGCGGCCGCGCTGCGGCTTGATCCCGATGAGGTGCGTCCAGGCGGCCGGGATGCGTACCGAACCCGCGCCGTCCGAACCGATCGCGCCGGGAACCAGGCCGGCGGCTACCGCGGCCGCCGCCCCACCGGAGGAGCCGCCGGGGGAGTGGTCCAGATCCCACGGGTTGCGGGTCACCCCGAACGCCCGGCCCTCGGTGAACGGCCACTGGCCGAACTCGGGCGTGTTCGTCTTGCCGACGATGACGGCCCCGGCGGCCTTCAGCCGCCGCACCATCTCGCTGTCCCGCACCGCCGGCGGGAACTCCCCCACGGCGCCGAACGCCGTCGGCAGGCCCGCGATGTCCGTGTCATCCTTGATCGCGATCGGGACGCCGAGCAGCGGGCGGTGCCGGCGGCCCGCCGCCGGCCTGCCGCGACCGTGGGCCGCCGTGGCCGCGAGCTCCGCGTCGGCCGCCACCGCCTCCGCGAGCACCTCCTGCGTCCGTACCCGGCGGAAGGCGTTGAGGGTCGACTGCGTCGCCTCGATCCGGTCCAGCGCGGCCTCGACGAGCTCGCGGGAGGAAACCTCGCCCCGCGCGAGCCGGGCGGCGAGGACGGCGACGCCGTCAAGCGGGCCATCCCGCTCCGGCTCGACGAGCACCTCAGGCGCGTCCGACATCAGCCACCCCCCTGCCGCATCGGGCCTGCTGCCCGCACCGTAACCGAACCCGGGCCGCTCGCCCTGCCCCTCGCGCGATACCTCCTATTGTCCGTCTCGGTCACCGGTTTGGGAGAGCCATGAGGAAGAGAACGGTTTAACGTGCATCACCCCGAGATTCGGGTGATATCGCGCGTGTCGGACAGTTTTTCGCGCCACTGCGGTATCACACGCTCCACATCGTGTTATCAACATCGAGGACGGGGTATCGCCGTCGGTAGAACGGATCGTGAACATCTCGTGGCGATACCGCGGGCCCCGGCGGCCACCAAGGGGGCCTCCCGCGGGCCAGCGGTGCGACCCGCGCCCAGGCCCGACCGGCTCCGCTGGCAGGCCCGCTTTGCTGGCAGGGCTGCCCGCAGCACACGGGCGGTGGCGCAGGTGAGTCCTCGGGGCAGTTCCTCCGACCGGTGAGGGCACCGGCGCGCTCGGCCCGCCCGGCCGGACTGTCGGGGTCGCAAGACCTCGAGACGAAGAAAGACGATCAGGGAGGAACCACCCGATGTCAGTGGACCCGAACCCGGCCACGCCAGACCCCGCGTCGATCACGCCGCCGGACGGCGCGGCGCCCGCCGTGCTCGACGAGGCCCCCTTGCGGCCGTCCCCGCCCGCCCCTGAGCCCTCCCGGCCTCTTCCGCCCGCGCCCACCATCGGAGCTGCGGCGACGGCGCCTGTGTCGGGCGAGCACGTGTCGGGTCAGGAGGACGTGTCGGGTCAGTAGGGATCCGGATTTGATGAGTCACCGAGCACCCGGGAGCGGGTGGCGGTCGGCGCCGCCGAGGTCCGCGGGCGCGTCAGCGACGCGGCCGCGACCTTCGCCCCGCACGTCGCGGCGGCAACCGAGCGGACCCGCGGCGCGGCGGAGAAGGCCGCCGGGACGGTGCGGGAGAAGGTCGCCGAGAACCCCCGGCTGGCCGCCGCGACCGAGCGGACGCTCGGTGCCCGTGACCGGGCCGTCGGAACCGTGCGGGAGCGGCTCGCGCAGCACCCGCAGGTGAACGCCACGGCCGAGAAGACCCTTGCCACCAGCGGCAAGGCGGCCCGATCCGCGGGGCAGCGGGCCCGGAACCACCCGCGGGTCACTGGTGGCGTCCTCGCCGGCACCGCACTGTTGCTGTTGGTTCGGCGAGCCCGTCGGCGTCGCCGCCGCGCCGACTGAGGACCACCTGCCCGAGGTGGGTGGGTCGCCCGTCCCCGCCCCACTTCCCGCCAGAGTGCTCTCACTCCGACCGGAAAAGAGTGCCCATAGCGGTGTTTATGCCGTTTGGGTGCGGGGACAGAAGACTCAACCACCTCGGCAGGGAGAATAAAATGGTCACATTTGTTATCGTCATGCTTCTGCTCGGTCTGGTCGCCGGAGCGGTCGCTCGCGTGGTGCTACCCGGACCTGATCCGATCGGCATTCTCGGCACCATTGTCGTGGGCGTCATCGGTTCGTTCGTCGGGGGATTCCTCGGCTACGTCCTGTTCAACAAGGACATCGGTGAGGGCGCGCTTCAGCCGTCCGGCATCATCGGCTCCATCATCGGCGCCATCCTGGTCCTGCTGATCTGGCGCAACGTCGGTGGCCACAGCCACAGCCACAGCCACGGCCGGTCGCGTGGTCGCAGCCGCCGCTACGCCCGCCGGTAACGGATCGACCGTCGGTCACGGCGACACCCATAGGTGATCTCCGAGACTGCCGAGAAGCCTGAGGGTCGCGAGGTCGGCACGGCGCGGGAACCAAGCCCGCCTGTGCCGACCTCGCCCGTCCCGTCCCGTCCATCGGGTCCCTCCCGATCCAGGTCCCCTCGAGCACCAGATCCCTTGAAGCATTAGGTTCCGCCTGCACCACAGCTCCTCCCGAACCGCCCTTACTTCGCCGCCGGCACTTCCGTCCCGGCGGCTTTTCGCTGCGCGGAGACAGCCCAGCCGTCCGGAGTGCCGCGACTCGGCAATCCTTGTCACGATGGCGAGGTAGCCGACCGTGCCACGCCAGCGGATGGTGACCCCTCAAGGTCGCGGAGGGATCATCCCGTTGTTGCCGTCGTCCTCGCCGGCCCCCATGAGGGGGGGTGTGCAGGGGAACGGCGCGGTCCGGCTCTTCTGTAAGGACAAATCGGGCGTCGAGCCGTATAGAAGAACCCATGTAGGCGCTCTCCCACGCATCCGCCATGCTCGCCCGAGCCCGAGCCCGAACTGAGGCTGGGACCTGAGCTGGGGTCGGGGCACGTGGTGCGGTTCCGCGGAACGCCGTGATCGCCGAGGTCGTGGCCGGATGGGCGCCGCACTACCGGTCCTGGTCGCCGGATTCGCGGTTGCGGGGCTCATGGTCGCCGGTGCTGGCGGTGCTGGCGGTGCTGGCGGTGTCCGCGTCCCGCGCGGTCTGCCGCTCGGCACTCGGATCGTCGTGACCGTCCTCGCCGCCGTGGTCGAGGCGGTCGTCGGCGGCGTGGTCGGGAGTCTCGCTGAAGTCACGGGCCCGCTGGGCGGCGTCCGGGCTCGCGCCGGAGAACAGGCGCGCGTCGTCGGCGGCATCGGCGTGGGGCGGATGCGGCCCGTCCGCGGCGTCGCCGGTGCGGCCCGGACCGGCCGGGTCGTCGGGAGTGCGGGGCATCGGTGGCCGGCGGTTGCCGTCGCGGTCCCGGGTGGACAGGGTGATCGTGGTGATTGGCTCCCAGTCGCGTCGGGCTTCGCCGTGCTTGCGGAGTCGGTCGCTCGACGCGCCGCCGGGGTCGTCCCGCTCGCGCACCATCGTGCCGATCGCGCTGCCGTCGTGGTCGCCGGCTCCATCCTGGCGGCTTCTGGCACCGTACGGGCCGGCACCATTGTGTCGGTCTTCGTTGCGACGGTCTTCGTTGTGTCGGTCGTCGGCCGGACGGGTGCGGCCGGGGCCGGAGAGGTGAGCGGCGGCGTCGAACTCGATACGGGTTCGCGGCAGGGCCCGGTGATGGTTGCGCTGCAGCCACAGGACGAGGGCCTCCCGCACGTGGCAGCGCAGGTCGAAGGTGGTCGGGCCGTCCTTGCCGCTGACCAGCACCCGGATCCGGATGTGGTCCTTGATGGCGTCGGTCACCTGCAGCACGCAGACCCGTTGGTCCCACAGGTCGGTGGCCTCCAGGATCCGGTGCATCTCGGCGCGCATCTCCTCGAGCGGAACCTCCCAGTCGAGGTCCAGTTCGACCGCGCCGAGCACCGCGGACTCCTTGCGGGTCCAGTTCTGGAATGGCGTCGTGGTGAAGTACGTCGACGGCAGGATCATCCGCCGGTCGTCCCAGATGCGGACGACGACGTAGGTCAGGGTGATTTCCTCGATCCGGCCCCACTCCTCCTCGACGACGACGACGTCGTCGACCCGGATGGCGTCGGTGAACGTGAGCTGCAGGCCCGCGAAGACGTTGGCGAGCGAGGTCTGGGCGGCCAGGCCCGCGACGATGCCGACGACGCCGGCGCTGGCGAAGATGCTGGCGCCGGCGACGCGGACGCTCGGGATCGTCATGAGCATCGACGCACCGGCGATGATCGAGATTATGGCGACGGTCATCCGCCGCATCAGCGTGACCTGGGTGCGTACCCGCCGGGCATGGCGGTTGTCGACCACGTTGACCCGGTAGCGAGCGAGCGCCAGCTCCTCGAAGACGAACGCGAGGACGGTGACACACCAGCCGATCCCGGCGATCAGCAGGATGCTGCAGAGGTGGACCGCCGGCTCCGTCCAGTCCTGGTCATGGGTGGCGCCCAGGCCGATGAGTAGCGCCACGAGGATCAGGGTCAGCCGGAACGGGTCGCCGGCCGCGATGCGCGAGGTCGGCGACGATCTGGGAATGTCGGCCGATGCGCAGGGCGACCCGGTGCAGCAGCATGGCGGCGGCCACGGCGACGACGACCGCGCCGACCAGGACCGTCAGCACGGCGATCGTCGACTGCGTGTTGGAGAAGGAAAAATCGGGCGCGGCGCTTACACGCACAGGCAGACTCCTCGTCCAGGGGGCAGGGTTCCCTGGGTCCCCTGCCCGCGATCGGGTGCCTCATGAAGTGATCCGCGTCATAGCCGTCCGGCGGGTAACAGCCCACGGGCGTTCGCGCCAGACCAGGCCCGCCCGCAGCCCACTTTGGGGTAGCAGACCGTGTGCGTTCGCGTGCGCTACGGGTGACAATGGGGATGGAGCGTACGGATCACACGCGATGGGACTGAACCGGCGACCGCGCCGACGAGCGGCGCCCCATCGCGGCACGCTTACCGGAGGCGGGCATGGACTACTCCCCGACCATCAGGCAGGCGCAGGAAAAGGATCTGGCGGACCTCGCCACGCTTGATGAAATGATCTTTTGCCATCTGGCCTATCCCTACTTCGTTCTGCGGCAGATCTTCGATGTTCACCACGGCGAGCTGCTCGTGCTGGAACAGGCGGGCGGGCTGCGCGGATACTCCATCGCGGTCCGTTCGACGACCCGCGGCCTGGCCTGGTTTCTAGGATTGGGGGTGGAGCCGGGGCCGCGGGTATGGCCGGCGCCTCGCCGGTGTCTCGCTGGATCGGCTACGCGCCCAGGGCCTCGACCGCGTCAGGCTCACCGTCGACGGCGAGAACGCTGCTGCGGTGCGGCTCTACCGCCGTCTGGGCTTCGTCCGGCTGGTTGAGATCGCTGGCTACCTCGGGCCCGACGAGCCCCGCCAGCTCCTGGAACTGGCGCTCAACCCTGCCATCCGAAACCCTGCCATCCGAAACGGGAACACCGGAGTCGGGCTGGTAGATCAACGTGGCCCACGCGATCCGAGGGTCATGTTGTCCCGCAACAATGCCTGGCCGATGCCGGAGTGAGCAGCCGACGGGCCGCCCATCGATAGCTCTGGGGATCGTGCCTGTAGTCCGCCTTAAGGGCGAGCCAAGGGCACGGTGTCACCGAGCAGCAGGGTACCGAGTCATTGGTAAATAGCAATCTGGGAGAATTCGGACGAACGGATCTGGACTCCGGGGCGGCTTCGTCTGCTGGCGTGCCAGCACGCCGCTGTGGGAGACCACAGGCCGGCACGCCCGGTGTGTCGGCACACCGCGTGTGGGAGACCATCCGGTCTAGGTACTTGACGGAAAGCAGAATCTGCCTGCTGCTGGCGAACTAGGCGGGCTCCTGGTGTCCGTCCACTTTTTTGCCGATCACGGTGTTTAATAGTTGAGTCATAGGGGTGTATATCATGTTGAAGCCGCAGAGGGCCCAGGTCGACTCCCAGCACCGGGGCGGTACTCGGCGGGCCGCTCTCGGCGGCGGCTAGGCGCTCAAGCAGCCGCCCCGCCTCGCCGGCGCCCCGCGTAACGCCGATTTTCCGTGGGACGAGTTCGATACGGCGTCCTACCTGCGTCATAACTATGAGACCCTGCGCCCGGACGACCGGCAGATCCTCGAACTGGTCCGGGACTTCTTCGCGGACCTGGCGCCGGCCGGCGAGACCCGCAAGGGGCTCGACCTGGGCTCGGGGCCGAACCTGTGCCCGGCTTTGGCCATGCTGCCGCTGTGTCAAGAGATCACTCTGTTTGAGCGGTCCACCAGCAACGTGGGCTGGTTGCAGGGAGAGGTTCGCCACTTCGGGCGCTCCTGGGATCCCTTCTGGGACTTGCTTTGTGAACATCCACGCTATCGGGCGGTGGGCGATCCGTGCCCGGTGTTCGCCAACCGCGTGTCGGTACAGTCGGGTAACGTATTCGATCTTCCCGAAGGCGCGTGGGACATCGGCACCAGGGAGTTTTTCCGAAACTCGCCATGGCTGATTCGAATCAGATCGCCGGGATCGTAAAT